>JAJYTA010000219.1 GCA_021793295.1 Actinomycetes bacterium
GTGTCGTGATCGCCGCCGGCGGGGTCGTCCTCGTTCGCGGGACTCTGCTCGCTGGCCGGAGTCTGCTCGCCGCGCTGTTCGCGTGGTGGCTCAGCGTCGCTGTCGGGGTCCTGGCTGGAGCACCCGGCCAGGAGGACGATCCCGACACAGGCGGCGGCGATCCGGGGCAGCCGGAACCCCCGTGCGGAACGAATGCTCACAGCGCTGAGGCTAGGGGTCGTGGTGCTGATCGGTATCCGTGTGGCCTACCGGGGTGTGCCGGGCGGGTCGGAATCGTGTCCTGCGTTCGCCAGCAGGGCGGCCAGTTCTCGGCGCGAGGCGATGCCGAGCTTCTGATAGGCGTTGGCGAGGTGGTACTCCACGGTGCGGCGCGACAGGTAGAGCTGAGCGGCGATCTCGGCATTGGTGGCGTCGTGCGCGGCGTGGAGGACGACGTCGACTTCGCGCGGAGTGAGACGGGCCAGTGGCGCCGTTGTCGTGGCCGGCCTCCGTTCGCCGCAGGCGGCCAGTTCCTGCTCGGTCCGCTCGATCCAGGGCTGTGCTTGCAGGCGGGTGAAGATATCTCGTGCCTGGTGCAGGGGATCGCGGGCGGCGTTCTTGCGACGGTTTCTGCGCCGGGCCTGCCCCCAGGCCAGGTACGTGCGCGCCATCTCGAATGCGCGGGGCGCTTCCTGATGGTGCTGAACAGCCTTCTCGAAGTCTTCATCCGAGCCGGTGTCCAGTGCTGTACAGCGAGCCACCACGGCCAGGGTGCTCGCCCGGCCGGTCGCGGCGGCGTCTCGGCGAGCTTCTTCCAACATCTCGCGTGCTTCGGCTCGCCGGCCGAGGCGGTGCGCGGCCTCGTACAGGTCGCCCAGGTGATCGCCGAAGGCCCATTCCTGCAGCGACATGCTCTGGCGCTGCTTCTCGGCGGCCTGGAGGTGCTCCAGGGCGCGGCCGGGATCTCCGGCGCCGAGTTCGAGCAGACCCCGGGCGCTGTGCACCAGGTACTGATACATCGGCGTGGTGGCCGCGGCCGTGATCGACTCGTCGGCGAGCAGCGCTTCGACCCGCTCGCGTTGACCACGGGCGGCGAAGATACGGGCCTGACGCACCCGCATCGGCGCCAGTGCGAGCAGCGTCGTGGTGTGGGCCAGCTCACGCGTGCGGCTGAAGGCGGCATCCGCGGCATCCCATCGCCCGAGGATCTCCAGGACCACCGCCTCTTGGGCCCAGGACAGGGCCAGCGCGGTGGGACGAAGCTGCTGTTCGAGCCGTTGCCGTTGCGGCAGCAGCAGGCGCAGCGCGGTGGGTGCGGCGTCGAGCCAGGCCAGATGGGTCACGGCAGGGGAGACCGGTAGGTCGGCCTGGAGCACGGTGTCTTCGGCCGTGAGCTGGTGAGCGTGCTGCACGATGAGCTCCCCGGCGCCGGGCCGTCCGGCCAGCAGACGCAGCCCGTCGGCCGTGAACCGGGCGGCCGGGTCCAGGTCCGGGTGCAGCGCAGCGGCCCGATCCACGGCCTCGACCGCTTCGACGAGGTAACCACACATGCCGAGCACCAGCCCGTAGAGGGTCCACAGGCGACTGCTCTCCGACGACGAAAGGACAGGTGACAGATCCTCCAGGCGGGCCCGCAGCACTCGGGGGTCGGCCACCTCACTGCCGGAGGCCAGCCGCAGCGCCAAGGCGTGGGCTCGTTCCTCCGGACCGGACGACGGGTCGTGTTCCAGGGCGGACAGCGCGTCCATGAGCGCCTCGCCGGTACCGGCCCGGAAGTACGCCTGAGCTGCTCTCAGCAGCGATGCGCGAGCCGACGAGCCGTGCTGGCGACGAGCGGCGGCGTGCCAGTGCTGACCGGCCACCGGGAGCGCGCCGCGGGCTTCGGCGGCTTCGGCAGCGGCGATCGACGTCTGCGCCACCAGTTCGTCCGCACCCGCGGTCACCAGCTCAAGATGGTGCGCCGCCCGCGACGGGTCCGGGGCGACCACTTGAGCCAGTACTTGATGGGCGCGCAGCCGTGGAGCGATGCCCACGGCATCGACGACCACGCCTCGCAGGGTCGGATGCGAGACGTCGACCCGGTCGCCGTCCCAGGCGACCAGGCCTGCCCGCTCGGCCGGGGTCAGCGCATGCTCGTCCAGACCCAACCGGCCCAGAGCGTCGAGCAGTTCGCCGGTGCTCAGCCGGTCCAGTGCGACGACGCACAGCGCTTGTTGGGCCGATGGGGGCAACGCCGTGACGCGGTGGAACTGTTCGTGGCGCAGGACGGGCCCGGCGTCGAGAAACCTGGGCAGCGGCGCTCGGCCCGAGCGTTGGGCCGGGGTCAGGGCACGAGCCATGTCCACCAGTGCCAGTGGAAGTCCGTCGGCGTCGGCGATGATCCGTTCGGCGACCGCGGTGATGAGATCCGGGCTGGTGGTCCGCAGCAGCGCCCGAGCAGCGTCGTCGTCCATCCCGGCCAGGACGATGCTCTCCCCGCCGAGCGGCGACGCCGCCTGGTCGGTCGCGCCAACGGTCAGCACGCTGTCGGCTTCCAGGCGCTGCACGGCGAACGAGAGAGCCGGCTGCGACGCATCGTCGAGCCACGGCAGGTCGTCGACCAGCATCAGGACCGGCCGGTCCGCGGCGGCAGTGGCCAGGACGGCGTGTACGGCCACCCCGACAGCGAGCGGGTCCGCCCCGATGCCACCGCCGCGCAGTACCGCCCCCAGCACGCGCCGGTACGGCTCGGGTAGTCGCCGCATCCAGGGCCGGGCGCGTTGAAGCAGGTGCACCAGCCCGGCGAAGGCCACGCCGCGTTGGGCAGGGTGCGGTGAGCAGGTCAACACGAGCGCGGTTTCGTTGGCGACTTTCGCCAGCCGGCGCAGCAGATGGCTCTTGCCGATCCCAGGCGGTCCGGACACCGTGACCACGTGGGCCCGACCGGCCGCGGCCTGGGTCAGGCGATCCTGGAGTACGGCGAAGGCATCCTCGCCAGCCAATGGTGGTGCCACGACCTGATTCTAGGGACGAGACGTGGCGCGGCGTAGGCAGACCGTACCGCCCTGACCTGGAACGATGGCGATCCGGACGGCACGCGACACTGCTGCGGCGAACCGGTGTGATACCCGGTCTGCCGCAAAAGCTCCATGGCCCACGGTGCCTGGTCGAGCGTGGTCGTCGGCGCCTGCACATCGCGTGGCAGCACCACCATCGCCTGCCCGGCCCGCACGAACGCCACCCCGGTGTCGTCCTCGAGCAGGAAGTCGACTGCTTCACACGCCGAGCGGGTCGACGACGCGCTGGCGCCGTCGAAGGGCCGCAACCGCAGGTCTCGGGCCACGTAGGCCCGCCCGGTCGCCGCACTGACCGGCACGACCGCACCGGCACGTACGACCCCGGTCAACGCCACTGACGTCCCGGCTCGGCCCGAGGCCGAATCGACCGTCGCGGCCGTCGCCCGGGTCAGCGCCCTGGCGACGAACCCCGCGCCGCTCTGGCGACGGTGGATCCAGGCCATGCCGGCACGGACATGATCACCAGGAGCACGACGAGCATGACGTCCACGAGGCGAACGGTAACGGCTCCGCGAGCCCAGCGCCGTACATCCCGGTGGTCGTCACGGATACGCGGCCCGGGCCGGTCACCGTACCGTGACCTGGTCTTTTGCCTGGTTCTTGGCTGCGAGGAGCGCTACACCCATGCGACGAATCCCCCTGACTCGGCTGCGCGCCCTGGGGCGCGCGGCGACGATCGCCGTGCTGGCCGTCTCGGCTTCGCTGGGCGCGATCGCCACGCCGGCCTCCGGCGGGATCATCACCGGCCACGCGGTGATCAACGAGGTCGTCGCCAACCCCCTCACGGGGAGTGCCTGGGTGGAGATCTACGACCCGACCAGCGGAGCGTCCATCTGCGGGATCGTCGACGCCGCAGGGAACGAGACCAGCGGCTGCGGCACGATGACCGGTGACTTCGTGACCTACGTGATCGACCCGGACTTCCTCGACGACGACGGCGACACCATCACCCTGCGCGGCACCTCGGGTGACCTCGACACCGTGACCTACCCGCCGCTTGGCCCCGGCGAGTCGTATGCCCGGACCTTTGACGGCAGCACCGAGTGGGAGATCCGCTCCGGGACCGACGTCACTCGCAACGCCAGCAACGGCCCCGTGCCTGACGACAGCACGCCACCGATCCTGACCGTCGCCAATCCGGTCAGCGGCGGCACGTACGCCGGCGGCTTCACCGCCACCTACACGGCCTCCGATCCTGGGGCCGGGGTGCTGCGGGTGGCCTTCTACGTCCGCGACGGGGCCTCGAGTGGTCCGTACGACTGGCACGACACCGACATCAACACCGCCGCCCAGGAGCCGTTCACCTCGATCGAGGACTTCAGCGCCCTGCCACCGGGCACCTACGACCTGTGCGTGACCGCGATCGATCGGCTCGGCAACGGCGCGCCCGCGACGACAGCGCCGGTGGCCAGCTGCGACGACGAGAGCACGGCGGTGGTCGCCATCGACGACGTCGTCGTCACCGACCACGTGACGCCGCCGGACGAGCCGACGGTCACCTTGACCGCACCCGCCGACGGAACCGTCACCAACGAGGCCACGCCGACCCTGACCTGGGCCACCTCGATCGATCCCGGTTTCACCGTCGCTCGCACCGAGGTGGTGCTGTCGACGAGCGCGGACTTCAGCGCGACCCCGGTCACCTTCGCCCCCACCGGCGACTCCCTCGCCTTGCCCGAGTCGTTCGCCGCGGCAGCGGATGCCACCTGGTACTGGAAGGTCGTGCTGACCTTCTTCCGCACACCCACCTCTCCGGACGAGACGGTCGAGTCGCCGGCGTGGACGTTCACCGTCGACCGTGGCGGTGATGGGATTCCGACCAGGCCGCGATTCGAGGTCAACGGCGAGGACCTCGCGTCCTACGCCTACACCGGCCCCGGCGACACGACGGTGCACCCCCTGGACACCTGCGTGCTGACGTTCGAGACGTTCGACATCGGCGCTGGGACCGCCGAGATCGACATCGTCTCCGGCGACACCCTCAGCAGTGACCCCTCGGCCGCGACACCGCTCGTGGAGGGCGAGGTCATCACGTCCAACCATGCGCCGACCGGCTCGAACGGCACCTGGCGGTTCGATCTGGCCGATCACGCTGACCGGGCGATCGCCGGCCCGGACGGCTACCTGCTGTCCGTGGCGATCTTCACCGACGACCGTCACGTCATGGAGGTGATCACCCGGTTCTCCCTTCCGCTGACCTGCCTGACGAGCGATGACCCGTCGGTGACCGACCCGGAAGACCCGACGACCGATCCGGAGGACCCGACGACCGACCCGGACGATCCGTCGTCGAGCGATCCGGACGCCGAGACCGGCGCCCCCGACGAGTCCGGCCACGAGACGCTTCCCACCACGGGATCAGCTGAACTGGTCGGGCTGGTCGCCGGGATGCTGCTGACGATCATCGGCGCGGTGATGATCGTCCGGCACCGCGCACGCGCCCACGGCTGAGGACGCCCCCAGGCTCGTCGGTCGTCGACGCGGCAGCGGTCACACGGCGATGGCTTCCTCTTCGGAAACGGCGGTCTTCGGCAGGACCAGGGACAAGGCCGCCGCGACCACGAACAGGCCGATGCTGACCGGCATCGCCGCGGTGAAGGCGTCGGTGTAGTCACCGCGCGATTCCAGCGCCGAGAAGAACACTGTGCCGACGGCGGCGACGCCGAGTGCTCCACCGAGTTGCTGGGCGGTGGAGAACTGCCCGCCGGCACCACCGGCCACGTCGGCCGGAACGGCTGCCAACACGACGTTGACCAGGGGAATCACCAGCAAGGACAGGCCGGCGCCGGCGATGACGAGCCCGGGTGCGATGGGCCACCAGTGGTGCCCGTCGGTGCCGATCGTCGATGCCGCCGATCCGACCCAGGCCGTACCGCCGGCCATCATGATCCCGCCGAGGCTGAGGATCGTCCGGCCGAACCGCTGGGCCACCGACGCGGCCATCGGCGC
>JAJYTA010000220.1 GCA_021793295.1 Actinomycetes bacterium
GGTCAGAACAACCGGGTGGTGGGGTCGTCGATGCCGCGCAGGGCGTCGTAGTCGACGGTCACGCAGGTGATTCCGCGATCGGTGGCGAGCGTACGTGCCTGCGGCTTGATCTCCTGCGCGGCGAACACCCCACGGACCGGGCTGAGATGCGGGTCCCGGTTGAGCAGTTCGAGGTAGCGCGTGAGTTGCTCGACGCCGTCGATCTCACCTCGGCGTTTGATCTCGACGGCCACGGCCGACCCGCCGTCGTCCCGGCACAGCAGGTCGACCGGGCCGATCGGCGTGGGGTACTCGCGTCGGATCAACCGCCAACCGGCCCCGAACGTCTCGACGTTGGCCGCCAGCAGTTCCTGCAGATGTGCCTCGACGCCGTCTTTCACCAGGCCGGGGTCGACACCCAGGTCGTGCTCGGTGTCGTGGTGCACCTCGTAGATGCGGATGACGAGTTGGTCATCGGTCTTGGTGCTGCGCACCGTCCATACGGCGACCGCCCGGTCGGAATCGTCGTCGGGTTCGGACACCGTCAGCGAGCACGGCGGGCTCATCCAGTTCAGCGGCTTGTACGAGCCACCGTCGGAGTGCACGAGCACACTGCCGTCGGCCTTCACCATGATCAGCCGGACGGCTTCGGCCAGGTGCGCGGACAGCCGTCCGGCGTAGTCGACTTGGCAGCGAGCGATGACGATTCTCACGCGCGCCGACGTTACCTGGCGAAGGCACGGCGTAGCGTGTACCCCTGCCAACCGAGCACATAGCCGACCATGCCCACGGCCATGCCGTTGGCGACTCCGACCAGCACGGAGCGCACCACGTACTCGTACTGGCCGGTCGCGTCCAGGCCAGGCAGTCCGTTCGTCAGCAGTTCGATCACGGCGCCGGACGACACGAGCAGCACCAGCGCCGCGATCACACTGCGCCGGGTACGACGGGACAGGCAGTCGCCGGCGGCCTGCGGCGCGGGATCGGTGCGGTGCCACCATCTCCACACCCACCACGCCAGGCACAGCGCCCCGGCCACGGTACTGAGGTATTGCAGAAGGCGGCTCGCGCCGCCGTCGTTGGTCACGCCATCCCACAGCACGTGTGTCGTCGCGCCGAGCACGGCAGACACGAAGACCCATCCCAGCATCCGCGGGCTGGCCAGAAACCTGATTCGGTCCGTCGGCGCGAACCGACCGGACAACGACGGCGGAGCGAGGGCCAGCAAGGGCCGCCGAAGCACGCCGTACCACGTCAGCAGCATCACCAGCGCGAGGAGCGGATCGATCCACAGCACCGCATGCAGGGAATGCGTGAGTGTGAGAGTGAAGTTCCCCGAGACGCTCACCGCAGCCCGGTAAAGCAGATCGAAGTAGAGCAGATCGGGAGCAAGTGCGCCGGCCACCAGCGCGGAAGCCACCAACGGCGTGCGTGCCAACGGCAACACTGCCGCTGGGTGAACGAGAGTGAACGGCACGTGGCGACAGTACGTGAGGCCGGCGAGCGCGGCGCTGTAACGCCACGATCCGTGGTCGAGGCCCATACTGGTCACATGAGCACGACGGCGGTCGGCGGAAAACCGTCGGACGTAGTGCTTGGCGTAATGGCGACCGGCAGAGATGCCGCGGTCCAGGTGGCCGAGTACGGCACCGCCCTGGCCGGAATGGCAGCGCGGCTGGCGTGGCATGGTTCGGCGCCCGTTCGCGCGATGGTGCCGCACCGCTATCGCGCCGCTGCCCGCAACATCGCCGAAGCGATCGAAACGGAGCTGCGCTCGCGAGTCGTGGAGCTGGCTCAGCGCGGCGAAATGGAACGACGCCGGCAGCACCGGTATGCATCGGAGCTGCTGGACCGGCTGGTTCCGCTGATCGTCGACGCGGTCGCCGTGCGGATCGACGTCGCGGCGGTCGCCGACCGGCTCGACCTGGCGGCGATCACCGACGAAATTCTCGACGAGATCGACCTTCCTGAGATCATTCGCACGTCGTCGGGCTCGTTGGCGAGCAACGTGGTCGTCGGTGTGCGCCGTCGTGGGATGGAAGCTGACGACGTCGTGGCCAGCGTCGCGGACCGCCTCCTGCGCCGGACCCGCCGATGACCACGCGGCGTGAGGTGGGCCCCACTCTGCACCTGTCCGGTGTCCCCAAGGGCGCTCGGCCGCTCCAGGGGCGCACGGCGGGATTCGCGACCCGGGCGATGGCCGGTGTGGTCGACGTGATCAGTGTGCTCGCCTTCATCGCCGTCGGCCTGCTGCTGGTGAATGGCTTCGTGCTGGCCGTCGACCCAGTGAGGTTCGAGCCGGTCCTGGTGCCGTTCGCGGTGACGTTGGTGGGCGCGCTCGTGATCTCGGTGGCGTACTTGACGATTGCGTGGGCGTCGATGGGCCGGACGTTCGGCTCGGCCGTGCTGGGGATTCGTGTCGTGACCGCGGGCACCCATGCTCGGCTGCCGGTCCCTCGTGCCCTGGTGCGCGCGGCGTTCGCCACCGTGTTCCCCATCGGCCTGGCGTGGGTGATCGTCAGTCCGAAGCGGCGTTCGCTCCATGACCGGCTCGTCGGCAGCGCCGTGCTCTATCAGTGGTGACCGCTCAGCGAAAGTCGCGGCTGCGCGTACCGCCGGTGACTTTGAGCGGGGCCAACCGGGTGGCGAGGAGGTTGATCGCGCCACCGCCGCGCTCGAGACGTCCGTCGATCAGCAACGCCGAGGACTCCAGGGCGATCCGGCGCTGACGCTCCCAGACCCCGGGCGGGCAGATGACGTTGACCATGCCAGTCTCGTCCTCGATGTTCATGAAGACGACACCGCCGGCTGTCGGGGGCCGCTGACGATGCGTGACCAGGCCGCCGACGATCACCGTGCGTCCGTCCTGGATGCTGCGTAACTGTGCCGCCGGTACGGCACCCCATTCGGCCAACCGGTCACGGACGTGCTGCACCGGATGGCTGTCGGGAGACACACCAGTGGCCCACAGGTCGGCGAACGTCTGCTCGACCGCGGTCATCGCCGGCAGCGCCGGCGCCGCGGCCCCCGGAGTGGTGCCCGGAAGCTGGTCGGCCCGGTCGTGGGCCAGCGCCCCGACCGCCCACAACGCTTCGCGACGGTCGAGGCCGAAGCACCCGAACGCGCCCGCCGTCGCCAGCGCTTCGAGTGCCGGAAGCGACACGTCGACCCGGCGGACGAGGTCGGCGATGCCGGTGTAGGGACGGGAGTCGGCGATGGCTTGCGCGACGTCTTCGCCCAGTCCGCGCACCGACGACAGGCCGAGGCGGATAGCCGGCTGCGGTTCCTCCGGCGCGTGCGGGTGGTCCGACGTCACCGGGACGCACTCTTCCAGAACGGCCTTGGCGGCGCTGGCGTTGACGTCGACGCCTCTGATGCACACCCCGTGGCGTCGCGCGTCCTCGACCAGGGTCTGCGGCGAGTAGAAACCCATGGGCTGGTTGTTGAGCAAGGCCGTGGTGAAGATCGCCGGGTGGTATCTCTTCAACCAGGCGCTGGCGTACACCAGGTAGGCGAAGCTGTAGGCGTGCGACTCGGGGAATCCGTAGCTGGCGAAGCCGAACAGCTTGCCGTAGATGTCTTCGGCGACATCGGACGGAATGCCTTTGGCCGCCATGCCCCCGAGGAGGCGATCGCGCAGCCGCTCGATGCGCTCCGGGGAACGTTTGGAGCTCATGGCCTGGCGCAACTCGTCGGATTCCTGGGCGCTGAAGTCGGCGCAGTCGATGGCCAGCTGCATCATCTGTTCTTGGAACAACGGCACACCCGCGGTGCGCTCGAGCGCGGGCTTCATCAACTCGTGGGGGTAGGTGACGGCCTCCTGCTCGTTCTTGCGCCGGATGTACGGGTGGACCGAGCCACCCTGGATCGGGCCGGGGCGGATCAGGGCGACCTCGACCACCAGCTCGTAGAACCGTCGCGGGCGCAACCGTGGCAGCGTGGCCATCTGCGCACGCGACTCGACTTGGAAGACACCGACGGTGTCGGCGTCACACAGCATGTCGTAGACCTTGGAATCTTCATCGGGAACATCGCGCAACGTGTACGTGACCCCGCGCAGGTCGGTCAGGAGTTGGAAGGACTCCCGCAACGCCGACAACATGCCCAACCCGAGCAGGTCGAACTTCACCAGGCCCGCTGCGGCACAGTCGTCCTTGTCCCATTGCAGAACACTGCGCCCGGGCATGGTCGCCCACTCGACCGGGCAGACCTCCCCGACCGGGCGGTCGCACAGAACCATGCCCCCGGAGTGGATCGACAAGTGCCGCGGCAGCCGGAGCAGCCGGTACACGAACTGGGCGACATGCTCGGGGATGCCGACGTCGTCAGGGATCGGTTCGTGATGACCGATGTGCCGCGTCCAGGCGTCGACCTGGCCGGGGCTGTAGCCGAGGGCCCGGGCGACGTCGCGCATGGCCATCCGTGGTCGATAGGTGTTGACGTTGGCCACCTGCGCGGCACGGTCGCGTCCGTACCGTTCGTAGACGTGCTGGATGACTTCTTCGCGGCGAGCGTTCTCGATGTCGATGTCGATGTCCGGCGGGCCCACCCGGGAGTCGGTGAGGAACCGTTCGAAGAGCAGATTGTGCTTGATCGGGTCGACGGCGGTGATGCCCAGCGCGTAGCAGACCGCCGAGTTCGCCGCTGAGCCGCGTCCCTGACAGAGGATGCCCTCCCGCTCGCAGAACTGGGTGATTTCGTAAACGATCAGGAAGTACCCGGGGAAGTTGAGCCGTTCGATGACGTCTAGCTCGTGTTCGAGCTGGTCGTAGATCCGCTTCGTCTTCGGCCCACGCTCGCCGTAGTGCTTGAGCGCTCCTTTCTCGACTTCCTGGCGCAGGAACTCGGCGTCGGTGTAACCCTCCGGGACGTCGCAATCCGGCAGGTTCGGCGCGATGAGATCGAGATCGAAGCAGCACGACTCCCCCAGCGCGACCGTCGCCTCCCTGACCCCGGGATACCTGGCCAGCCGCTCCTGCATCTCCTCCCCGCTGCGGATGTGCGACGTGCCGTTGGCCGGTAGCCAGCCCGCGAGCTCGTCGAGACTGCTGGTGGCTCTGGCAGCCGCCAACACCTGGGCGAGGTCGGCATCGGCGGGGCGGGCGTAATGGACGTTGTTGGACGCCACGACCTCGACGCCGACGTCGTGCGCGAGCTCGAACAAGGTGTCGTTGCGGGCGTCGTCGAGAGGCTGGTCGTGGTCGATCAGTTCGACGAAGACGTTCTCACGACCGAACATGGCGATCATCCGCCGTAGCTCTGCTTCGGCAGCTCTCGGTCCCTCGGAAGCAAGAGCGGCAGGAACGAGACCTTTGCGGCAGCCGGTGAGAATCGCCCAGTGGCCGTCGTGCGCCTCGGCCAGCTCAGCGAGGTCGTAGACCGGGCGACCCTTGTCACCGCGCATCTGCGCAGCGGTGATGGCACCGGCCAGCCGCCGGTATCCCTCGGGGTCACGAGCCAGGACGAGCAGATGATGGCCTTCCGGATCAGGTACGCCGCTCCGCCTCGTCGGGAGGTTCAAGCTCAGCTCAGCCCCGAAGGCCGTCCGGATCCCCGCCTCCCGAGCGGCCTCGGCGAAGCGCACCACGCCGTACATGCCGTCGTGATCAGTGATGGCCAGCACGCCCACGCCCTGCGCCACGGCTTCGGCCACCAAGTCCTCGGGTTCGGAGGCGCCGTCGAGGAAGCTGTAGGCGGAATGGCAGTGCAGTTCGGCCCATGCGACGCGGGGTGGGCTGAACGGTCGCGGTCCAGTGTCAGGTCGCGGCCCGGTGCCGGTGGGGGATGCCGGGATTCGGGGCAGCTTCTCACCGTCGCTGCGCCAGCCGCTTCCCCAGGACAGTGCTCGTTCGAATTCGCTCCAGGGGATGTCGGGGTTGTGCCAGCCCATCGCGTGTTTCCTTGTCCCGCGAGTTCAGAAGGGTGGGATGTCGTGGGCGGGGTCGGGTGGTTGGGGTGGGGGTTCGGGTTGGGGTGGTGGGGGTGTTGGTCCGG
>JAJYTA010000221.1 GCA_021793295.1 Actinomycetes bacterium
ATGACCCGAGCATGCGCGCCGGCGGTACTCGTGCGCGTCCGGCAGCAAGCGGCATCGGACGTACGCAGATCGGCGTAGGCGGGGTACGCGGGCCGACCGATGCCGCTGCCCACCTGCGGCGCTTAGGGTCGTCAGGTATCAGGGCAGGGATCCGGAGGTGTCAGTGCAGCGGCTCAAGGCGTGGGGCGCCGACGTCGGAGTGACGGTGGTGTTGCTGCTGGTCACGCTTGGTGGCATGGGTCCGGCCGGTGAGGACCAGCTCGACTGGGCGCGCGAGTTGGACGTGTGGGCCTACCTGCTGGCGGTGCTCGCCATCGTCCCGTTGGTGCTGCGCCGCAGGTACCCGGCGGCCGTACTGGCCGCCAACGCGCTGGCCGTGTCGGCCTACCTGGCCATCGGCTACCCCTACGGGCCGATCATGTTCACCATCCTGGTCGCGGCCTACACCGTCGGCTCCCGGCTGCCGCTGTTCCGCGCGGCGCGTTGGGTCGCCGCGTACTGGCTGGTCGTGTTCGCCCTCACGCTCGTACGCCACCTGGGCGACAGCCCGGACAACGCGTGGAACGCGATCGCCTTCATGACCATCGGCACCTTGGCCGCGTTCGCCGCGCCGCTGGCGATCGGCGCGGCGCTGCGGACCCGCCGCGAGTCCGAACGGGACGTGCGTGCGGCGATGGCGCGCCGAGCGGTGTCCGAGGAGCGCCTGCGCATGGCACAGGAGCTGCACGACTCGGTGGGGCACGGGCTGGCGGTCATCGCGATGCAGGCGGGGGTGGCGCTGCACGTCCTGGAGAAGAATCCGGTCAAGGCCCGCGAGGCGCTGATGGCGATCCGTGACACCAGCAAGGAGTCGCTGGACGGGTTGCGCGCCGAACTGCAGGCGCTGCGCACACCCGACGACACCGACGCGCCGCGGCGGCCCGCGCCGGGCTTGGCCGAGGCGGACGTATTGCTGGAGCGCATCCGCGCCGGCGGCATCGAGGTCGACGCCGAGATCGACGTCCGCGACGACGCCCTCCCGCCGGACGTGGCCGTCGCCGCGTACCGCATCATGCAGGAATCGCTCACCAACGTGTTGCGGCATTCCGGGGCGAGCCGGGCCCAGGTCCGAGTCCGGCGCGACGGCGCGGAGCTCACGGTCGACGTCGTGGACGACGGTTCCGGCGGGACGACCCGCCCGGGCGCCGACGGCGGCGGGACCGGTATCGCCGGGATGCGCTCGCGCGCCGAGGCGTTCGGCGGCACCCTGGACGCAGGCCCGGGTGTGGGCGGCGGCTTCGCGGTGCGTGCCCGGATCCCGATCCGGGAGGTTTCCGTGCCAGGATCGGCGTCATGACCGAGCCCAATACGCCCGGAGACGGCAGGCCTGGGCCGATCCGCGTGGTGATCGTCGACGATCAGACCCTGGTCCGCATGGGGCTGCGGACCCTGCTGGAATCCGAGGACGACACCGAACTGGCCGGCGAGGCCGACGACGGACGCACCGGGCTCGACGTCGTGCGCCGCGCCGCGCCGGACGTCGTCTTGATGGACATCCGGATGCCGGGGATGGACGGGTTGACGGCGCTGCGCGAGATCACCGCCGATGCTGCGCTGACCGACGTCAAAGTGATCATGCTGACCACGTTCGAGCTGGACGAATACGTCTTCGAAGCCTTGCGCAACGGCGCGAGTGGCTTCGTCCTCAAGGACTCCGCGCCCGACGAGCTGCTGCAAGCCATCCGGGTGGTCGCCGACGGCGCGTCGCTGTTGTCGCCGTCGGTGACGCGCCGGGTCATCGACCGGTTCAGTGCGCGAGACCTGCCGGCGGCCACGCCCCATCCGGAGCTGGACCGCTTGACCGAGCGCGAGCGCGAGATCGTCGCATGGGTCGCCACCGGCAGGTCGAACGACGAGATCGCCGAGGAGCTCGTCGTCAGCCCGGCCACCGTACGAACCCACGTCAGTCGGGCCATGGTGAAGCTGCACGCGCGCGATCGCGCGCAACTGGTGGTCTTCGCCGTGCAGTCCGGCCTGACTCAGCCGGGGTGAGCCGCGTCGTGGTGCCACGGGTGATCGCCACCGATCTCGACGGAACCTTGCTGCGCTCCGACGGGACGGTCTCGCCGCGCACCCGCGCTGCCTTGGCCCGTGCCGAGCAGCACGGTTGTACGGTCCTCTTCGTCTCCGCCCGCCCGCCGCGCTGGATCGACGAACTGGCCGACGCCGTCGGCGACCACGGCCTGGCGATCTGCGCGAACGGTGCACTGATCTACGACGTGCACGCCCGTGCCGTCATCGAACGACACAGCCTGGCCGGCGATGTCGCGCTGACCGTCGCCCAGGCGATTCGCCAGGTCGCACCTGGCGTGAGCTTCGCGATCGAACGCGACCTGGGGTACGGGCACGAGCCGGACTTTCCGGGGCGCTGGCCGGCGCCCGAGGACACCGTCGTCGCCGAACTCGACGCGCTGCTGATCGAGCCGGTGGCCAAGCTGCTCGCCTTGCACCAGAAGCTCGACGCTCAGGAGTTCATCGCGCTGGCCAGCGCCGCCGTCGGTGATCTGGCGGCTGCGACCCATTCCGGCCACGCCGCGGTGGTGGAGATCAGCGCAGCGAACGTGTCGAAGGCGACCTCGCTGGCCCGGTTCTGCGCCGAGCGCGGCATCGGCCCTGCCGACGTCGTCGCCTTCGGCGACATGCCCAACGACGTCCCGATGCTGGCCTGGGCGGGGAAGTCGTACGCGGTTGGCAACGCGCACCCGGCCGCGGTGGCCGCCGCCGATCACCGGTGCGCGAGCAACGACGAGGACGGCGTGGCCCGGGTCGTCGAGGGATGGTTCGGCTAGCGTGAAATCCGGCCCGCTGGGTAGGTGCGACACCAGGCGGGCCACGGGGTCCGCGGTTCTCGAAGGAGACTGATGGCCACCGTTGCCGATTTCATCGCCGACACTCTCGTCGCCAGCGGTGTACGCCGCGTCTACGGCATCCCCGGTGACTCTCTGAACGGGTTCACCGAGGCTCTGCGCACGCGTCCGGAGCTGGCGTGGCTGCTCGTCCGCCACGAGGAGGCCGCCGCGTTCGCCGCCGCGGCGGAGGCCGAGGTGACCGGCGAGCTCGCGGTGTGTGCCGGAAGCTGCGGGCCCGGCAACCTGCACCTGATCAACGGTCTGTACGACGCGCAGCGATCGCGCGTTCCGGTGCTGGCCATCGCCGCGCACATTCCCAGTGAGGAGATCGGGTCCGGCTACTTCCAGGAGACCCACCCGCAGGAGCTGTTCCGCGAGTGCAGCGTCTACGTCGAGCACGTCGCCCATGCCGAACAGGCGCCCCGCCTGCTTCGCATCGCCATGCGCGAGGCCATCTCCAAGCGCGGTGTCGCCGTCCTGGTCATTCCCGGCGACGTCGGGTTGAGCAAGGTCGACGCCGAACCCGAACGCATCACCGCCGCGCCGGCCCGCACGGCGCCCGATCCCGGCGCACTGGCCGGTGCGGTCGACGCGCTCGACGCCGGATCGAAGGTGACCATCCTCGCCGGTGCGGGCTGCCGCGACGCCCACGACGAGTTGGTCGAGTTGGCCGGCGTGCTCAAAGCTCCGGTCGTGCATGCCATGCGCGGCAAGGAGTTCGTGGAGTACGACAATCCGTACGACGTCGGCATGACTGGCCTGCTCGGGTTCTCGTCGGGCTATCGCGCGATGGAGCGCTGCGACACGTTGCTGATGCTGGGCACCGACTTCCCGTATCAACAGTTCTTTCCCCGCAATGCGACCGTCGTCCAGGTCGATGTGCGCGGCGCGCAGCTCGGTCGCCGGACCAAGGTCGACATCGGCCTCGTCGGCGGCGTGAAAGAGACCATCCAGGCGCTGTTGCCGCAGCTGACGGTGAAGCAGTCGAGCAAGCACCTCGACACCATGGTCAAGCACTACGCACGGGCCCGGAAGGAGCTCGACGCGCTGGCTACGCCGAGTCGTGGTTCGGCGCCGATCCACCCGCAGTACCTCGTCCGGCTCATCGACGAGGCCGCCGCCGACGACGCCGTGTTCATTCCCGACGTCGGCTCACCGGTGGTGTGGGCTGCGCGCTACCTGCACATGAACGGCGCCCGGCGGCTGATCGGGTCGTTCAACCACGGCTCTATGGCCAACGCGCTGCCACACGGCATCGGCGTGCAAGCCGCCTTCCCGGATCGCCAGGTGGTGGCTCTCGCGGGAGACGGCGGGCTGAGCATGCTCATGGGTGAACTGATCACGCTGACCCAGACGCGGCTGCCGGTGAAGGTCGTCGTGTTCAACAACTCCTCCCTGAACTTCGTCGAGTTGGAGATGAAGGCCGCCGGGTTCGTGACCTTCGGGACCTCACTGGACAACCCGGACTTCGCCAAGGTCGGTGACGCCTTGGGGATCAAGGGTTGGCGGGTGGAGCGCTCCGATGATCTCCCGGCCGCGGTCAAACAGTTCCTCGCCCACGACGGACCGGCCATTCTCGACGTGCTGACCGACCGGCAGGAGCTGTCGATCCCGCCGGCCATCACCTTCGAGCAGGCCAAGGGGTTCGCCCTGTTCGCCGTGCGCACGGTGCTGTCCGGCAAGGGCACCGAGCTCATCGACCTGGCCCGGACGAACATGCGCCAGCTCTAGGCACCCACATCGAGGAGTCGTCATGCATCCGACCCACCTGCCACTTCGCGCCGCGACCGGCGCGTACATCCTCAACTCCGGCATCAGCAAGCTGGGCGCCGACGACGACACGGCCAACTTCCTGCACGCTTCGGCGGCTGGCACCTATCCCGCGCTGTTCCGGAACATGCAACCGAAGAAGTTCGCCCAGCTGCTCGCCTACAGCGAGATGGCCGTCGGCGCCGCCCTGCTCGTGCCGATGGTGCCTGCCACCCTCGCCGGGGTCGCGCTGACCGGGTTCGGTGCCAGCCTCGTCGGTATGTACTTCAAGACGCCGTCCATGACCCTCGACGACGGCATTCGGCCCAGTCATGAGGGCATGGCCTTGGCCAAGGACATCTGGCTCGTGGGGGCCGGGCTGACGCTGGTGGGTCAGGGCATCCTCGGCGCGCCGGAGCCGAAGAAGAAGACTCGGCGCAAGCGGCGTCGCTAGGTCGTTCCCTTCACGGGGCCGGTCGCGGCGTGCAGGCGTTCGACCTGCTGGTCCAGTGGCGGCGCGCCGTGCCGGTTGTCGATCTCGTGATGGGGGACCGGCGGGGGCTCGTCGGGCCGCGTAGCGGCAGTGAACGCCTCGAAGTTGGCGAGTTTCTGCGCGTCGCGGTCGTTGCCGCGTTCGACGATCCGGGCGCGTAGCGTGCCGGGGTCCGAGCGCACCCAGACCAGCCGCACCGGGTCACCACCGAGGCGCTCGACGTAGTCGGCCCAGCGGTCCTTGTGACGGATCTGCTCGGAGAACGGCGCGACGAGCAGGGCCGGGCAACCGGCAGAGCGGATCTCGCGCGCGGTGTCGGCGATCCCGGTGTACTCGTGCACCTTGATGTGCTCGTCGTACCACGGCCCCTCACGCTCGCCGAACGGTCGCCCCGCGGCAGCCAGCGTCGCCACGACGAACGAGGCGTAGATGGTGTCCTTGTCCAGCAGCGCCGGAACGGGCTCGAGCCGGTCGGCCAGCATCCGGGCCACCGTCGTCTTGCCCGCGCCGGGCGCGCCGGCGATCAACCATGCCGCAGGGGTGCTGGTGCTCACCCGCGGGAGACTACCGACCCCGGTGTGGGGCGAGGCAGCCTGGAGCGCCTGGCGTCCTGCCCGCGTCGTGAAGATCGTCGTGCGGGTAGTTGCGGGGTTCGGCTGGTCGTGAAGATCGTCGTGGCTGAATTTGCCGGTATAGGGTGCGGATCTTCACACGACGATCTTCACGACCGGCGGATTCGGCTCGAGGTCACACGACGATCTTCACGACCGACCGGATTCGGTCGGGGCTCACACGACGATCTTCACGACCCGCCAACACAGCCCTCTGGTGGAGGGT
>JAJYTA010000222.1 GCA_021793295.1 Actinomycetes bacterium
GGTTCTTGAGCATTTGTGTCATCTTCCGCTGGATCGCCGACAGACCTAGTCGGCCACGCGACCGATGAAGTGCGTCGTGAGGTGGGGTTCGATTTGCGATCGGCCGATCACGCCAGCGTGGTCCACACGCTGAGGCCTACTCGCCGGTCGACTCCTGCTGCGGGCCGGGCGCGCACAGGAAGAACGTGCGGTCACGGGTGACCCACGGCGTCGCTGCGAACACGACCGGGAAGCCGTGCTCGGCGAGCATCCGGTAGAACTCGTCCTCGGCCGGCCAGAAGGACTCGGTGTTGTTCCACGACGCGGTCAGCCGCGTCTTCCAGCCCTTCTCGTTGTAGAGGCGGCCGGTGTAGCCGTTCTGGACGACGGGGTCGGAGAGCTTGAACGTGGGGTTGTCGGTGGCGACGTGGGTGTCGATGACCACCGGGGAGCCGTTGCGGGCCATCTTGGTGAGCAGGCTCATCTGGTCGTCGACCGTCAGGTGGTACCACAGGCCGAGACAGAGCACGAGGTCGAAGCCGGTCAGGTCGAACTCGCGGACGTCTTGCTTGATCCAGGTGATGCGAGAGTCGTCGGGGAATCGATCGTCGCGCGCGTCGACAGCGGTCACCGTCCAGCCGGCGTCGGCGGCGCGCCGGGCGTAGCCACCGTGCCCGGCGCCCAAGTCAACGAGGCGTCCGGGCTGAAAGGTGCTCAGCACCGCATCGAAGACTTGATGGCGACGTGCGCTGATGGCCGGGGTCGTGTTTCGTTTCCGCATAGCTCGCGACGCTACCCGCCGATGGCCGGTCGCGCATGGACGATCGAAGCCTCGCCGACGATGATCACGACGTGGGCTCGAGGTAGGCCGTTGCTTGCAGCCGGAACAGCTCGGCGTAGTGCCCGTCGAGGGCCATCAGTTCCTCGTGCGTGCCGTGTTCGGTGACGCGCCCGCCGTCGAGGACGTAGATGCGATCGGCGGTGCGCACGGTGGAGAACCGATGCGAGATGAACAGCACGCTGCGCCCGCCCAGCAGTTCGCGCAACGACTCGAACAGTGCGTACTCGGCCCGCGGATCCAGCGACGACGACGGTTCGTCCAGGATGACGAACGGCGCGTCGCGGAAGAACGCCCGCGCGAGCGCGACGCGCTGCCACTGGCCCAGCGACAGATCACGCCCGCCTTTGAACATCCGGGACAGGAAGGTGTCCCATCCCTGCGGCAGCGACTCGATGACGTCGTCGATGCCGGAGCGCTGTGCCGCGCGGGCGATGGCGTCGTCGTCGGCGAACTGCTCCACCCGGCCGAGCCCGATGTTCTCGCGAGCGGTCAGGTGGTAGCGCACGAAGTCCTGGAACACGACGGCGATCGATCGCCGCAGTCCGGCGCGAGCGTAGCTGCTGACGTCCACGCCGTCCCAGCGGATCGCTCCGCCGTCGGGCTCATACAGGGTGGCCAACAGTTTCGCCAGTGTGGTCTTGCCCGAACCGTTCTCCCCGACCAGTGCGACGATCTCGCCGGCCTCCAGACGCAGGGACACGTCGTCCAGCGCCGGCTGCTGGCTCCCCGGGTAGGTGAACGTCACGCCGTCGGCGGTGAGCGTGCCGAACGTCGCAGGTGCCGGTGCGCCGGCCTCGGCCTGCTCGGCCGCGGGGCGCATCGACACGAAGTCCGCCAGGTCGTCGAGGAACAGGCCGGACTCGAAGATCTGCTGCGCGCTCTTGAACAACGTCGTCACCTGAGCGGCGAGCAGCCGGATGGCGATGATCGCCGCACCGGCCTCGGCCAGGGTGACCCGGCCGCGGCCCACCAGCCACACCAGTGCCATCAGCGTCGCGGCGAGGAAAGCCGCGGAGGCGGCATTGCCCACCACCGCGAGCCGGGTGCGCCGGCGCAGGTGACCGCGCAGGTCAGTGGTGTAGGCGTCGTAGACGTCGTCGAAGCGTTCGCGCAGCGTGCGGGACAGCCCGTAGGCACGGATCTCCTTGGCCTCGTCGCGCCCGGTCTGGATCAGTCCGAGATAGTGGCGCATCCGCAGCCGTGGCGTCTGGCTGACGGTGAAGTCGAACTCGAGCCGACTCTCGGAGCGGCTGGTGAAGAACAGCGGCACCCCGGCCAGCAGCAGCAGCGGCAGCAGCACCGGCTCCAGGCTGACGATGGCCACCGACAGGCCGACGCATCCCGCAGCGCCGCCCACCAGGCCCACCAGGCCCTGGGTGAGCTGGTGCGGGCGGCTCAGCGCGTTGGTCTGTACTCGTTCTAGGCGGTCGTAGAAGCCCGGCGACTCGAACGCGCGCAACCCGACGGCGCCGGCGACGTCGAGCATCTGCTGCCACGTCGATCGCATCACCAGCTCGGAGAGCAGCCGCTGCTGGTTGGTCCGCACCGCGGCCGACACGGCGACGACGGCGGTGATCGCGGCCAGCAGCAGCACCGGCACCAAGACATGGCTGCTGCCGGCCGCGCCCTCGGTCACGTCGAGGATCGCGTCCAGCACCATCTTGACCACCAGCACCTGCGCGGCGATGACGGCGGCGCCGAGCAGCTGCAGCGCGGTGGTGACGATGAAGGCCCGGCGATCGGCCGACCACGACAGGCGCAGGCTCTGGCCGATCAGGGCACGCATGCGACCGACCGTCTTGCGTCTGCGCCGGGCGGTGGCCGCCAGCGCGATGTAGTCGTCGCCGTCTGGGTCGGGCAGCTCCGGCTCAGGAGCCGTGGCGCGCGTCGTCACGGCGTAGCCCCGGCCTGCGTCTCGACCTGGCGCAGGTACGTCTCGAGGGATTCCAGGCTGGCCGGGCGCCGCTGCGCCGGTCTTGCGTCCTGGTCGCCGCCGGGTAGCCGGTTGGCGATCCCGCGCAGGCTGCGTCGTCCGATGGCCGCCCAGGTACGTGGGCTGGTGGAGCGAGCGGAGCGGGCCATGAACCGGGCCGGCGAAGCCTCCTCGCGCAGCGTCGGCACCGGCCAGAGACGGTCGACGGTGCGCAGAGCTGCTCGTAGCCCGGGCGTGATGCCCAGGGCGCGGTGGATGTCCGACGGCAGCGGGGTCTGCAGCAACGTCCGGGCCCGGGCCAGGACGATGCCCAGCGCCGGCGCGGCACCCCAGGCGACGGCGCGCGTGACGAGCTCGTCCCAGTCGGTGACGCGACGAGCGAGCTGGTCGACGTCCAGGATGAGCAGCATCCGGTGCGCACCGGTCAACGCGGCGTGCAGGCCGACGTGTGCGACGGCGTCGGCGTCGGCGAGCGTCCAGGCCGACGACAGCCCCACAGGCAGCTGGACACGTCGGGCGAGCAGCTCGTCGGTGGGCACCGTGAACTCGCTTCGCGTGGACGCCATGTTGATGACCGACCAGTGCAGGTCGATCAGCATTCCGGACGGGCTGACCCAATGCATCTCGCCCGGCGTGCCAGGGTTGATCAGCATGTCGTGGTAGTCGATGACGTTCCAGCCGGCGTCGAGGAAGCGCGCGGTCACGTCGCGCAGTGCCGACGGTGCGACCAGCACGTCCACGTCGGTGTAGGTGCGCAAACCTGGCGCGGGATGGGCGTGCTCGGACAGCACCGGTCCCTTGACCACGGCCCAGTCGATGCCGTCGAGGATGGTGTGCAGGCCGTCCAGGACCACGGAGGTCCCGAGGTGCTTGGACATGGCGGCGTCGCGGTCGGGCTTGAGCTCGGCGGCGAGGTCCGGGTCGTGCGGACGCAGCAGCACGTGAGCCAGCGGCGCGACGCGGTGGTGCCGCACCGCGGGAACGAACGAGGCGCGAGCCAGGCCGTCGACCAGGATGGGCGGCCGGCCCACGCAGACGTCGACGATGGCCGCGGACACCGCGTCCAGCCGTGCGGTGGCCCGTCGAGATCGTGACGGTGCAGGTCGGGAACGCGCCGCCGATCGGCGAGAGCGCGACGATGCCCGTCGCGCGTGCGCAGGTGTGTGAACCGACCGCGCAGAGCGCGAGGTCGAGCGATTCATGAGCCCCCCAGCATCACGAGGCCGGCGCCCCCCCTGCGAACCGGCCGTTGCGGAGATCATAATCGCAGCTCATGGCAATGGGATAGTCCTGGCGGCGAGGAGCTTTCCGAGCTGGTCCGGCCGGTCCAGGGTGATCGTCGCGCTGGTCCTCCGGCGCCTTGACGTCGGGCCCGTGCCGGTCCGACGGCGTCGGCGTCGGCTCGCGGGTCGGCTCGTGATCGTCCGGCGGTTTCGGTGGCTCGCTCGGCTCTGGCGGCTCGGGTGGTTTCGGCGGCTTCGGTGGCTCGGGCGGCTTCTCGCCGCTCGGCGAAGCGGCACTGGCCGGCGAAAGGGAGATGGCGGTCACCGTCGGTGTGGCCCACACCGCCCCACCCAGCGTGGCCCCCCTGGCCAAAACTCGGCGACGGCTGATCTCGGTGGAACGGTCTTGCGTCATGTCGCAACGCTCCAAGAATCGTCCATTCGCACGCCCCCTGTGCGAATGACGGTGATAGTACAGGTCGAACGACTGATCTGTCTCGCCCGGATTTCGCCCGATTGATCCCGCCGGGTGAAATGATCAAGTTCAGCGTCGGCCACCGCGGCGGACGATCTCGTCTACCATGACGCGCGTGAATCGCTCCGCACCGAAGCCCGCGGTTGGTGTCCGTGAGCTCGAGATCGACGGCGAAGTCACCCTGTATCACGAGGCGACCGCGACGGCGCTGGTCCTGAACAACACCGCCAGCGACGTGTGGCGCCTACTCGACGGGCACCGCTCGGTGGACGAGATCGTGGCCATGCTCGCCCACTCGTACTCGACCGACCACGAAACGGTGCGGGCCGGCGTCGACTCCGCGCTCGATCAACTGACCGGCCACCAGTTGCTCGAGAACCCAGGCGAATGAGCGATTCGGTCCTCATCGACGTCGTCGGCGTCACGGTGCGCGTGCGAGTGGACGGCGCCGAGAGGCTGCGGACAATCCTGGCGAACGTGATGGTCGACGAGCCGGCCGATGCGGCCGTCGGGCCGGTGGACGCCGACGCCGACGACGTCGAAGGCGTGCTCGCCGCGGCGGTACGCGCGGCCATCGACAGCTCGCCAGACCTGCTGTTGCACGCCGGGGCCGTGGCCGCCGACGGGCAGGTGACGGTGTTCCCCGGAGCATCGGGCCAGGGCAAGAGCACCCTGACCGCGGCCTGCCTGCGGCACGGCTTCGGGTACGTCACCGACGAGCTGGTCGCCGTCGATCTGGACACCCAGCAAGTCAACGGGCTGGCTCGGCCGTTGTTCCTGACGGCGTGGTCGGTGCGGGCGATGGGGTTGCCCGACGACGACGCCGCGGACGATCTGGTGGGCAAGCCTGCGGGCAAGCGGGCGGTGCCGCCGGAGCAACTCGGCTCGGCGACGACACCCGGCCGGCACCCGGTGGCGAACGTGGTGATCGCCCGCCGCGGAGCGCAGGCGTCCGCGCTGACGCCGATAGCCGCCGGCACGGTATTCGAGGAGATCCTGACCGCGTCGTTCAACCACTACGTCCACGCCGAACGTGCCTGGACAGCCGCGGTCGCCCTGGCGAATTCCGCGCGCGGTTGGCGGTTGGACGTCGCCGACCCGGCGTCGGCCGCGGAGCTCGTGGCCGGGCTGACGTCGTCGGCGGGGGCTGGTGCCGGCGGCTCTCCGGGCTGATACTCCACATGTGATCAGCGTCGTCGTTCCCGCCCACAACGAGCAGCGCGTCGTCGGCCGGCTGCTGACCAAGCTGCTCGAGCACGCCGAGCCCGGCGAGCTGAACGTGGTGGTTGTGGCGAACGGGTGCACCGACGCGACCGCGCAAGTCGCCCAGGGTTTCGCCGGTGTGCGCGTCATCGAGACCCCGGTGCCGTCGAAGAGCAATGCGCTGCGCCTCGGCGATGACGCCGCCCACGGTTTCCCCCGGCTGTACGTCGACGCCGACGTGGAACTGACGACCCACGCCGCCCGCGCACTCAGCGCCGCGGTGTCCCAACCCGGCACG
>JAJYTA010000223.1 GCA_021793295.1 Actinomycetes bacterium
CGCCGGAGGTGTTCACCTGGATCAGCACCTCGACGGTGCCATCGAGCCGCTCGAGCCGACGCTGCAGGCGGTCGGCGAGGTCGACGCTGTCGACGGACTGGATGCATGACACGTACCGCAGGACCTGGTTGACCTTGTTGGTCTGCAGGTGCCCGATGAAGTGCCGTTCGCACGGCAGACCGGCCAGCTCCGCGTCCTTCTCTGCCAGCTCCTGGACGCGGTTCTCACCGATAAGGCGGGCGCCGGCCCGTACGGCGACGGCGATCCGGTCGGCCGGGACGGTCTTGGTGGCCAGCAGGACCTGGACGTCCTCAGGGGCGCGCCCGGCCGCGCGACAAGCCTCAGCCACCCGCGCCCGCACGGCCGCAAGGTTGGCCTCCACGTTCGTCTCCACCGACATCCGGATCTCCTCTCCCGACCTCCGTGCACCACCGTACGGCCCGCTGAGTAACGTCAGGCTCGTGACGGCGTTGGTCGGAGTGATCGTGGCTGTCGGCATGGTCGTCGTGGTCCCGCTGGGGCTGCGGCTCATGGACGACGATCGAGGCCGCCTTGGCCCGATCAGCCAGGTGTGGCCCCTGGCGGGCGTGGCGGGTGCGGTTTCGCTGCTGCTCGATCGTGGTCCGTTCGCCGTCGCCTTGGCCAGCTATTACGCCGCGGTCACCGGGTGGCTCGCGGTCTTGGCCTTGGTGCGACTGATCGAGATCGTGCGGGCTGGACGTCGTCGCCCGATCGCCGTGGAGGTCGCGGTGTTGACCGCCATGGTGGCGCCGGTGGTCGCAGGGAGCAGCCTGGTGGCCGAGCGCGGCGGCTATGAGCTGCTCGGTTTCGGGATGACGACGCTGGCGCTGACGGTCGCGCACTTCCACTTCGCCGGGTTCGCCGCCGCTCTCGTGGCGGCGCTCGCCGCGGCTGTGGTGGGATCGGCGGCCGCGCGCCTGGCGGCGTGGACGGTGCCCGTGGGTATCGGGGTGGTCTTCCTCGGCTACTTCACCAGTGACGCTGTGGAGTTGGCCGGCGCCATCGTGCTGACTGCCGGGATGTGGCTGCTGGCGTGGTCGCTGTGGCGCGAGGTGGCGCCGACGACCGGCAAGGCCGGTGTCCGGGCGCTGTTCCTGGTCGGCGCGGCGGTGCTCGTGATCACCATGGCGCTGGCGTTGAGCTGGGCGGCGGGGCAGGTGTGGGACGCGGTGCCGCACCTGTCGCTGACCTGGATGGCCGCCACCCACGGCTTGGCGAACGCGCTCGGCTTCGCCGTGTGCGTCCTCCTGGGCTGGCGGCGGCTGCAGTACGCCGTCCCTCGTGCCGCCGCCCGGTGAAACGATCACGAGATGCCGGGTGCTCACCGCTGCGGTGAAACTCCGGCGACGAATCTCATGTCCGCGTAGCGCTCACCCGCCGGCGAGCCGCATCCTCCATGCAGCCCAGGCCGAGCGCGGAGACGGTGAGGCCGGAGCGGCCGAGGGGACGTGGTGGCACCGACATGTCAGCAGCCCTCGCCGCGGCCGTACAGGGTGATCTTGTGTTCGACGGCGTCGAGCGCCTTGTGCAGCGCGTCGAGCTGGGCGCGGACGGCGTCGCGCTGGGCCCTCATGAGTGCCAGCCGCTCGGGCTCGGTGGACGGTCCCTGCGCGACCAGGTCGAAGTAGCGCTGAATGTCGCGGATCGGCATGTCCGTCTGGCGCAGCCGCGCGATGAACACGACGCGGTCGACGTCATCGGGCGTGTAACGCCGGTGCCCGGCATGGTCACGTGCGACGTTCAGCAGCCCGATGCGCTCGTAGTACCGCAGCGTGTGCGCCGTGACACCGGTGCGCTCGGCCACGTCGGCGATGGACTCGGTGGGCCCTGCCGGTGCGGTCGGTGCCGCAGGTGGCGGCGCGGGCGCCGGGCGCGTGTCCAACTCGTTCGTCACGACGTCGACGGTAGAGCTTCGAGTGCACTCGAAGTCAAGGTTTCGCGCTCATTGTCGTTGCAGCCATGCCCAGGTGATGTTGCCGACCCGGTTCAGCTGCCCGGGATCGACGACCGACGGGACGTCGTCGGGTGAGTGGTAGCCGGCGAACGGGATGCTGCCCAGCCTTGCCGCCGGGATCGAGGCCTTCTCGAACGACCAGTGGTCGCTGGCGCGGTTCTCGCATTCCTGCACCGGGATGTCGACTGCCGCCGCCGCGTCGACCAGTGCACTGCGGACCGCGGTCGTTCCGAGCCCTCCGGTGCAGACCGGGACGTGATCGGCCGCGACACCGACCCGGTCCAGCGCCACCATGGCTCGGATCGCCTGGCGTCGAGCCTCGGGCAACTCGCGCACGTACTGCTGGGAGCCGAAGTGGTGCAGGTCGTCCCCCTCGCCCCGGGGTTCCTCGGCGCCGAAGGCGATGAACCGGACGGGGACCGGCGGCGGTTCGACGGCCGCCATCCGCGCGAGCTCGAGCAGGACAGCCACCCCGGACGCGTTGTCCTCCGCGCCTGGCGCTGCGGCCACCGTGTCCAGGTGCGCGCCGATGACCACATGCGGACGGGTGGGATCGAACCCGGCCGGATCGGCGATGACGTTCGCCGACGCGCCGCTGTCGACGGCGACTCCCCAGGAGTCCCCAGCGGGGACGGGCACATCGACCTGCGTGACGTCGTAGCCGAAGCGGGTGAACCGCTCGGAGACGTAGGCGGCCGCTTCGGCGAACGCTGGTGAGGCGGCCTCACGGGGTCCGATGGTGCCGGCGAGGTGTTCCACCACCGCCATCGCCGCCGCGGGAGTGAACTCCGCGGGCGTCGGTGTGGGCGTGGGCGTGGGCTCACGTGTCGGCTGCACCGTCGGTTCCGTGGTCGGCTCCGTCGTCGGCGACGGCGATTCGGCCGGGGTGACCGGGCGTTCGGTCTCGCCGTTCGCCGAGTCCGCCGGGCCGCTGCACGCCGGCACCGCCCACAGGACCGACACGAGGATCACTCCCGCAGCGTGGCGCCAGGTCATGCCACCATCGCAGCGCACTAGGTACCGGGCTGGCAACCCCGGGTGACCGGACCGACGTCGCTGGGCACCCACTCCGGCCACGGCCGCGGATCGGGGACCGGCTCGTAGCGCCCGTCCACGACGTCGTAGCTCCAGTTGGTTCCGTTGCGGACCAGCGTGTCGATCCCGGTGACGAGCCGATCGACGTCGTCGGCGGTGGTGGCGAGCCCGAAACTCGCGCGCAGCGCACCGTCGGGGAACCCGAGCCGGGCGGCGAGCGGGTGTGCGCAGAACTTCCCGTCGCGGACACCGACCGCGTGCTCGGCCGACAGGTACGCGGCCACGTGCCCGGGGGCGTAGCCGCGCACCGAGAACGCGACCACCCCGACCGCCGATGAGCTGTCCGGCCAGATCCGGTGGACCTGCACACCTGGCACGTCCCCGAGCCCGGCCAGCAAGCGGCGCCGCAGCGCGGACTCGTGCGCTTCGAGGCTGCCCTCGGGCAGTGCGCCGATGACCTGACACGCTCGGGCCAGCGCCGCGACACCCACGACGTTCGGGGAGCCGCCCTCGTGTCGCGCCGGGGCCGAGGTCCAGCGCACCTCGTCCAGCCCCACCTCGCGGACGGCGCCGCCACCGGCGAGGTAGGGCGGCGCCTCGTCGAGCCAGTCCCGCCGGCCGACCAAGGCCCCGGCACCCCAGGGCGCGTACAGCTTGTGCCCGGAGAAGGCGAGGTAGTCGACTTGCGAGGCCACCAGGTCGATCCGCCGGTGCGGTACGAGTTGCGCGGCGTCGACGGCGATCCGGGCGCCGTGCCGGTGGGCGATGCGAGAGAGCAAGCCGAGCGGCAGTTGCTCGCCGGTGACGTTCGACGTGCCGGTGACGGCCAACAACGCCGCCGGGCGGCGAGCCAGCTCGGCCTCGACTCGCGCCAGAGTCCGTTCCAGCGTCGCGGCCGCCTCGACCACCCGGCGGTGGCGCCACGGCAGCAGGTTCGCGTGGTGCTCGATGTCGAGGACGACGACCTCGCCACCGGCCGGGACGCAACCGGCCAGCAGGTTCAGCGCGTCGGTGGTGTTGCGGGTGAACACCACGACGTCGTCGGAGCGGGCGTCGACGAACTCGGCGACCGCCGCCCGCGCGCCCTCGTACACGCGGGTGCACACCTGGGAGGCGTAACCCGCGCCACGGTGAACGCTGGCGTAGTACGGCAGGAGCTCGTCGACGTGGTCGGCGACCGCCTGCAGCGGCGGCGCACTGGCGGCGTAGTCGAGGTTGGCGTAGGGACGTTCAGCGCCGGTGACCAGCGGAACCGGCGAGCCGGCGCCGACGATGGGCAGCAGCGGCCCAGCCGGGACCGGCGCAGCGTGCACCCGCTCAGCGCGGCCTGAACGGGCACAGTGGGTGGTCGGCTGAACGGGTGCGGTACGTCGTGCGGTCAGCGTCATCGTCGCCTCCGGGGCCTCGGGGCCCGGTGCGACGGGCCCGCGCTTGCCGGACACGGCTCATGCCCGGCCAGGTCTTCACCCGGGGCACCCCACCGCGGTGGAGGGTTGCCGGTCAGCAAGCCGGGGCTTGACGCTGACACTCATGACCTTGGTCCCTGACGATAAAGGCGATACAGCCCTCATGTCCATTCAGCGGTCGGTTTGATCTCACATCGTGAGCGCCCGGCCGGTGTTGCCCCGGAGTACTCAGCCGTCGGCGAGCGCCAGATACCCCTCCGCGGTGAGCTCGCGCACCCTGGGTAGCAGGTCGGCACGCAGGGCGACGGCGTCCACGCCGAGTACGTGGGCCAGGGCGTCGATGATCCGCCCGACGGGAAGCGTGCCGTCGCAGGCTCCGACGAACCCGGCCTCGGCCGTGCCGACCGTCACCGCGCGCATCAGGCCGCGATGCTGGCGCAGCACGATGTGTTCGGGATCTTCGTCGCCGGGGCGGCCGATCTGCTCTTGGACGACGTCGCCGGCGACGACCAGCGTGGCGTCGAGCAGTGCCTCGTCCCGTCGGCGCAGCACGTCGGCCCGGTCGAACCAGGCGTCGATCGCCGGGCCGAGGGGCTGTTCCACCGCATGCGGCCAGTTCTCGATCCGTACCTGCGGGTCATCGGAGCCGGAGGCACGCAGGTTCACCCAGCCGAACCCGATGCCTTCGACGTCGTGCTCGTCGAACCATGACAACCACGCCTCGTACCGGCGGGCGTAGTCCGGCTGGCCGGCCTCGCCGGCGTCGCGCAACCACAGCTCCACGTACTCAGCCGGGTCCTGCACCTCGCGCTGGATCACCCACGCGTCGCACCCGGTCGCGGCCACCCAGCCGCCGAGGCGTTCGGTCCAGTCCTCGCCTCGGACGTGCATCCAGTTGGCCAGCGACTGCAGAACGCCGCCGTCGCTCAAGCGGGCGGCGCCGTCGACCACGACCCGCCGGGACACCTCGTCGCCCGGCAGACCGCCGTCGCGGTACACGTGCGTACCGGCCGGTGAGATCACGAACGGCGGATTCGTCGCGATGAGATCGAAGGACTCGTCGCGCACCGGCTCGAACAGGCTGCCCGCGCGCAGATCGACGTCGATGCTGTTGAGGCGTGCGGTCATCGATGCCAGGGCAAGCGCACGGGGGTTGACATCGGTGGCGACCACCGTGTCGCAGTGACGGGCCAGATGCAGCGTTTGGACGCCACACCCGGTGCCGAGGTCGAGTGCCCGCCGCGCCGGCCGGCGAATCGTGAGCTGCGCGAGGGTGCTCGATGCGGCGTTGAGCCCGAGAACGTGATCGTCGGGGATCCGGTCCCGCTGCCCGTCCATGCCCGGCGTCAGGTCAGCGACGACCCACCAGTCGCCCGCATCGTCGGCGTAGGGGCGTACGTCGACGGCGGCGCGCACCCGGTCGCCGTCAGCAGTCAGGATCCCACTGGTGACCAGCGCATCGACCGGCAGGACGGCGTCGAGGGCCGTCCGGCGC
>JAJYTA010000224.1 GCA_021793295.1 Actinomycetes bacterium
GGGCTGCGATTCAGTCTCCCCGAGGCCCCGGTCTCCGCCTGGTGCCAACCCATCATCAACCAGCCGGAGACCGGGATCCTGGGGATTCTGGTGAAAGAAATCGATGGCATCGTGCACTGCTTGATGCAGTTGAAAGACGAGCCGGGAAACTGCAACGGCGTCCAGTTGTCGCCCACCGTCCAGGCGACGCGAAGCAACTTCACCGGGGTGCACGGCGGGCGTTCGGTTCCTTATCTTGAGTATTTTCGCGAAGTGCGCACGGACCAGGTGTTGGCCGATGTGCGCCAGTCGGAGCAGGGCGCCTGGTTCTTGCGGAAGCGAAACCGCAACATGATCGTCTCGACGATGGACGAGATTCCCTCACGAGACGGGTTCCGGTGGCTGAGCGTGGGGCACGTGCTGTGGCTGCTGCGCCAGCCCGATCTGGTGAACATGGACAGCCGCACGGTCTTGTCGGTCTTGCCGTTCGCTGTCGACGCCGGCCGCCGTGGCAGCGCTGCCGCTGACCCGTTCACGAGTGCGCTGGTGAGCTCGTGCGACGCGACAGCCTGGACTCGTCACGCCGATCGTGAGATCCAATCGTGGATCAGCGAAGGTCGAAGCAAGAACGACGCCACCGTCGAACCCGTCCCGATGGATGCGCTCACGCGATGGCGCCGCAGCGCGGAGAGTATTCAGCACGATACGGGCCAGTTCTTCGAAGTCATCGGGGTCCGGGTGGAATCAGCCGGCCGAGAGGTGGGGCAGTGGACCCAGCCGATGCTGGCGACGAAGGAAGACGGCCTGATCGGGCTGCTGGTCACCACGATCGACGGGGTGCTGCACGTCCTGATGAACCTACGCGCCGAACCCGGCTTGGTCGACGTGGCCGAATTGGCCCCGACGGTGCAATGCACTCCGGGAAACTACGAACACCTGCCACCGTCCGCACGGCCGGTGTTTCTCGAAGAGTTCTTGACCGCAAAGCCGGAGGCGATTCGGTTCGACAGTGTCCTGTCCGACGAGGGCGGGCGCTTCTACCGCGTTCGCAACCGGCATCTCATCGTCGAGACCGACACCGTGTATCAGCATCCTGATTACCGCTGGATGGCGGTGCATCAGTTACGAGATCTGCTCCGGCATTCACATTACCTCAATGTGCAGGCCCGCAGCATCTTGGTGTGCCTGTACAGCTTGCTCGTCGATCGAGCGTGAACATCACTTCGTCATCTTTCTCATCGAGGGGGGATTGTCCATGACGGACGCGACCCTGAACAAGAGCAAACTACCTTCGCTGACCGGGTACCGATTCCTACTGGCCTTTGCGGTGTTGGTGGGTCACGTGGTGTTCGTGTCCGGCATCTTTCCCATGGGCCATGCCGTCCTGGAAGGCATCGACTATTCGAAGGTCCTGGCCGCCGGCGCGGTGTCGTCGTTCTTCGTGCTCAGCGGATTCATCCTCACCTGGACCAGGCGCGCGGACGACACCGCTCGACGATTCTGGCGGCGCAGGGTCGTCAAGATCTTCCCGAACCACGTCGTGACCCTCGTGCTGATGACCGCCCTGATGCTCGCGACCACGGCAGCCACGATGCTGCCCGTGGGCGAGCCGACACCAGGCGGGACGGTGGCGAACCTCTTCCTCGTGCATTCGTGGGTTCCCGACACCGGCCTGATCAGTAGCGGAACCGGGGTCACGTGGTCGCTGGTGGCGGAGATGTTCTTCTACCTGAGCTTCCCGTTCATCATCGCGCCGTTGTGCGCGGTGGCCCAGAAGCATCTCTGGCCAGTGCTGGCCGTGGTCATGGCCGCGATCGTCACCGTGCCGGGGGTCGTGGCGTTGGCCGGTCCCGGGGACACGGTCGTGCCATGGATGTCGTTGTCGGTGGAGACCTGGTGGTTGATCTACTTCTTCCCGCCGGTGCGTGCGCTGGAGTTCGTCTTGGGCATTCTGCTCGCCCGGGCGGTGCTGTCACACCGGTGGCCCATCGCGCATCCGTTCTGGCCGGTCATGGCTCTCCTGGCGGTCTTCGTCGCCACACCGGTGCTCCCGGATGCCTATCTGTGGGGTGCGGCGACCTGTGTGCCGGCGGCTGCCGTGATCGCCACGCTCGCACGCCGTGACGTGGAGCACGGCGTGTCCGGATGGCTGGCCACGCCGGTCATGATGCGCCTGGGTGAGGCGTCGTATGCGCTGTACCTGGTGCACATCCCGGTGACGTTCGCACTGCTCCAGCTGCTCGGACCCGCCCGGGTGTACACCACGACGACGGCCACGTTGGTCGTCCTCGCCGCCATGGCCGCCTCGATCGTGGCCTCGCTGCTGCTCTGGCGGCTGGTCGAGGTGCCCATGATGCGCCGATTCGCTCGGCCGCGGCGGTCCACGGCGGCCGAGCCGACCATCCAACCCGTGGGAGGTTGATCGCCATGTCCGGTAGGGCCGATGGAGCCGCGGACGACGCCAGGCCGTTGATCACCGTGCTCGGTGCGACCGGCTTCATCGGCTCCGCCGTGGTCGCTCGACTCGCGCGGCGTGATGTCCGGCTGCGGGCGGTGGCTCGTCGAGAGGCCGCTGTTCCGGTTGCGGAGGCGGCCGACATCGAGTCGGTGTCAGCCGACCTGACCGATCGCGAAGCCCTCGCCGCCGCGGTGAAGGGCTCCGACGTGGTCATCCACCTGGTGCTGTGCGACGGCGGCTGGCGGGCCGCGGCCGAGCCGGGCGCGCGGCGGGTGAACGTCGGCGTGATGCGTGATCTGATCGACGTGCTCCGATCCGGCGCCGCGGGGTTCGGGCCGCCGCCGGTCGTGATCTACGGCGGGGCGGCCTCCCAGGTGGGTGCGCCGCCCCGCGAGCCGCTGGACGGCAGCGAGCCGGACCGGCCGGCCACGACGTACGACCAGCAGAAGGTGGCTGCCGAGCAGTTGCTGATGGACGCCACGCGCGCAGGACAGGTGCGCGGCATCAGCCTGCGGCTGCCGACGGTCTTCGGTGAAGGCGCGGCCGCCGGTGTGAGCGACCGCGGCGTCATCTCGACCATGGTGCGCAAGGCCCGTGCCGGAGAGCCGATCACCATGTGGCACGACGGCACGGTCCGGCGCGACCTGGTCCACGTCGCCGACATCGCCACGGCCTTCGAGGCCGCGTTGGACCACCCCGACGACTTGGCCGGTCGGCATTGGCTGCTCGGCGCCGGACGCGGCGACAGCCTCGGCGCGGTGTTCACCTGTCTCGCCCAATGCGTCGCGGACCACACCGGGGCACCGCCGGTCCCCGTGATCTGCGCCGAACCGCCCGAACACGCACCCGCCACGGACTTTCAGAGCGTGACGATCGATTCGTCACCGTTCCGGTCGGTCACCGGATGGCGGCCCCGGATCTCGTTACGCGAAGGGCTGGACCGCCTTGTCGCGGCACAGAAGGGGAGATCGTGACCACTTACGTCTGGGATTACCTGCCTGAGTACGAGAACGAACGTGAGGACATCCTCGACGCGGTCGAGCAGGTGTTCCGCTCCGGCCGGTTGGTGCTCGCCGACAGCGTCCGGGGTTTCGAAGACGAGTTCGCCTCTTATCACATGCGCAACCACTGCGTCGGTGTCGACAACGGGACCAACGCGATCAAGTTGGCACTCCAAGCCCTGAATGTCGGTCCCGGTGACGAGGTCATCACCGTGTCGAACACCGCGGCGCCGACGGTGGTGGCCATCGATGCCGTCGGTGCCACGCCGGTGTTCGTCGACGTGCGCGCCGAGGACTTCCTGATGGACGTGCAGCAGGTCGAGGCTGCCATCACGAAGCGGACCCGCTGTCTGTTGCCGGTCCATCTGTACGGCCAGTGCGTGGATCTCGAACCGCTGCGTGAGCTGTGTGAACGCTACGACCTGGTGCTGCTGGAGGACTGCGCGCAGGCTCACGGTGCGCGCCAGGACGGCCGGCTCGCCGGCACGACGGGCCACGCGGCCGCGTTCTCCTTCTATCCGACGAAGGTGCTCGGCGCCTACGGTGACGGCGGCGCGGTGCTGACCGACGACGACGACGTCGCCGCGGGTCTGCGCAGGCTGCGCTTCTACGGCATGGAGCGCACGTATTACACGGTTCAAACGCCTGCGCACAACAGCCGGCTCGACGAGGTCCAAGCCGAGATCCTGCGGCGCAAGCTCACCCGGCTCGACTCCTACGTGGCCGGCCGCCGCGAGGTGGCCCGCCGCTACGTCGAGGGACTTGGCGACACCGACCTCGTGCTGCCCAGCGCCAATCCCGGCAACGAGCACGTCTACTACGTCTACGTGGTCCGGCACCCGCGGCGTGACGACATCGTCGAACGCCTCAAGGCCTACGACATCCACCTGAACATCAGCTATCCGTGGCCGGTTCACACCATGAGCGGGTTCGCCCACCTGCCGCAAGGCCCCGGAGCGCTTCCGGTCACCGAGCACCTGGCCACCGAGATCTTCTCGCTGCCGATGTACCCGTCGTTGCCCATCGGGCTGCAGGACAAGGTCATCGCCGCGGTGCGAGACGTGTTGTCCACCCTTTGAGCCACAGGAGTTCATCATGCAGGTACGCGAACTCAAGGTCGACGGTGCGCTCGAATTCACGCCCCCGGTCTATCCGGACGAGCGCGGACTGTTCGTCTCGCCGTTCCAGGGCCCGGCCTTCGCCGCGGCGACCGGGGGTCGATTCCCGCTGGCCCAGAGCAACCACAGCCGCTCGCGCCGCGGTGTGGTCCGCGGAGTGCACTACACCCGCACCCCGCCAGGCTGCGCCAAGTACGTCTACTGCGCTCGCGGTTCGGCGCTGGACATGGTGGTCGACATCAGGCTCGGATCGCCGACGTTCGGCCAGGTGGACTCGGTGCTGATGGATCAGCAGGACTTCCGGGCCATGTACTTCCCGGTCGGGACGGCCCATGCGTTCGTCGCGCTGGAGGACGACACCGTCATGTCGTACCTCGTCACCAGCAGCTACGTACCGGAGAACGAACTGGCGATCTCGGTGACCGACCCGGAGTTGGCGCTGCCACTGCCCGACGACCTCGAGCTCACCGTCTCCGAACGAGACCGGGTGGCCATGACCCTGGCCGAAGCACAGGAACAGGGGCTTCTGCCGGAGTACGCGCGCTGCCAGGCCATCGAACAACGGGGGAGGAGATCATGAAAGGCATCATCCTGGCCGGCGGCAGCGGGACGCGGCTTCGTCCGCTGACCGGCGCGCTGTCCAAGCAGATGCTGCCGGTCTACGACAAACCGATGATCTACTACCCGCTGTCGGTCCTGATGCTGGCCGGCGTGCGCGAGATGCTGCTGATCAGCACGCCGAGCCAGCTGGGCATGTTCGAGGATCTGCTCGGCGACGGCTCGCGGTTGGGCTTGACAGTGGAATACGCCGCGCAAGACGAGCCGCGGGGGATCGCCGAGTCGTTGATCATCGGTGCCGACTTCATCGGTGACGATCAGGTGTGCCTGGTCCTGGGAGACAACATCTTCCACGGTCCCCGGTTCTCGAAGCTGCTGGGTGACAGCGTCGCCAATCTGGACGGGTGCGAGCTGTTCGGCTATCGGGTGAGTGATCCGAGCCGCTACGCCGTCGGCGAGATCGACGACGATGCGCGGCTGCTGACCCTGGAGGAGAAGCCGGCCCGGCCGCGGTCGAACCTCGCGGTGACCGGTCTGTACATGTACGACAGCGACGTGGTCGGCATCGCGAAGAACATCGCTCCGTCCGACCGCGGCGAACTGGAGATCACCGACGTCAACCGGGCCTACCTGGCTCAAGGCCGGGCCGGGCTGACCGAGCTGGGGCGCGGATTCGCGTGGCTGGACATGGGCACGCCGGAATCACTGCTCAACGCCGGCCAGTACGTGCAGCTGCTGGAACAGCGCCAGGGCGAG
>JAJYTA010000037.1 GCA_021793295.1 Actinomycetes bacterium
GCCAGGACTTCGACCGCTCCCCGCCCGGCATCGGTGACGGTCAGCGCGACGTGCTCGTTGCCGCCGAAATCTGCCTGCGACAGTTCGTCGATGCTGACCCCCTGGCTGCGGGCGAAGCCCTGCAGGGCCTTGGTCGGCGCGCCGTCGGCGTCGTAAGCGGCGCTGACCTTGGGGCCGCGGATGGTTCGTTGCGCGTCCGGTTCACGCGGGTGGACATCGTCGATCTGGACCACGATCCGCCGCGGTGTCCCGTCGACGACGACGGCGCCGTGCTGGAGGCGCGTAGCACCGAGTTTGGTGGTCACGGCCGACCGCACAGCCTCGACGGTGTTGGTGACCTCGTGGGGAGGCAACTCCTCGGTGCCGATCTCGAACAACAACGGCGCTGGCGCCGTCGGCTCGGCCTGGCGCGCATCGGGCGCTCCGGGCAGCAACGGCTCGGTGTCCGAGGACGCCCGCGGCTGCGGCGCGGTCCCCAACGGGTGGCCGAGCTCGTCTCGCCGCTCGGCCCACAGCGACGCCACCTCGCGGGCCAGGCCGCGCATCCGGGCGAAGGACTTGGCGCGCTCGGTGGTGCTGATGGCACCCCTGGAGTCGAGGACGTTGAAGGTGTGGGAGCACTTCAGCACGTAGGTGTAGGCCGGCACCGGCAGGCGCTGCTCGATCAGCCGGCCCGCCTCGGTCGCGTAGGTCTCGAACAGGGCCCGGTTGGCCTCCACGTCGGCGTCGTCGAGGTAATAGCGCGACATCTCGTACTCGGCCTGGCCGAACGCTTCGCCGTAGGTGATGCCGGGCGCGTAGACGATGTCCTTGAAGTGCTGGACACCCTGCAGCGCCATGATGATGCGCTCGATGCCGTAGGTGATCTCGACCGAGACCGGGTCGAGCGTCTGGCCACCGGCCTGCTGGAAATACGTGAACTGGGTGATCTCGAGCCCGTCGAGCCAGACCTCCCAGCCCAGTCCCCAGGCGCCGAGGGCCGGCGAGGCCCAGTTGTCTTCGACGAACCGGATGTCGTGGGCCCGCACGTCGATGCCCAAGGCCTCGAGGCTGGCCAGGTAGATCTCCTGCGGATCACCCGGATCGGGTTTGAGGATGACCTGGAATTGCGTGTGCGTCTGCAGCCGGTTCGGGTTCTCGCCGTACCTGGAGTCGTCCGGACGCACGCTCGGCTCGACGTAGGCCACGTGCCACGGCTCGGGACCGAGGACGCGAAGGATCGTCGCCGGGTTCATCGTTCCGGCGCCGACCTCGGTATTGAACGGCTGCACCATCAGGCAGCCGCGGTCGGTCCAGTACTTCGTGAGCGCAAGCAGCGCGTCCTGCATCGTGAGCACGGGGAAGACCTTAATAGCGCGCGCGCGGCGGGACTAATCCAACCCGAGGAACGGTGCGAATCCGATCGGAGCGGCTACGGCCCGGACGCAGCGCCGGCCCGAGCTCGCCCGGCCGCGACGATCTCGCCGTGTGGGACGGCGAACCAGCCGTCGTCGTGGTCCGCCCAGCGCTGCCAACCGCGTGCCAGCCGGTCGAGGTCGCCCCAGGTGGCCAGTCCGCGGTCGATCGCTTGGCGCGCGAAGGCGGACTCCCGCACGCGGTCCGCCCACATCCGGCCCCACCAGAGCCGTTCCTCCGGTGCCGCGAAGCACCACACGCTCGCCGTCGCCGCGACGTCGGTCAGCCCAGCCGTCCTCGCCCACGAGAGCAGCCGACGGCCCGCGTCGGGTTCGCCCCCGTTGCCCCGGGCCAGCGTCCGGTACAGATCGAGCCACTCATCCAGCTCCGGGACCTGCGGGAACCAGTGCATCCCGGCGTAGTCACTGTCGCGAGCTGCTACCACGCCGCCGGCGCGGCAGACTCGATCCATTTCTCGCAGCGCCGCCACCGGGTCTGGAACATGTTGCAACAGCTGGTGGGCGTGAACGACGTCGAACGACGCCGCGGGGAAGTCCAAGCCGAACACGTCACCGACGCGGAACTCGACGTTGTCGATACCCTCCGCCGTCTCGCGCGCGCTGTCCAGCGGCGCGTCGGTGCTGTCGACTCCGACCACCAGGCCGGGCGCCACGAGCGTGGCGATCTCCGCCGTGATGCTGCCGGGCCCACAGCCGACGTCCAGGACGTCGGCGCCGGGCACGAACCGGTCAACCACGTAAGCCGCCGAGTTCGCCACCGTCCGCCACGCGTGGGACCGCAGCACGCTGGGGTGATGCCCGTGTGTGTAGGTGGCGCCGGCCATGACCGTTCACCATAAGCCGGACGGGCGTGATCATCGCCAGCGCCCCGCGTACGCTGAACCGTTGTGTTGATCCTGCTGCCCCCGTCCGAGGGCAAGACACGCCCGGTCGACGGTCCACCGCTGGACCTCGAGACATTGTCCTTCCCCGAACTCACCGGGCCTCGCGCCGAGGCGATGGCCGCCTTGGTCCAGCTGTGCCGAGATGAGCCGGACGTCGCAGCCAAGGTGCTGGGTCTCGGCCCCACCCAGGCCGGTGAGGTCGCGATGAACGCCGGCCTACGCGAGGCGGCGGCAGCTCCCGCGCGTGCGGTGTATGCCGGCGTGCTCTTCGACGCCCTCGACCTGCGCGGCCTGTCCTCGGCCGCGCGGCGCCGGGCCGACCGGTCGGTGGCCATCACCAGCGGTCTGTGGGGGTTGCTGCGCCCGGGCGACATGATCCCGGCTTACCGGCTCGGCGGCGGTACGAATCTCCCCGGCGTCGGGCGACTGGCCGCGTTCTGGCGGCCAGTCCTGCGTTCCACCATGGCGCACGCGGCCGGCGACGGGCTGATCGTCGACCTGCGGTCCGGCACCTACACGCCCTACTGGCGCCCCGGCCCGGACGTCGCCGCACGCCTGGCACATGTGCGTGTCCTGCATGAACGTGACGGGCGACGCACGGTCGTCAGCCACCACAACAAGGTCACCAAGGGCCGCATCGCCCGTGAACTACTCACCGCCGCGAGCTCGCCGCACGAGCCGGTCGGGCTCGCCGAGCTATTGCGTTCGGCCGGCTGGATCACCGAGGTGACCGCGCCGGCCCGTCGCGGCGCGGCCACCACCATCGACGTCGTGGTCACCCACGTGCCGACGGCGGCTACGGACGCAGCCCGAAGCCGGTGACCGAGGTCGCGCCGTCGGGGTAGACCTGGATCTCGGTCACCGAACCGGGTGCGGGCTGCAGCCGAAGCACGGCCCGCGCCGGCGCCTCGAGAGTCATGGCCACCATCGAGCGCACCGGCATGGAATGCGTGACCACGATGATCGGCTGACCGGGGTTGCGGGCGACGGCCTTGTCTCGCGCCACGGCGATCCGGCGCACGACTTCGTCGATGGTCTCGCCGCCGGGCGGACGCACATCCGATGACGTCAACCACCGCGCGGCCTCGTCCGGATACTTCTCGGTGATCTCGGCCAGCGTCAGGCCTTCCCAGGCGCCGAATTCAAGCTCGCGCCACGAATCGTCGATCCGCATCGCCAGGCCCAGGCGTTGCGCGATGGCGTCGGCCGTCTCTCGGGTCCGTCGCATCGGCGAGGCGACCACGGCGACCGCACCCGACTGCGCCAGCAGCTCCGCGGCCCGCTGGGCCTGCTGGCGACCGGTGTCGTCGAGCGAGGGGCCCTCGACGCCGCCGCCGCTGAACCGGCGCGCGGCCGTCATCGGCGTCTGGCCATGCCGGACGAGCAGAAGCGTCGTCGGCGTGGCTAGCTCCGGTGCCCACGAGGCCACCACCGACGCGGTACCCGCGGGTTCGGCATCCGCGGCCGTCGCCTCCGGCTTGATCACCGTGGCGACGCCGATGGGCTTGCCGTCGAGTGCCTGGTTGACCAGCTGGTCGGCATGGGTGTTCTGCGCCCGCGGAACCCAGGTGAACGTGACGTTCTCAGCCGGCAGGACACGCTTGGCCTCCAGAGCCAACGGCTGCAGGTCCGGGTTCTTGATCTTCCACCGCCCGGACATCTGCTCGACGACGAGCTTGGAGTCGAGCCGGGCTTCGACGACGGCCTCGGGGTCGATGGCGGACGCCGCCTGCAGCCCGGCGAGCACACCGCGGTACTCGGCGACGTTGTTGGTGGCCACCCCGATCGCCTCGGCCACCTCGGCGAGGACCTCTCCGGTCTCGGCGTCGCGCACGAGCGCCCCGTAGGCCGCCGGGCCGGGATTTCCGCGCGATCCGCCATCCGCCTCGACGATCAACCGGCGCAAGCTCATACCCCCGACTCAGCGGTTCGGACGAGGATGCGGCGGCATTCCTCGTGCCGGACGACCACATCGGGAGCGAGCCCGCGGATGTGGTTGAGCTCGGCGGCATCGAGCTGGAGCCGGCAACCCTCGCAGCGCCGTTGGCTCAGCGCCGCAGCGCCGATGCCGTCACGTTCGGCCCGGATCTTCTCGTACAGCGACATCAGTTCGGCCGGGATCTCTGCGGCGATCGCGGCTCGTTCGGCGCGCAGCGACTCGGTCTCGGCGTCGATGGCTGCCCACGCGGCGTCGCGAGCCTCTTGGACCTCCTGTGCCTTGCGGCCGATGGCGTCGCGCTCGGCGGCCAGGGTCTCGGCCTCGCGCTGGGCCTGCTCGATGCGCTCCATGATCTCGAGCTCGGCGTCTTCGAGCACCCGTTGGCGCCGTTCGAGCGAGGCGATCTCACTCTGCAGGTTCTCCAGCTCTTTTGGCGAGGACACCTGGCCGGCGTCGAGTCGTTGCTGGTCGCGGGCTTTGCGTGCCCGCACCTGCTCGACATCGGCGTCGGCGCGCTTCTGCTCGCGCTCGAGGTCGGCGACGGTGGTGGAGGCTACGACCTCGGCATCGCGCAGCCGGGAGTGCTCGGCGGCCAGCTTCTGGAGCTCAGCCGCTTCCGGAAGCGTGGAGCGTCGGTGCGCCAGCTGGTCGAGCTTCTGATCTGCTGCCTGAACATCGAGCAGGCGCAGCTGGGCAGCAGGGTCAACGTTCAGGGCTGGCTCCCTTCGTCGGCCACGGACGCACCGGGCTCGCGGGCTGATTCGTGCAGGGTCCACGGGTCGGTCGGCGTTGCCGAGACGTGAGTCTCCACCGTAGTCCCCCACGGCGACAACCCCTCGGCCAGGCGTTCGGCGGCCGGGGCCAGCCACGGCCACTCGCTGGCCCAGTGAGCGACGTCGACCAGGGCCGGCCCGCCGGACTCGCCAGCCTCCGACGACGGGTGGTGGCGCAGGTCGGCGGTCACGAACGCGTCGACACCGGCCGCGCGGACGGTGTCGAGCAGGGAGTCGCCCGAACCTCCGCACACGGCGACGGTTCGCACCATCGCCGCGGGGTCGCCGCTGGCGCGCACGCCGTGCACCGTACGCGGCAGCCGGTGCGCCACCCGCTGGGTGAAGGCGCTCAGCGACTCCGCGGCCGGCAATGTTCCGATCCGGCCGAGCCCGGTCGGCGTGACGGTGTCGGCCTCGCCGGCCACCGGGTGCGGCACCAGGGGCCGCAAGTCCTGCAGGCCCAGCACGCCGGCCAGGGCGTCGTTGACGCCCGGCGCGGCCTTGTCGGCGTTGGTGTGCGCGACGTAGAGACCGATGCCGTGGGTGATCAGCCGGTGGACGAGCCGGCCCTTCGGCGTCGTGGCCGCAACGGAGTTGACCGGACGAAGGAACAGCGGGTGGTGCGTGACGACCAGGTCGGCACCGGCCTCGATGGCCTCGTCACCGACCACGGCGACCGGGTCGACGGCGAACAGGATGCGCCGGATCTCAGCGTCGGGATCACCGCACACGAGGCCCACCGCATCCCAAGCCTCGGCCAGCTCGGGCGGGAAAAGCTGCTCGAGGACCGTGATGACGTCTGCGAGTCTGGGCACAGCAGGACCCTATCGGTGCTGGCACCGCCGCCGGCCGGGCCGCCGATCGCGCCACTGCCGCAGGCACGAGAGCGTACGGACACGAGTTCGATTCATTTTCACTGACTGGAGCTTCGTCGACATGTTCGGTTGACGTCGAATCACATCGGTGTCATTCTGGGGTGGCGCGGATGCTGGACCTGTTCCGATCCGCGTGCTCGTCATGAGGCTCCTGCGCACAGCGCGTCGGCGCGCCCGGCGCTGCGGGAGGCCCTCATCGCACTCCAGGTCGTTTCAACGACCTCGAGTCGGCTGGTTCGCCGCTTCCGGCGGGCCGTGTGCCGCGACCCCAGCGCTGGCCACGACGTGCCGGTTACGGCCGCTCGTCCGAACCCGCGGCGACACTGCGCGCCGCCGGCGTCGCGGAATCAGGAGGACCGGCCGTGGCCGACGATGAGCACCGGCATCAACCATGGTGCGTCGAGCACGATCCGAGCGGTGTATGCCTCGGTGACGTGACCGAACTTCCACATGACGGTGCGGCGTGGCTCGAGTGCGGGCCGACCACCGCCATCGTCGTCGCGCTCGGGCATCGGCTTGGCTCCGACCGCCACCTCGCCGAGTTGAGTCCGGCCGAGGCACGTGCCGTGGCAACGGCCCTCCAGCATCTGGCCGACCAACATGACGCCGTGTCAGGCTAGGCCGCCGGCGTCAGCGACGCGACCTGCGGCGCGAGATCGCGACCCCGGCCAGGCAGATGGCCCCGCCGACGAAACCGTGCACGCCGGGCACCTCGGCCAGCAACAGCCACGACAACAGCACCGACACCGCGGGGACGGCGTAGGTCGATGCGGTGAGCCGTCCCGCAGGCGTGCGGCGCAGGGCGTACGCCCAGGTGCTGAAGCCGATCGCGGTGGGAAACACGCCCAGGTAGATCGTGGCCACGATCGCGCCGGCCGGCGCGTGGCGCAGTTGCTCGATCAGTTGCGGCAGCCAGGGCAGCAACACCACGGTGGCCACGATGCAGCCCAGCCACGTCGCGACCAGGGCGTCCACCGAGCGCAGGATCACCTTCTGCACGAGTACGCCGAAGGCGTAGAGCACAGCGGCCAGCAAGCACAGCACGACGCCGATCGTGTCCCGGTCCCCCGACGAGCCGGTCGCGATCACCACAACGCCGCCGAAGGCCACCAGCGAGCCCAGCAGCAGGGGAACCGGAAACCCCTCACCCAGCAGCAGGCCCGCACCGAAGGCCACCAACAGGGGCGCGACGTTCACCAGCATCGCGGCCGTTCCCGCATCCACATGGTGCTCGGCGGTGTTCAACGCGACGGTGTAGGCGCCCAGCCACACCACTCCATAGGCCATCACCAGGACGATCGACCGGCGCGAAGCCGGGAACCGCAGGGCGCGTCCGCGCGAGGCCGCCATGATCGCCGTCAGCGCGGCCGCGGCGACCGCGAGGCGCAGCAGTGCCATCGGAGCCGGCGCGAGGGAATGCCCGATGTCGCGGATCGCCACGAACGACGATGCCCACAACACGACCGTCACGCCGGCGGCGATCGCTGCCTTTCCAGCGTCGGAGCCGCCGGCGCCTGTCCGCGAGGACGCCGGGGCCGGGGTCTGGATGATTCGACTCACGCCCCCCATCGTTTCGCCCGCACATTCGAAAGCACAAGCGATTGTTTCTTCACCATCGTTAAGTTCAGCTGTACTATGCTGTCATGCTCGACGTTCAGCGACTCCGGCTGCTACGTACGGTCGTGGCTACGGGGTCCATCCGGGCCAGCGCGTCCGCGCTGGGCTACACGCCCTCGGCCGTCAGCCAGCAGCTCGCCGCGTTACAGCGCGAGACGCACCTCCAGCTGCTCGAGCGCGTCGGGCGAGGTATCGAGCCCACCGCCGCCGGACGCGCCCTGGCCATGGCGGCCGAACCACTGTTCCAGGAGCTGAGCAGGGTCGAAGCCCTTGTCAGCGACCTTCGCGCCGGGCGCGTCGGCAGCCTGTCCATCGGGTATTTCGCTTCCGCCGGGGCAGCCTGGCTGCCACCCGTCGTGGCCACGCTGCGCGCGGAGTTCCCCGAGCTCCGCCTCGATCTGCGGATGACCGAGCTCGGCAACGCCGAGCGCGGCGATCCGGACATCGACATCTTCGTCGAGGGCCCGCAGTCAGACGTGGCCGATCAGGTCATCGTCAAGCGCCTCGTCGACGATCCCTATGTCGCCGTCGTCACCGACGACGATCCCCTCGCCTACCGCACCGAAGTACCGCTGGCCGAGCTGGCCTCCCGGCGCTGGGTCGACAACGACGTCACCGACGGCCCGTGCCGGCAGGTCCTGCTCGCGGCGTGTACGCAGGCCGGCTTCTCCCCCGAGTTCGCCGTCGAGACGCACGACTACCGCACCGCCATCCCCTTCGTCAGCAGTGGCATCGGCATCACTGTGCTCCCCGCGCTCGGCGTGGTCGACCTGCCCCGTGGCCTGGCGACCGTGCCGGTCGTGGCGCCGACGCCGGTGCGCCATATCAGCGTGGCCATCAAGAAGGCCGTCGCGGACCACCCGGCCGTCCAACGTGTCCTGGAACTTCTCGACGCCGCGGTCACTGCTGCTGCCGCGCCGTCCACGCGAGCAACTCGTCCACCGGCCACGAGTTGACGATCCGCTCCACCGGAACGCCACAGGCCATGGCGCGCTCACAGCCGTAGGGCTGCCACTCCAGCTGGCCCGGCGCATGAGCGTCGGTGTCGATGGCGAACAGGCAACCCGCCTCCACCGCCAAGCGCAACAGCCGCTTCGGCGGGTCCAGCCGTTCCGGCCGCGAGTTGATCTCCACCGCAACCCCGAACCGGGCACACGCCGCGAACACGATCTCGGCGTCGAAAGTCGATTCCGGCCGGGTGCCTCGAGATCCGGTCACCAGCCGCCCGGTGCAGTGCCCCAGGACGTCGACGTGCGGATCGGCGATCGCGGTGACCATCCGGCGCGTCATCTCGTCGCTGGGCATCCGCAGCTTCGAGTGCACGCTGGCGACGACGACGTCGAGCTGATCGAGCAGTTCGGCGGACTGATCCAGCGTGCCGTCCTCGTTGATGTCGACCTCGATCCCGGACAGGACCCGGATCTGCGACTCCCGGTTGATGTCGGCCACGACCTCGAGTTGCCGGCGCAACCGGTCCGCCGAAAGACCGTTGGCGACCGTGAGCCGCGGCGAGTGGTCGGTCAGCGCCATGTACTCGTGCCCCAGCGCCGACGCCGCCGCGACCATCTCGTGGATCGGGCTGCCGCCGTCGGACCAGTCCGAATGTGTGTGCAGGTCGCCACGCAGCGTAGCGCGGATCCGCTCACCGCCCGCCGCGATCGGCTCGCCGCCGGTGGCCTCGAGTCGGCGCAGGTAGACCGGCACCTCGCCGGCCAACGCCTCGGTCACGACCTCTGCGGTGACCTTGCCGATACCGCGCAGTTCGGTCAACGTGCCCGCCGCGACCCGCGCGGCGAGTTCCTCCGGGGTCACGGCGTCGACGGCCTGGGCAGCAGTGCGAAACGCCCGCACCCGGTACGTCGGCTCTCGAGCACGCTCGAGCAGGTACGCGATGCGCCGCAAGACGTCGCCGGGTGTCGGGTCCGCAGTCACCGTCCCAGTGTCGCTGACGGCGGCCTCGCGAGCGAGGAAGAACAAGGCCGACTCCGCGCGCATACCCCCACACCCGGCGGGGTAGAACGACCACCATGGTGATAACGGGGCGCCAGCTGCCCGTTGTGCCCGACCTGGCCGCACTCGTCGAACTGGTGCGGCTACGCCCGGGCTTGTATTTGCGCCAGTCCGAGGGTCCTGATGCCGACCTCTCCGGAAAGACCAGCGTCGACTGCGAGGCCAGGGTGCACATGCCCGGCTTGTCGGTGACGACGATCGATCCCGAGCCATGGTGGCCGCGGCCCGCGATCGACTGGATCGCCCGCCGCGTCTGCAAGTACGCCGACCTCGCCGACGTCCAGGGCCGACATCCGTGGTTGCTCACCGCCCGGCCGGTCGGCCTGGGCCCGGACCACGAGCCGCTCGTCGTCGACGTCGAGCCGGTGGCGTGGCTGGCTCCGAGCATCGTCGACGAGGCACGCGCGCACTATCACGCGGCGTTCGACGTGGCGCGCGATTCGAGGGCCTGATCCGCGCAACCCTCCTTCATCGTGCCCTCGGTCGGCATCGGAGGGCACGATACGGTGCAGCAGTCCGCCCAGGCGCCGAACCCATGGCACGGCAGGAGCAACCCTGATGAGCACCGCGAAGGAGAACCAGCCGCGCGGCATCCGCGCGGTGGCCCGCGTGGCCGGGGTGTCGATCGGGACGGTGTCGAACGTCCTCAACCGTCCTGAACGGGTGGGGCCTGAGACGCTGCGCCGGGTGCACGCGGCCATGAGATCCACCGGCTTCGTGGCCAACCGAGGTGCGGCGAGCCTGCGCAAAGGACGCAACACCACGATCGGGTTGATCGTGCCCGACATCAAGAACCTCCTGTTCGCCGAGGTCGCGCATGGCGCGATGGAGATGGCCGATCGGCACGGCTACGTCATCATGCTCGCCACCAGCCAGGGTGGCACCGATCGCCAGCTGCGCTATGTGGAGAACTTCGAGGGCCAGCGGGTGGCGGGGCTTCTCGTGACGCCCGTACGTTCGGCCATGCCGGTGGTCAAGCACGCCCGGGAACGCGGGATACCCGTGGTCGTCATCGACGACGGCGCGCCCCGCAACACGTGCTCGGTCGCGGTGGACGACGAATACGGCGCCCAGCTCGCGTTGAATCATCTGTTCGCCGGCACCGACCGCCCCGTGGCCGTGGTGAACGGCCCGCAGCGCATCGGCCAGTTCGCCCGGCGCCGAGCTGGAGCGCGCGACGCTGCCACGGCGGCCGGGCGCGAGCTCGTGGAAGTCACCGTCGACGATGTCACCGTCTTCGACGGCGCCGCCGCGGCCGACCGCCTGCTCGCCGCGCACGGAGCGATCGACGTCTTCTGCACGAGCGACTTGCTGGCCATCGGGGTGGCGCTGTCGTATCGGTCTGCCGGCCTGCAGCTGGGGCAGGACGTCCAGCTCATCGGCTACGACGACATCGACCTCGTCGCCGAGTCGCACCTGTCCCTGTCGACCGTGCGCCGACCCAAGGCCGAGCTCGGCAGTGCGGCCGTGGAGCTCGTCCTTCGCGAGGTGAGTCACGACGCGAACCATCACCACGAGAACCGCGTGCTGACCCCGTCGCTGGTGCTGCGCTCCTCCACTCGCTGAGGGGGCTTCACCAGCGAACGCGCCCAAACAGGGCAATCTGATGAACCGGTTCATCTCCCAAACACCCGACATCCCGCCACTCGCCGTGCCACTTCAGCCAGTTCAGTCACGTCTTGTCGACGACCCCTTGGCCGACGCCCGCGGTTGGTGCTAGGTTTCATCACCTCAGATTTGTGAAAGGTTTCAACGCGCCTGCGGACTGCACGACCAACCCCGGGCTTCGGCCGCCACGACAGCAAGGAGTAGCCAGCCATGAAGGTCGCTCGTACCGGCCAGCGCCGTCTTCTTGTCCCAGCGATCGCCCTGGCCCTGCTGGCCAGCGCCTGCGGTGGTGGTTCCGAGGACGGCTCGGCGACCGACGCCCCGGACGGCGCCGTGCACCTGACGTGGTGGGGGTGGAACGTGGCCGCGGTCGAGGACGTCGTCGAGGCCTTCGAAGCTGAGCACCCCGGTATCACCGTCGAGTTTCGGCCCTACGGGTACGACGACTACGTGCAGGCGTTACGCCCGGCGCTGACCAGCTCCGACGGCCCGGACGTGTTCCAGTTGCAGCCCGGTGGCATGGTGGCCAACTACGAGCCGCTCGCTGCAGATCTGGCGCCGCTGCTCGAGGCGGATCTCGGCGCAGGCTGGCGTGATCAGTTCCACGAGGAAGGCCTGACCCAGCTCGCGGTGGACGACAAGCAGGCCGCGATGCCCAGCATCATGAGCGCCGCCGGATTGATCTACTACAACCAGTCGCTGCTCGACGAAGCCGGCGTGGAGGTACCCACGACCTTCGACGAGTGGGAGAAAGCTTGCGCGGCCATCGTCGCCACGGGCGCTCAATGCCTCGCCCACGGCGCCAAGGATGCCTGGGTCAACATCGACCTGTTCCTGTCCATCATCAACTCCGACGAACCCGGCCTGGTGTACGAGGCCATCGCCGGCGAAACAGCATGGGACGCACCGGAGTTCGTCACGGCAGCCACGGAGTTCGCGCGCCTGTTCGACGGCGGCATCGTCGCCGAGGGCGCGGCCTCGCGGGCCGAGTACCCGGACGCGTTCAACGCGTTCATCTCCGGCGAGGCCGCCTTCATCGCCTTGGGCACGTGGAACACCGCCGGCACCATGACCAACACCGGCCTGGCGGCATCGGCCGAGGGCATCTCCGGTGAGCCGGCCGGCCCGTTCTTCTCCGCTCCGTTCCCGGCGGCGCAGGCCGGCAAGGAACCGACGGCGCTGTTCGGCGGTCCGGACAACGGCTGGGCCGTATCGGCGCAGAGCGAGCATCCCGACGAAGCCTTCGCCTTGCTGACGTTCCTGACCCACGGCGAGGGGCAGCAGATCCAAGCCGGTCTCGCGAACATCCCCGCTGCCACAGACGTCGACGTCAGCACCGACGACGTCGTGGTGCCCGAGCAAGCCGCCAACATCGAGCAACAGCAAGCCGCCGTCGGTGACCTGATCGGCGCGCGCCAGATCCCGTACCCGGACCTGGAGGCCGCACTCGGCCAGGCGCTGTCGAGCATCGTCGCCGACCCGGACTCCGCTGCTGAGGCGATGGCGCAGGTCGAGCAGGTCTCGGCGGGCCTCGAGCGCTGAGCACCGACCGGACCGAGCACACGATGCCCGTCACCGAGACCCGCCGGGAGCACGAAACCGCAGCACCGGCCCGGGCCCGTCCCGCCGGGCGTGCCCGGACGACGTGGCCGCGACACCGCGCCCGGGCGGCCGCCCTGCTGTGGGTGCTGCCGGCGGTGATCTTGGTCGCCGGTGTAGTGCACGTCGGTATCGCGTACAACGCCGCCGTCGGCACGACCGAGTGGAACGGGATCTCCCCCACACGCCTGCCGGTCGGGTTCGACAACTACGTGGCGATGGCCCGTGACGACGTGTTCCTCGCGGCCCTGCGCAACACCGCCGTGTACGGCGTGGCGATCATCGTCCTGCAGCTCAGCCTCGGCCTCGGCCTCGCCGTCCTGGTGCGGACCCAGACGCGTGGGCGCCACCTGCTGCGCGTGCTGGTCTTCGTGCCGGTGGTCCTGTCCCCCGCCATCATCGCCACCTCGGCGCGCCACGTGCTCGACCACGACGGCGCGCTGAACGCCGCCCTGGACGCGATCGGGCTGGGTTCGCTCGCCCAACCGTGGCTGGCGAACCCCACCACCGCCCTGGCGACCCTGGTCGCGATCACGGTGTGGCAGTACACCGGCTACAGCTTCGTCATCTACGACGCGGCGATCGCACAGGTCGACGAGGCGACCTTGGAGGCCGCGCAGATCGACGGAGCCGGGAACGCCCGCATGTTCACCGCCGTGATCCTGCCCAGCCTGCGTGGATCTCACCTCGTCTTGATCGTGCTCACCGCCATCAACGCGCTCAAGACGTTCGATCTGGTGATCTTGACGACCGGGGGCGGGCCGGGCATGTCCACCGAGATGCTCACCCTGCACGTCTACGAGCAGACGATCGTGCGCTTCCACGCCGGCTACGGAGCCGCCCTGTCGATGGTCCTGGTGATCATCGCTCTCGTCTTCGCCGTCCTGCAGGTTCGTCTCTCGCACGTCAGGGAGGCCTGAGCCCGATGTTTCGCTACCAGTCCATCGCGAGCCGCGTGGTCAGCCAGGTCCTCGTCGTTCTGGCCTTGTTGGTCGTCATCGTGCCCCTGGGCCTGGTGCTGAAGGAATCGTTGGCCGGCGCGGGTTGGCGGAACTACACCGAGGTGCTGACGGGCACGCCGTTCCTGCGCTTCTTCCTCAACAGCCTGATCATCTCGGCCTCGACCGTGGCCGTCGTGACGACAGTCGCCATGGCCGCGGCGTACGGCCTGGTGATGCTGCGAGCGCCGTTCGGGCGGACCAGCCAGGTCGCGGTCATCGCCGGTCTGGCGCTGCCCGCGGTGGCTTTGACGGTCCCGTTGTTCGTCACCATCCAGCGGCTGGGACTGTTCGACTCACCGTTGGCCGTGATCGTGCCGCTGTGCGCCTTGAGTGTGCCGTTCGGGTTGCTGGTTGGTCGCAACTTCCTCGCCGGTATTCCGGGAGAGATCCACGAGGCGGCCAGGCTGGACGGCGCCGGGACGGTCACGATCTTCGTGCGGGTGGTGGCCCCGCTGGCGCGCCCGATCATCGCGGTGATCGTCATCTTCACGTTCCTGGCGGCGTGGAACGAGTACTTCCTGCCGCTGCTGCTCCTCCAGGACTCGTCAGCTCAGGTGATCACGCAGGTTCCCACGTACTTCCAGAGTGAGCGGCAGGTCGATCTGCCCAAGGTCTTTGCCGCCAACGTCCTCATCAGCCTGCCGATCATCGCCGTGTACCTCGTTCTCCAGCGCCAGATCCGGGCCGGGTTCGTGGCCGGCGCCATCAAGTGACCGGTCGAACACGTCGCACCACCACGCACCTTCTCACCGCAGCCCTGTCGACACCCATGATCAAGGACACCCATTGAGACCCGACGTACTCGCCTACTACTTCCCGCACTGGCACGCCGATGAACGCGACAGCCGATGGTTCCGGCCGGGATTCACCGAATGGGAGTTGGTGCGAAACGCCACGCCGAGGTTCCCCGGGCATCGCCAACCGCGGATTCCCACGCTCGGCCATCGCGACGAGACCGATCCACGCGTCATGGACTCCGAGGTGCAGCTGGCCCGCGCACACGGCATCGACGGCTTCATCTTCGACTACTACTGGTACGACGACGGCCCCTACCTGCAGCGTGCTCTGGACGAAGGCTTCCTCGGCCGCGGCCAGGACGCTACGCCGATGCGGTTCGCGTTGATGTGGGCCAACCACGATCTACTCGACCTGTATCCGTTGCCGGCGCCGAGCAGCGGCGCGCAACCGCGGCTGCTGCGCCCCGGTGGTGTCGGCCTGGAGAGCTTCGAGCAGATGACCGATCACGTCGTGTCGGCGTATTTCGCCCACCCGGACTACTACACCGTCGACGGCAAGCCGTTCTTCTCCATCTACGAGCTCGGCACGTTCGTCGCCGCCATCGGTGGGGTCGAGGCGGCTGCGGAGGCCTTGGCCGGACTCGACCGCAAGGCCCGGCAGGCCGGCCTGCCCGGGGTGCACGTCGACGCGGTCGTCTGGGGAGCCGGCATCCTGCCCAACCACGTCACCATCTCCCGTCCTCGCGAGCTTTTGAGCGCCCTGCCCGTCGCGTCGGCCAGCTCGTACACGTGGCTGCACCACGTCGACATCGATGCCCACCCGTTCCCGGTCGGCGACTGGGACCGCGTCCGTGCGGAGGCGTTCGCGGCCTACTGGTCCTACCCGGACGATCTGGCGTTGCCGTTCGTCCCGAACATCTCCGTGGGGTGGGACAACTCGCCGCGCACGTCGCCGGAGGCGGTGTGGGAGCGCAATGTCGGCTACGGCTGGACGCCGTCGTTCGAGTGTTCGGTGGAGTCCATCACGCTGGCGGCGGCGGAGTCGGTCAAACTGCTCGCCGCGCAGCCGGGCGCACCGGCGATGGTGACGGTGAATGCGTGGAACGAGTGGACCGAAGGCTCGTACCTGTTGCCCGACACCGAGCGCGGAACCGAACTGCTCGAGGCCCTCGGCGCGGCGTTCCCGCGCTGAGGGCCTGCTGAGAGGGCTCGAGCCGTCAGTCGATCTCGATGCTGTCCACGTGGAAGGTGCCGCCGGCCGCGCCCTCGGCCGGGTCCACCCGGAGCTGGCGCAACACCCCGCGCCAGCCGTCCACACCCGTCATGTCCAGCACGTAGTCGACGTACCCGGTGGCATCGGGATCGAGCGGAATCCGCACGCTGTTCGCTTCACTGAAGTTGGGGCTCGCTTCGGTGGTGAAGTACACCGTGCCGTACTCCGCTTCGGTCTCGATCGCCATCCGCACGGTGATGGTGCTCAGCTCGGTGAGGTCGAGCCAGAGTGTGGGTTGCGAGTAGAACTGCGGGTCCGGGCCGGCGATCGTCCCGCCGACACCGCCGTCACGCCATCCGAACCCCTCGATCGCCCCGGCGTTTCCCCAGCCTTCGGTGCCGGTGTCGAACGTCCACGACCGCTTCGTGTTGAGCTCGTTGAGCACGAACGGCTCGACGCGCACGGCGTCCAGCACCACCTGCTCGCCCGGCGCGGCGCCGCTGAACTCCACCTGGAGCTGGTGGAGCAGCCCCTCCCACCCGGGGGCGTTGCTCATGTCGACCTGATAGGTCCGGACATCCTCGTCGTGGGCGACGAGATCGAATGACACGCTGCGCTCGGGGGCGAACTCCGGGCTGGCTTCGGTGGCGAAGCGGACGGTGCCGCGGGTGGCCGACGAGGCGTTTCGCAGCCGGAGGGTCACGGTGTCGGCGTTGGTGATGTCGGCTTGCAGGTTCGCCGGCGAGGTCAGGACGTCGTCGGTGCCGTTCACGGCCAGGCTGATCGAGCCGTCCTCGCTCCAGCGCGGGTCCGCCGACTGTCCGGTCCAGCCGTGCCGGTCGGTGGTGAAATGGGACGCGACGACCGCGTGATCGGGCGCCATCCGGACGTATTGCACGTCGATCCGGCCCGAGTCGGCTGACACCTCGAGACCCAGCTGCTCGATCGTGCCCGACCAGCCGGGCGCGTCGGTCAGGTCGACGACGTAGTCGACGTAGGAGCTGTCGGGTTCGATACGGAAGGGCCGGCTCTCGGTGACGGTCTCGCCGGATTCGCTGGTGGCGACGTAGCGCAGCCGGGCCTGGCGGGCCTCGGTGCCGTTGCGCAGCTTCACCAGGACCGATGGGTAATCACGCGCGGCGACGTCGAGGCCGTCGGGTGACAGCAGGCTCGCTGCGGCCCCGCTGACGTCACCGCCGATGGCGCCCTCCTCGGACCAGACCGGTCCGTTCAGGGGGCCGTCGGCGCTCCACCCGTCCACGCCGGAGGTGAACTCCCAGGACGTCGCCGAGCGCTCGGGCGTGGGCACGTGTCGCGACCCGACAGAGAGCTCGGCGATCTCCGGCGGCCCACCGGAGGTCTCGTCGACCACCAACCGGATCCGGTCGCCCCGGGTCGCGCCGAGCTCGATGGTCGACGCCGCGGTGAGTTCGCCGCCGCGGTGTACGACGCTCCAGCCTCGATGGTCGTGCACCTGCAGCTCGAACGACGTGACCGTGGTGTCGGTGGTGCGCGGAACGATCCGCACCCGGTCGAACGGGACCGTACGCCCGAACGACAAGGTGACGTCGTCGCCGCTCTCCCGGGTTCCGCGCCAGTACGTCGCAGGGTTGCCGTCGTTGACCTGACCTGCGTTCGTCGCGAACCACTCAGCGGGGTCGAACGACGACGCCGTGGCGAAGGCGGTGGCTGCCGGGTCGGCGGGGTCGATGCCACCACCCAGACCGGCCGGGCCGACGCCGTACTCGAAATAGTCGTGGTAATAGGTGCCGCTCTGCGGCTCGAACACCACCATGATCTCGTGGCGGCCTTCCGGCAGACCTCGGGCCTCGAAGACGGACTGCTGACGCGCGGGCTGGGAACGGTAGAGGTTCACCACGCCTTGCGACAGTCCGTCAATGAAGACCTCCGCCTCGGTGCCGTCCGGCCCTGTCGGGGCGACCCAGCGCACCGAATTGCCGTCGAATCCGGCCCGGACGAAGGTCCGGAAGAACCGGTCTGCGCCGCCACCGGGGTTGTAGAGGTAGCTGTGGGAACCACCTGAACTGTCCGGATCGTCCACCTCGACCCAGGTGGCGGCCTCCGGCGTGACGAAGGCCTCGTAGTCCGTCGCCCGGTCGTCGTTCTCGATGCGGTACTGCCCCGGGCGTTGTTCGGGCGGCGCGGCGACGTCCGGCGGCTCCGGGGCCGGTTCAGCGGCCGGGTGCTCGCCGGCGTCGTAGAGGTAGTTGAACCGCCCGTCCGGTGCCGCGTCACCGGAGACGTAGGCGTCCATGATGGTGTCGTCCTGCTGGTTGTCCCACCAGCTGAATTCCAGCCGCAGCGGATCCGCGCCGAGCCCGATGTCGTCGCGGGCGATCGCGACCATGAGCTCGTCACCGGCGGTCCGGAACGCCACGTCATCGGCCACGACCTGCCACGTCTCACCGTCTGCGCCGGCCCGCTCCAGCCGGGCCGACGTCGGGTCGTCGGCCCGGAACCGCACACGGTGGTCGTAGCCGTGCCATCCGTTCGTACCGTCGGCGTCGGTGCCCAGGTAGAGCGTCATCCAGTTCGTCTCGCTGATCGGGGTCAGATCCTGGGCCGTGCGAGCGTAGAAGTAGACGAACTGATCGTCACGGGCCACCTTGCTGCTGACGATGTCGTTGCGGCCGGTCTGATTGACATAAGTCTCGTTGCCCACGCCGGGGTGATGGCGAGGCTCGGTGTCGCCTCGGTAGTCGGTGTACTCCGGTGCCACGTCGGCCCACTGGCGGAAGGAGCCGTGGAGGTCGATGGTCGTCTCGTCGCTGGGTGTCGCCGGCGGGCTGACCCCCTTGTAGCGGCGGATGTTGTCGACCATCTGCAGGTAGTAATTGTCCTGGTAACCGCCGACCATGGGCGCGAGGTCGCGGCTCCACCGGGTGTTGACCACGTCGTAGAACATCAACGGGTCATCGGGCGCGTTGGCCCAGTTGCCGGCGATCCATTCGTTCCACTCGAGGATCAGGATCGTCTCGGGATCCTGCTCGATCGCATGGTCCCACTGCTCCTGGAAGTTGTAGCCCTGGTTCTGCGCCCCCGGCGACTCGTCCTCGGCGCCGTCGTGAAAGCTGCGGCTGCGCGAAGGCACCTCGTCGAGGCCGTACCAGGCGGTGTAACTGAACACCGATGAACTGCCCGAGTTCTGGGCCGGTGAGACGGCCATCTGCTCGAGCGTGCCGTCGGCGTCGTAATTGCCCCGCTGCGGGCGGTCGAAGCTGATCCAGTCCCAGCCCTGCTCTCGCTGTTCTTCGTTGGGCCACTGGGCGTAGCGGAACGTGAAGAACTGCTGCACCGTGCTGGACGGATCAGCACCCAGGATCAACGGCTTGCCGTCCCAGTGGAACCACGTGCTCGGATAGCGGTGCGGTGCGTCGTCGGCGTAGAAAGTCCGATAGATCTCGTCCATGGCGCTGGTCGAGTCCGTGTGCGTCATGAACACGACCTGCGGGGCACGCACCCCCTGCGCTTGAAGCTCCACGATGGTGCGCATCAAGACGATGGCCTGGGGCTTGTAGATCTCCCAGTTCGAGGCGTCGAGCACCAGGTAGTCCACCTGGGCATCGGCGAACATCTGCAAGTCGCGGCGGATCACCCAGGCGTCGTCACTGCGGTGGTAGCCATACAACGGCTCACCCCAGTACGCGAAATGCCCGGGCGGCGGGAACGCCCCGCTGCCGGGGTTCTGCCACGCGAGTGGATCTTCGGCCAGGGTGGCGTTGTTGTCGTAGATGTTCTTGTATTCGCGCATGTCGTTGGAGCCATGCCAGAGCACGTAGAACAGTCCGACCGTGCGATCGGGCCGCGGGCGCGGCGCGTCGGTGTAGTCGGCGAGTTCACGGCCGAGCGCGTCGGTGGCCACCAGCGGGCCGGGCGCGTTCGTCTCCAGCGTCCGCTCCGAAGTGCTCACCGTCGAAGCCAGGTGGGCCGCATCGGCCGGAGCGGTCGGGCCGGGCACGGCGGTCAGCGCCGTGGCCGCGGCCAGGCCCGCGACCAGGACACGGGGCGCCCGGACCCCTGTTCGCCACAGTCGATGGCTCGATCGGACGTCCCTGGTCATCGTCACTCCTGAAGCTGGATGCGGACCGAAGCTTGCCGAGGTGCGAGTTTGATCGATTCAACGCCGTCCGATCCGCAAGCGCTAGCATCATCGCGGCGCGAACTAGCACGATCCGATCAAGTGAGGGCGATGGTCGCTCGTTACAGGAGGCAGGAGGCCCTGCCCGAGTCCGGCCCGGCCATCGGTGCGGAGCTGATGGACGGCCTGGAGACGGTGCCCGCGCACAGCCATGACTTCATCGAGATCGTCCTGGTGGCCGACGGGCGCGCCTGGCATGAAACCCGCTCCGGCGGGCGCACCGTACGCCGCGGATACTGTGCGGTGCTGCGCCCCGGCGAATGGCACAGCTGGAGCCACTGCCACGACTTGCAGGTATGGAACGTCTACGTCGGCCCGGAGGTGTTCCGGCACGAGGTGGGCTGGCTTCGCGACACCGAGCCGGGCAGCCGCCTCATCACTCCGCCGCTTCCCGGACGAGTCACCGAACGGCTCGTCCACGAGACCGCATTGGCCCGAGTCGTGCACTGGCTCGGCGCGATGCCACCTCGGCATGCGCCCGCCCAAGTCGACATCGCCGCGCGGCGGGTCGGGGTGCTGTCGGCCGTGCTCGGCGAGATCGCCGCCGCGCCCGATCTGGGCACCACCACGTCACAGCCGTCAACCGGGGCACACCTGAACCCCACGATCGCCGCGGCCATCCGGCTGCTGGAAAGCGACGTGTCCCATCCGTGGACGGTCGCCGAACTGGCCGAGCGCACCCACCTGTCGACCGCGCATCTGACCCGGCTCTTCTCCCACGCCACCGGCATGGCGCCCATCACCTACCTGGCCCGACTGCGCGCAGAGCACGTCGCTGCCGACCTCATCGACGGGGCGGATCCGATCTCGGAGATCGGGCGCCGGTACGGGTGGGCCGATCCGAATTACCTGAGCCGGCGCTTCCGGCACTTCTTCGGCGTGTCACCTCGGGTGTTCCGCAACCGGTACAGCACCCCCCGGGATCATCCCCCGGCGTGACCGGACGCCGTCGCGGCGGCAGGTCGTTTGCTCGCCACGGCGGCGGGTACGTCGAACACAGCCGTCGCGAGCCATCCGCACATCGCGTCGTACCACCGTGATCACGAGGACCTGACATGAACAGCGACTACATCGGGCCGGGTCAGTACGGCCCCGGCCCGTTCGACGAGTTCTTCGCCCGATTCCTCGGTGGACCCGGCCAACGACGACAGTTCCACCGGGTGGACATCACCCGGCTGCTGACTCGTCAGGCACGCGAGCTCCTGGCGGCGGCGGCACGGCGAGCCGCAAAGTCAGGCAGCCGCGACCTGGACGTGACGCACCTGTTATGGGCGGCTACCAAGGACGAGACGTGCCGCCATCTGCTGACGTCGGCCGGCGCCGACCCCGACCGGATCGCCGGTGAACTCGAGGAACACTTCGACGAGGCGGAACCGCTCAACGAGCTGCCGGCGCTGACACCGATGGCCAAGCGGGCGCTGCTCGATGCGCACCGGATCTCGCGCGCGCTGGGTTCGACCTACATCGGCGCCGATCATCTCCTGTTCGCGCTCGCGGTCAACGCGGACTCCGCAGCCGGCCGCGTCCTCGCCGCGTTCCACGTCACCCCGGAGTCTCTCCAACACGCCGCCGCCGGTGGTGGCGTCGAGCGGCCTGCCGCCGCGCACTCCACGACGCCCACCCTGGACGAGTTCGGCCGCGACCTCACCGCCCGCGCCCGCGACGGCCAGATCGACCCGGTGATCGGCCGGGACTCCGAGATCGACCAGACCGTCGAAGTCCTGGCCCGCCGCACGAAGAACAACCCCGTGCTCATCGGTGAAGCCGGAGTGGGCAAGACGGCCATCGTCGAAGGCATCGCCCAGCGCATCGCCGACGGCGACGTTCCGGACATCCTGCGCGATCGCCGTGTGATCGAGATCGACTTCACCGGCCTCGTCGCCGGCACTCGTTATCGCGGTGACTTCGAGGAACGGATGAAGAAGATCATCGACGAGATCAGCAGCCACGAGGACGTCATCGCCTTCATCGACGAGTTGCACACCGTGGTCGGCGCCGGCGCTTCGGAAGGGTCCATGGGCGCCGGCAACATGCTCAAGCCCGCGCTCGCCCGCGGCGAGCTCCACGTCATCGGCGCGACCACGCTGGACGAGTACCGCCGCTACATCGAGACCGACGCGGCGCTGGAGCGCCGCTTCCAACCCATCCTGGTCGCCGAGCCCACTGTCGAGGACACCGTCGAGATCCTGCGCGGCTTGCGGGACCGGTACGAGGCACACCACCAGGTCCGCATCGCCGACGAATCGCTCGTCGCCGCCGCGGAGCTGTCGCATCGATACCTGACCGACCGATTCCTGCCGGACAAGGCCATCGATCTGATCGACCAGGCCGGCGCGCGAGTACGCCTGCGCACCAAGACACCGACCACCGACATCCGCCAGCTCGAGCAGCGTATCGAGGAGCTCCAACGCGACAAGGACGAAGCCGTCGCCGCTGAGAACTACGAGCGCGCCATGTCCCTCCGCGACGAGATCGAACAGATCCGGGACCAGTTGGCCACGACCCAGGAGCACGAATCGGCCGTACCCGAGGTCGGCGTCGCCGACGTCGCCGACCTCGTCTCGCGCAGCACGGGCATTCCCGTCAGCCAACTCACCGAGGATGAGAAGGACCGCCTCCTCCGGCTCGAAGAACGCCTGCATCAACGGGTGATCGGCCAGGACGAGGCCGTCGACGCCGTCGCCGAGGCCGTCCGTCGCTCGCGCGCCGGGCTGGGCGACGCCAACCGCCCGGTGGGCAGTTTCCTGTTCCTCGGCCCGACCGGAGTGGGCAAGACCGAACTCGCCCGGGCGTTGGCCGAGGTGTTGTTCGGCGACGAGCACCGCATGATCCGCCTGGACATGAGCGAATTCCAGGAGCGGCACACGGTCAGTCAGCTCACCGGCGCGCCGCCTGGCTACGTCGGCTACGAGGAAGCCGGACAGCTCACCGAGGCCGTCCGGCGCCGGCCGTACTCGGTGGTGCTGCTGGACGAGATCGAGAAGGCGCACGTCGACGTGTTCAACACCTTGCTGCAGGTCTTGGACGACGGCCGGCTCACCGACGCGCGCGGGCGCACCGTGGATTTCCGGAACACCGTGTTGATCATGACGAGCAACCTCGGCTCGGAGCTGATCGTCGGGCGCTCCGGCCGGATCGGCTTCGGCGGCGACGCCGACGGCGGTACCGACGAGGACCAGGCGCTGAAGGACCAGCTGATGCGTCGAGTCCGGGACGTGTTCCGCCCCGAATTCCTCAATCGCATCGACGAGATCATCGTGTTCCGGCAACTGGAGCCCGAGCAGTTGCGGCAGATCACCGAGTTGCTACTGACCGATACGCGCGAGCGGTTGCGTGCTCAGGACATCTCGGTGTCGTTCACCGACGAGGCCGTCGACCGGATCGCCGCGCTGGGACATCAGCGAGAGTTCGGTGCCCGGCCGCTGCGACGCACCATCCAGCGCGAGATCGACAATCCGTTGTCCCGCAAGCTGCTCGACGGTCAGATACGCCCCGGCGATCACGTCGACGTCACCGTCCGCGACGGGCAGTTGGAATTCGACGTCCACACGGCCGCCCCGGCCGGTCAAGCTCCCTGAGCGACGCACAGCCGTGCCGCCGGCTCGACGACGGCGACGACAACAGACGAGGTGAGGTACATGGCAACGGTTGCGATCAACGGGATGGGCCGCATCGGCCGAGCGGCGATGAAGATCGTGCTCGACGACGACGCGCTCGACCTCGTAGCGGTCAACGACGTCGCCGACGTGGAGAACCTGGCGTATCTGCTGAAGTTCGACACGGTCTACGGCCGGTATCCCCACGAGGTGAAAGTCGACGGCGATTCGCTGGTCGTCGGCGGTACCCGGATCCCGGTGTTGAAGGAGTCCGATCCGGCCGCGCTGCCGTGGCGCGACCTCGGCGTGCAACTGGTGCTGGAATGCACCGGGGTGTTCACCACCGAGGACGACCTGCGCAAACACGTGCAGGCCGGTGCCTCCTACGTCGTCTTGTCGGCGCCGGCGAAGTCCGATGGTGTGCCGACCGTCGTGCACGGCGTCAACACGACCGACAGCGCACCTCAGTTGATCTCGTGTGCCAGCTGTACGACGAACTGCATCACCCCGGTGATCGAAGTCATGAGCCGCAGGATCGGCGTGCAGCGAGCGGTGATGACCACGGTGCACGCCTACACCGGCGGGCAGCGCATCGTGGACGGGCCGCACAAGAGTCTGCGCCGCGGCCGCGCGGGAGCGGCCAACCTCGTCCCCGCGTCCACAGGAGCGGCCCGGGCCACCACCCGCGCCATCCCCGAGCTGGCCGGACGCTTCGACGGTGTCGCCGTGCGGGCCCCGATCCCGGTCGGTTCGCTGGCCGACATCGTGTTCGTCGCCGACCGTGCCACCACGGCCGACGAGATCAACCAGGCCTTCCGGGACGAGGCCGACACCGACCGGTACCGCGGCATCATCGCCGTCTCCGACGATCCGCTCGTGTCCTCCGACATCGTGGGCGATCCGCACGCGGCCATCGTCGACCTCGACATGACCCAGGTGGTCGACGACACGTTGGTCAAGGTCATGGCGTGGTACGACAACGAATGGGGCTTCACCCACCAGATGATCCGCGAGGCGCGCAACGTCCTCGGCGTCGGCTGATACGCCGCGGGCCGGGCCGGTTTCGGCGTCGGTCGCGCGGGTACCGGGGCACCATGAAGGCAGTGACCTGGCAGGGCAAACGCGACGTCCGTGTGGACGACGTGCCGGATGCGCGCATCACCGAGCCGACCGACGCCGTCATCCGGGTGACGACGACCGCGATCTGCGGTTCGGACCTGCATCTCTACGAGCCGTTGGCGCCGTTCATGACGCCCGGCGACATCATGGGACACGAGACGATGGGCGTCGTGGAAGAGGTCGGTGCCCAGGTGGGCGGCCTCACCGCGGGCGACCGGGTGGTCGTGCCGTTCCAGATCTGCTGCGGCGAGTGCTTCATGTGCGGGCAGGGGCTGCACACGCAGTGCGAGACCACCCAGGTCCGCGACTACGGCATGGGCGCTGCGCTGTACGGCTACACCAAGCTGTACGGCCAGGTGCCGGGCGGACAGGCGGAGTACCTGCGCGTGCGTCAAGCCCAGTTCGCCCCCATCAAGGTGCCCGCCGACGGTCCCGACGAGCGCTACATCTACCTCTCCGACGTGTTGCCGACCGCGTGGCAGGCCGTGGAGTACGCCGGCGTCCCCGACGGCGGAAGCCTGGTCGTGCTGGGCCTGGGCCCGATCGGCGACATGGCCTGCCGCATCGCGCTGCACCGTGGGCACCGGGTCATCGGGGTCGACCCGGTGCCGGAGCGTCGCGCCCGGGTCGCCGAGCGTGGCGCCGACGTGCTCGACGCCGACGCCGGCAACGACCTGCCCGGTGTGATCCGGGAGATGACCGACGGGCGCGGGCCGGACTCGGTCATCGACGCCGTCGGCCTGGAGGCGCACGGCTCCCCCGTGGCCGGCTTCGCCCAGAAGATCGCCGGGATGTTGCCGGGCTCGGTGGCCGAGCCGATGATGCAGAAGGCCGGCATCGACCGCCTCGCGGCGCTGAAACAGGCGATCGAGATCGTCCGGCGCGGCGGCACGATCTCGATCAGCGGCGTCTACGGCGGCATGGCCGACCCGCTGCCCATGCTGACCCTGTTCGACAAGCAGATCCAGCTGCGGATGGGGCAGGCGAACGTGCGGCGCTGGTCCGACGAGATCATGAAGTTGCTCACCGACGACGACCCGCTCGGCGTGGAAGGTTTCCACACCCACCGCCGCCCGCTCGACCAGGCGCCACAGGCCTACGAGGCGTTCCAAGCCAAGACCGACGGCACCGTCAAGGTCCTGCTGTCGCCGTGAAGCCGAGCGGGGCTCGACGGCGCCGTCACCGTCCCGCCCAGCCGGTGACGAGGAATGACGCAGACCGTGCGGGGTATGTCACACGTGTGGGTCAACCCTTGGCACCCGACTGGAGGGCCATGACATGAGTACCCAAACAGTGGTGTGGATCATTGTGATAGCGGCCGTGGTCGTGCTGATCGCGATCGTGGTCGGACTGTGGCTGCGCTCGCACCGGGCCAGCAGGTCCGAGGCCGAGCGCGCTCGGCAGCGCGAGCTGGCCGCGGACGAACGGCGGCAAGCCGACGCCGAGATGCGCGCCGCGCAACGCCAGGAAGCCGAAGCCGACGAACTCGCCGCTCGGGCTCGCCGCGAGCGCGCCGAGGCCGACGAGATGGCCGCACGCAGCCGCCAGGAACGAGCGGTGGCCGCCGAGAACGAAGAGGCCGCCGAAGAACAACGCGCTGTCGCCGCCGAACGGGCTCAGGAGTCCGAGATGCGGTATCGCGAGGCCGACGCGTTGGATCCGGACGAGCACCGCGAACGCCCCTGACGGGTCGTCAGCAGGTGCGGACCGCGCTCGGGCGCGGTTCGCACCTGCGTCATCTCAGCGCACGATCACGGTGACACCGTCGGCCCGGGCCGGGATCAGCTCGCCGACCACCGGGTAGCCCGGCACGTCGCCGGCCAGCAGGAGCCCGCCGGAGGTCTGCGCGTCGGCCAGCAGGAGCAGCTCGTCCTCGCCGCCACCTGTCCTGGTGTCGTGGGCCAGCCACGGCCGCACCCAGTCCAAGTTGCGGCGAGTGCCGCCGCTGACGTACCCGGCGGCGATCGATTCGCGCGCGAGCGCGAGCACGGGGACCGCGCCGGCCTCGAGCACCGCCGTCACACCGCTGGCCCGGGCCAGTTTGTGCAGATGCCCGAGCAGGCCGAACCCGGTCACGTCCGTGGCACAGCGGACGCCGGCGTCGACGGCCGTCCGGGCCGCTGCGGCGTTCAGGGCCGTCATCGTGGCGATCGCCGCGTCGAAGACCTCGCCGGTGGCCTTGTGCCGGTTGTTCAGCGTGCCGAGGCCGATCGGTTTGGTGAGCATCAGCTGGTCGCCCGGCTTGCCGTGGTCGGCACGCATCAGCCGGTCCGGGTCGGCGATACCGGTGACGGCCATGCCGTACTTCGGCTCGGGGTCGTCGATGCTGTGTCCGCCGGCGACATGGCAGTGCGCTTCGCGGGCCACGTCGAGCCCGCCGCGCAGGACGTCCTCGGCCAAGTCGAAGGGCAGGACGTCGCGTGGCCAGCCGAGCAGATTCACCGCCACCACCGGCGTGCCGCCCATGGCGTACACGTCGGACAGCGCATTGGCAGCGGCGATACGGCCCCAGTCGTAGGCGTCGTCGACGACCGGGGTGAAGAAGTCGGCGGTGGCCACCACAGCCCGCGCGCCGTCCAGGCGCACGACGGCCGCGTCGTCGCCATGGTCCAGCCCGACCACCAGCTCGCCGTTGACGGTCGGCGGGTTCGAGTCGACGAGGCCCGCGACGGCGGCCTCGAGCTCGCCGGGCGGGATCTTGCACGCACACCCGCCGCCGTGGGCGTACTGGGTGAGGCGAATCTGCGACGTCGTCATGTCTTCACGATCTCCCATGACGGCGTGTTCACACCGGCGTGGAGCGGATAATCTCACAAGCGGAGGCGTTCAGGTGGCTGGTGCCCCTCCCGGTCTTCAAAACCGGAGTGACCCGGTACCCGGGTCAGGCGGGTTCGATTCCCGTCCGCCTCCGCCATCGCCGCGGGGAGGTCACGTGCAGGAAGCACAACCGCCGGACGCACGCCGCCGGGTTCCCCGGACCGACGACGTGCTGGCCGACCCGCGACTGGCCGCTGCCGCGAAGGTCATCGGCCGGTCGACGGTCAAGCAGTACGTCGTCGACGCCCAGCAACGCGCGCGGCAAGGCGACATCGCGGCTGACACCGTCGCCGACACCGCTGTCGCGGCGCTGCCCGAGCACGCCACCACGTTGCGCCACGTCATCAACGCGACCGGCGTCGTGTTGCACACCAACATCGGCCGCGCCGCGCTGTCCGCGGCGGCCGTCGACGCGATCCGGGTGGCAGCCGGGCACACCGACGTGGAGTACGACCTCGCCACCGGCGCCCGGGCCCGCCGCGGCCGGGGCACTGTGCACGCGCTGGCCGCGGCCGTCCCGGCAGCTGAGGACGTCCACGTCGTCAACAACGGTGCCGCCGCGCTCGTGCTGGCCGCTACCGCCCTCGCGCGAGGCCGCGAGATCGTGGTGAGCCGCGGCGAGATGGTCGAGATCGGCGACGGGTTCCGCCTGCCGGAGCTGTTGGCGTCCACCGGAGCGACCCTGCACGAGGTCGGCACCACGAACCGCACGTCGCTGTCCGATTACGCCGACGCCGTCGGCCCCGAGACCGGCTTCGTCCTCAAGGTCCATCCATCCAACTTCGTGGTGCACGGGTTCACGTCGTCGGTGCCGCTGGCCGAACTCGCTGAGTTGCCGGTCCCGGTGGTCGTCGACATCGGCTCGGGCCTGCTCGAGCCGGACCGGCTGCTGCCCGCCGAGCCCGACGCCGCCACGGCATTGCGCGACGGCGCGGCCCTGGTGACCGCCAGCGGCGACAAACTGCTCGGCGGGCCGCAGGCCGGGCTCCTGCTCGGGCGCGCCGATCTGGTCGACCGGCTGCGCCGTCATCCGCTCGCCCGCGCCGTGCGGGTGGACAAGCTCACCCTGGCCGCGCTCGAGGCGACGCTGCGCGGCCCGGAGCCACCGGCCTGGCAAGCGCTGCGGCGCGATCCCGCCGCCGTGCGAGCGCGGGTCGAGGCCGTGGCGCAGGCGCTTCGAGCGGACGGCGTACCGACCGAGGTCGTGCGGACGGCCAGCGTGGTGGGCGGCGGCGGCGCGCCCGGGGTGGAGCTGCCCTCGTGGGGCCTGGGCCTCGACGCCGCGCTGGCGGCGCCGCTGCGCACCGGGCACCCGCCGGTCGTGGGCCGGGTCGAGCGTGATCAGCTCGTCCTCGACCTGCGGTGCGTGGCGCCCGAGGACGACGACACGGTACGGGCCGCCGTCGTTGCCGCCGCGGAGGCGTGAGGTGTACGTCGTCGCCACCGCGGGCCATGTCGACCACGGCAAGTCGACGCTGATCCAGGCGCTGACCGGCATGCAACCGGACCGGTGGGCCGAAGAACGCCGCCGGGGGCTGACCATCGATCTCGGCTTCGCCTGGACGGACCTGCCCTCCGGCGCCACGGTGGCCTTCGTCGACGTCCCCGGGCACGAGCGGTTCGTGCCCAACATGCTCGCCGGTATCGGTGCCGTGCCCGCGGCGCTGTTCGTCGTGGCCGCCGACGAAGGCTGGATGCCGCAGTCGGCCGAGCACCTCGCTGCGCTGGACGCACTGGACGTTCGCCATGCCGTCCTCGCCGTCACCCGTGCCGACCTCGCCGACCCGGCGCCGGCGGCCGCCCAGGCCCGAGCCGAGCTCGCGCGCACCGCGCTCGGCGAGGTCGAGGCCGTTGCGGTCAGCGCCCCGCACGGCCGTGGGCTGGACGACCTGACGGCCGCGCTCGATCGCCTGCTGCTTCGACTGCCCGCACCCGACGCCGACGCGCCGGTCCGGCTGTGGGTCGACCGCTCGTTCAGCGTCAAAGGCAGCGGGACGGTGATCACCGGCACCCTCACCGCAGGCCGGCTGCGCCTGGGTGACGAGCTCGAGGTCGCAGCGTCGGGGCGCCGAGCCGGCGTGAAGGGGTTGCAGTCCTTGGGCCGCCCGGTGGACGTCGCCGCGGCCGTCTCGCGGGTCGCGGTGAATCTGCGCGGCGTGTCCGCCCACGAGCTGACGCGTGGCGATGCCGTGCTCTCCCCCGGCCGGTTCCGCATCGGTGACCTGGTGGACGTGCGGGTGCACGGCGATCCGAGCGCCGAGCTGCCCCGGTCGGTCATGCTGCACATCGGCTCCGCGGCTGTCTCCGTTCAGGTTCGCCCGCTCGGTGCCGACACCGCCCGGCTGCGCCTGGCCCGCCCGCTGCCGTTACGGATCGGCGATCGCGGCCTGCTCCGTGACCCCGGGTGGCATCACATCGGCGGCGGCGTCACCGTGCTGGACGTGTCGCCGCCGCCGCTGACCCGCCGCGGCGCCGCCGCGGCCCGCGCCGAGGTCTTGGCCACCCTCGACGGGCGTGCGGACGAAGATGCCGAGTTGCGCCGGCGCCGGCTGGTGCGCCGGGACGACCTCGAGCGGATGGGGGTCCCCGTCACCCGCCGGCCGGTGGCCGCCGACTGGCTGGTCGACGAGACGTTCTGGGCGCATCTCCGCAAGCGGCTGCCGCAGGTGGTGGACGAGTGGCGGGCCAGGCACCCGCTCGAGGCGGGGCCACCGGTGGACGTGGTCCGCCAGGCTCTGAGGCTGCCGGACCGGGCCCTGGTCCACGCGCTGGTGGACTCGCCGTTGACGACGAACGACGGGCGCGTGGTCCGTGCACGCGACGTCACCCACCTGCCGCCGGGCATCGCCGCCGCGGTGGAGCACCTGCGCGCGGACCTGCGCGATCACCCGTTCGCCGCGCCTGACCAGGCCCGGCTCAGCACGCTCGGGCTGGGCCCGGCCGAACTCGCGGCGGCCGAGCGGGCCGGGGTGGTGATCCGCCTGGCCGCTGGGGTGGTGCTCCTCCCGGAGGCGATGGCCCAGGCGGCGGCCGAACTGGCGGCACTCCCCCAGCCATTCACCGTCGCCCAGGCACGCACCGCGTTGGCGACGACCCGCCGGGTGGCCGTCCCGCTGCTCGAGCGTCTCGATCGCGACGGACTGACCCGCCGGCTGCCCGACGATCGCCGCCAACTGGCCTGAAGCCGGGCTAGCCGGCCTGGCCGGCCGCGGGGACGAAGCTCGCGGTCACCGGCTGGGCGGCGCGTCCGTCGAGACGTTCACGTTGTGGCACGACGGTGTATTTCGGATCCTTGGCGGCGGCCATCCCGGCCTCGAACACGCCGAAGCGGGTGCACAGCGCCCCGGCGAGCAGCGCGGCGCCGGAGAGCACCGACACCGCCCGGCTGCGCCGGCCGGCGACCACCCCGAGCGCACCAGCAGCAGCAAGCGCCCGTCCCGCGCGCATCCAGCGACCGGGCCGCCCGGTCTCGTACGGCTCGGAACATCCCTGTAA
>JAJYTA010000225.1 GCA_021793295.1 Actinomycetes bacterium
CGCTCACGCCGGTGCGGATCACGTGGTCGACCACGCGCCGGAAACCGTCCTCGTCCACGTCACCGGCCGGAGTGAACGGAACCTCCAGGACCGGGCAGATGCCGCTGATCCGCTTCAGCACGTCGTTCATTACCGATGCACCTCACCGTTGTCGCAAGGAGCGCACCAACTCGACCAGACGCGAGGTGACCGCGTCGCTGATCGCGCGGCCCTTCTCCGCCGAGGCGGCTCCCGGCTCGCCGAACACGCCGGTCGACGATACCTCGGCGAAGCGTCGATACATGGTCGCCGGCGCTGCGCGGAGCATGTCCGCGGTGTCCCACGTGAACACGTTGGCGTTCTCCCGCGTCGGGATGGCCGCGGTGTCGACCAGCGCGGCGTCGATGGCCAGCAGGAGGGAAGTCTCGAGCTCACACCCATGCCCCACCCCGCCCGGCCCGGTCGAGCTGAGGTCGAGCAGGGCGTCGGTGGCGACCTGCCACCAGCTCGTGCGGACGATGCGGCACTGCGGCCAGGCATGCCCGAGCCGTTCGAGCGCCACCTGGGCGATGGCTTCGTTGCCGCCGTGTGCGTTCAGCAACAGCAGGTTGGTCGGCCCCGAGGCCAGTGCTGACTCAGCGGTCTCGACGATCTGGTGCAGCAACGTCTCGTGGGTCAGCGAGAGCGTGCCGGCGAAGTCGTCATGGTGCTTGGAGTAACCCACCGAGACCGTGGGCAGGATGAGGACGTCGGCGCCCAGGTGCCGGTCGATCTCACGGCAGAAGTGATCGACGATGATGCGGTCGGTCGCCAGCGGCAGGTGCGGGCCGTGCTGCTCGACCGCGCCGAGCGGAAGCACGACCGGCAGCGCCGTGTCGACTGCCGCGACCTGAGGCGATCTCAGCTGCTCCCAGTACGTCATCAGGGGCGGTACTCCTTGTCGACGGTGCGGAACTCGCGCCGGGCTTCGTCGTCGAGGACGACGCCCAGGCCCGGGCCGGACGGAAGGAACGCGTACGGCGGCTCGATCCGCAGCGGTTCAGCGAGGAGGTCGTGCGACCGGATCAGCCGCCCGAAGATGTCGCCGGGCTGCGTGCACGAGCGCGCCGCGGCACACGAATGCAAATAGGCCGCCTCAGCGATGCCGAAGTCCACCTGTGAGCCGTGCCATGTAGGCATGGCGAACAGGTCGGCCAGGTGATCCAGGCGCTGGAAGTCGCTCAAGCCGGCCGTCAGGTTGAACATGTCGGCGCTGCCCCGGCGCACCACGGCGACGGCCTCGCTGCCCCGGTCGGCGAACTGGGGATAGGCGAGCGACAGGTGGCGGGCGAGCGGGACCGGGACCGCCGCACGCAACCGGGCCCAATCGTCGACCATCCAGTGCGGCAACGGATCTTCCAGGCAGGCGACGTTGCCGATCTCGGCCAAGGCCAGGCCGATGGCGCGCGCGTCGGCGAATCGCTCGAACCGGCCGTTGGGATCGAGCACCACCGACAGCCCCGGCGCTGCGGCAGCGATCGCCTCGCACCACGCCACCACGTCGTCGGCGAGCGAGCATTTGAGCTTCACCGACGTGAAGCCGGCGGCCGCGAACGGCCGTACGACATCGCCGATCTCGTCCACCGTGCGGTGGCTGGACCATGCACTCACCGCGATCCGCTCGCGCACCGGCCCACCCAACAGGTCGACGACGCGCAGCCCCGCCGTTCGGGCGAAGGCGTCCCACACCGCCATCTCGAACCCGTCGAACTCGTGCACCCTGGGAATGGGGAGCTCCTGCAGGCTCATCGCCCGCACATCGAGGCCCACGAGCGTTTCGGCCAGAGCGTCGATGGTGTCCCAGTCGTGGGCCCGGTACAGCTCCCCCAGCCCCACGGTGCCGTCGTCGAGTTCGAGCTCGAGGATGACCTTGGGCATGGCGTCGAACTGCACCGACCAGCTCGACGCGCCCTTCCATGGCTTGTTGTGCAGCGGCCGATGCACCGAGGGTGAGTCGATCGCCCCGGGGTTGGCGGGCACGATCACCTCGGTCGCCCGGATCCGCGAGATCGTCGTCGCGGCGGTCACGAGCTCGCCTCGCCGTGAGCCGTGCCTCGCCGTGCGGCCAGGCGTTCACTGGTGTCGGCGTTGTACAGGCGCGCGGTGAGCCCGGCGTCGACGGTGAGGACCTGCCCGGTGATGCACCGGCTGTGATCGGACAGGAGAAAAGCCACCGCCCAGCCACAGTCGATCGGTTCGATCACCCGGGGCAGCGCCTGTTCGCTGCCGGTGTGCAAGGCGAGCCACTCGGCGTCGGGCACCCGCATCCCGGGCCGGCGCAAGGTGGGATCAGTGGGCACGTATCCAGGCGCGATCGCATTGCACCGCACCCCGGACGGGCCGAGGTCGACGGCGAAGCCGCGGGTCAAGCCCTCTACTGCCGCCTTGGCACTGGCGTAGACGCCGTAGGGGCCCACGGCCTGGGCCGCGTGCACCGACGACACGTTCACGATGGCTCCGGTACCGCCGCGCGCCACCACGTCGCGGGCGAACGCCCGGCTGGTCAGCCACACCCCGCGATAGTCGATCCCGACCACGTGGTCGAACTGCACTTCGGTGACCTCGGTCATCGGTCGGACGAGCCCGACGCCGGCGTTGTTGACCAGTCCGGTCAGCGGACCGGCGAGCCGGCTGGCCTCGGCGAACATGCGCTCGACCTCGTCCGGCTTGGAGACGTCAGCCACCACCCCGACCGAGCCCGGATATCGGCTCACGGTCGCCTGGACTTCGTTCTGGCTCAGCCCATTGACGACGAGGCGTGCCCCGGCCTCGTGCACAGCGGTGCACACACCCGAACCGATCGCCGCTCCGGTGCCGCCAGTGACCAGGACGGTATGGCCGTCGAGCTGACGTTGCTGGTGATCCACGGATTCAACCTCGATCACGTCGTAGCGTCCCATTCTGTAGGACAATGGTCCACCATTTCGGATGAACACAGGGAATCTACTGCATCTCAGCGTTGTGAACGGTACATGACTGGGCGCGACCACCCGTTGACAGCGCGTATTTCGCTCTCTAGCGTTCTCACCGATTCTCGTCACGGTCCAGCGTCCCACTAGTCAGGACAGCCGAAGGAGTTCCCATGCAGGTGCGCATCAGGCTCCCCCACCGCAGAGTGACCGCGCTCGTGGCCGTGCTCACGCTCGGGTTGGCGACGGCGAGCTGTGGCTCCGACGAGACCGGCGGCGAATCCGGCGAGGAGTTCACGTACTGGTCGATGTGGCAGGAAAGCGAGCCGCAGGCGAAGGTCCTCGCCCAGGCGATCGACACCTTCGAGCAGGACACCGGCATCACCGTCAACGTCGAGTGGCAGGGACGCGACAACATCACCAAGCTGCTGGCCGCCCTGCGGACCGACGACGTTCCCGATCTCGTCGACCAGCAGTACTTCACCATCAGCAACGCCATCGTCGGCAACGATCAGTTCATCGATCTCACCGACGTCCTCGACCAGCAGATCCCCGGTGAAGAGCTGACCGTCGGGGACGCACTGACCGACAAGTACGACATGTTCACCACCACCGACGACGGCGCGCACTTCCTCGTTCCGTACGAGGTCATCGGCTACTCCATCTGGTACGACGCCGCCGCCATGCCGGCGGTGGCCCAGAACCCGCCGACGACGTGGGACGACTTCGCAGCCGTGCTGGCCGAGTCGAAGGCTGCCGGGCGCAACCCGCTCGCCCTGGACGGCGACATCGCCGGGTACGCGGAGTATTGGACGGCCACCGCCCTGGTTCGCACGCTCGGCGCCGGAGGTTTCCACGACCTCGTCGCCGACGAAGACGCAGCCGGCTGGGACAGTCCGGAGACCCGCGAAGCGCTCACCGCGATTGCCGAGCTCGCGGCGAACGACTACTTCATCCCGGGGTACGACAGCAGCAAGTTCCCGGCGATCCAGACGAAGTGGGCGCAAGGCGAGGCCGACTTCCTCTACATGGGCAGCTGGGCGCCCACCGAGACCGGTGAGTTCGCCGCACCGGAGTTCGAGTACCGCTCGTTCAACTTCCCGTCCTTCGGCGGTGACGAGTCGTTGCCGGCCAGCGTCATCGGCTTCGCCGTTCCGAAGCCGGCCGACCAAGCCGAGGCGGCGTCGGAGTTCATCGCCTACTTCATGAACGCCGACCGGCTGGGCCAGATCTCCAGCACGGCCAACAACCTCACTCCCCGCGCCGACATCGACGTTCCCGACCAGCTCGCCGACGTCAACGCCCTGGTGCAGAGCCAGGAGCTGAGCATGATCACCGATGGCGTTCTCGGCGACTTCTCCGACTTCGACAAGAAGGTCTTCCAGCCGCTGAACCTGCGGTTGATGACCGGGGAGATCACGGCTGAGGAGTTCATCGCCGAGATCACCACCGCTCAGCAGGACTACTGGGCACAGCAGCGCTGATGGCTCAGGCGACGGTGTCGGCCTTCGAGCGCTCGCGCCGACGGCTCTACGTCCCGTTCCTCGTCCCGGCCGTCCTGCTCTACCTGGTGTTCGTCATCGGGCCCACCGTGGCGGCGGTGTGGATCAGCTTCCACCGCTGGGACGGCGTGACCGAGATGCAGTGGAACGGCCTCGGCAACTACACCGCGCTGCTCGACGACCCGACGTTTCGCACCGCACTGATCAACACACTGCTCATCCTCGTCGTCGCGGGCGTGGCCATCTTCGTCATCAGCTTCGTGCTGACCATGATCGTCCGCGAGATGCGGTGGCGATCGTTCGTCCGCTCGGTGTTGTTCTTCCCCCACGTGGTCTCGGCGATCGTGCTGTCGATCATCTGGGGGTTCTTGTTCCAGCACAACGGCGTCGTCAACACCATCCTCGACCGCCTGTTCGGCGCCGAGCCGATCGCCTGGCTCAACGCCGACAATCTGTTCACGATGATCCTGATCGGGACCGTGTGGCTGTCGACCGGGCTCTACGTCACGATCATCATGGCCGGGGTCGATCGCATCCCGCCGTACTTCTACGACGAGGCACTGCTCGCCGGCGCCAACGCCGTCCAGCGGCTGCGCCACGTCACGCTGCCGTTGTCCTGGGACGTGATCTCGGTCGCCGCGATCTTCTGGACCATCAGCTCACTGAAGATCTTCGAGTTCATCTACGCCTTCGGCGGAACGACCAACGACCTGCCGCCGCCGGCGGTGTGGAACTCCGCGTTGTTCGTCTACGGCGAGTCGTTCGGCGGGCGCAGCCCGTCGTATCTGTTCGGCTATGCCTCGGCGTCGGCGGTACTCATGCTCGCCCTGTTCGCGGTGCTGATCGTGATTCTGCGGCGGGTACTGCGAAGGGAGTCCCTTGAGTACTGAGCGCCTGGGCGCCCGCATCACCGCTGACCCGGGGCGTGCTTTCGGACGGGTCCTGGTGTGGGGCTTCGTGGGATTCAACATCGCGATCTTCGCGTTCTTGATCCTGTCGTCGGTCAAGCCGACCCCGGAGATCTTCCGTGCCCCGTGGGGGCTTCCGGACTCGCTGCATCTGGAGAATTGGCGCACCGCGTGGAGCGAAGGCGGCTTCGCCCGGGCGACGGCCAACACCGTGGCGCTGGCGCTGGCCGGTTCGGTGTCCACGCTGGCGGTCTCGGCGCCGGCGGCGTATGTCCTCAGCCGGGTACGCCGACGTTCGGCCGGCCCGCTGACCGTGTTCTTCGTGCTGGGTCTCGGCATTCCCGCCCAGGTCACCGTCATTCCCCTGTTCGAGATGATGGCCCGGGTCGGCTTGGTCAACAGCCTGTTCGGGCTGTATCTCATCTACACCGCGACGCACGTCCCGTTCACGGTGTTCCTGCTGACCGGCTTC
>JAJYTA010000038.1 GCA_021793295.1 Actinomycetes bacterium
CATGTCCGTCGCCGGCCTGGCCATGACGGATCTGTCGTACGCCCCGCCGTTCTCGCCGGTGTGGGACCCGATCCAGATCGCCGCGCGTAAACTCGCCGACACCATGTGACAGCACATCGGATCAGGGGCGGCCGACGATGCGGAGTTTCGCGCCGGTCATGCTTGCGGCCGCCGCTGTGGTTCTCGTCGGTCGTTCGGATCCCGGCCGTCGTGGTGCCGGGGCCGTGCACCTGAGGGTATTCCCCGACGGCGACATCAGGGCAAGGTCATTCGTGGGAGTGACGCCGTCACGAGGCCGACGACGGTAGGTTCATCCCGTGGCTGTCATCCGCACCGAGGAGCTGACCAAACGCTTTCCCGGCGTCACTGCGCTGGACGGGTTGAGCATCGACATCGATCCCGGTGTCATCGGGCTCGTCGGTGCGAACGGCGCGGGCAAGTCGACGCTGATCAAGATCCTGCTCGGAATCGCCCCAGCGACGTCCGGGCGGGCCATGATGCTGGATCTCGACGTCGTCACCGACGGGTCGCGCATCCGCGAGCAGGTCGGGTACATGCCCGAGCACGACTGCCTACCCGCCGACGTGTCGGCGACCGAGTTCGTCGTCCACATGGCCCGCATGTCGGGCCTACCTGCGAACGCCGCGCGTGAACGCACCGCCGACACGCTGCGCCACGTCGGGCTCTACGAAGAGCGCTACCGCCCGATCGGGGGCTACTCGACCGGCATGAAGCAGCGGGTCAAGCTCGCCCAGGCGCTCGTGCACGACCCCCAGATCGTGCTGCTCGACGAACCGACCAACGGCCTCGATCCGGTCGGCCGCGACGAGATGTTGGGGCTGATCCGCAGGATCCGCACCGACTTCGGCATCTCGGTGCTCGTCACGTCGCACCTGCTCGGCGAGCTCGAGCGGATCAGCGACCACGTCGTCGTCATCGACGGCGGGCGGCTGCTGCGATCGTCGTCGACGTCGGAGTTCACCCGGACCAGTCGGACGCTCGTCGTCGAAGTCACCGACCAGGTCGAGGCCGTAGCCGCGGCGCTGACCGATGCCGGAGCGAAGGTCGAGCGCGACCGCAGGCTGCTGGCCGTCGAGCTGTCCGACGACGCCGACTACGACCTCATTCGCTCGACCGTGGCTCGCCTCGGCGTCGGACTGATCCGCCTGGAGCAGCGTCGTCACCACATCGTCGAGGTGTTCGGAACGTGACCAGTGGTTCGGAGAGGAGCACGCCGATGCCGGCGCATCCTGACAGCGCTCCTGCGGGCGTCATCCACGACATCGGGTATCGCCATTACGACGGCGACCGGCTGGGGCGCGCAGCGATCACCCGGGCGCTGTTCTGGCACAGCCTGCGCGGCGCCTACGGACTGGGACGCTCGGCGCGCTCGAAGATCCTGCCGATGTCGCTGTTCGCCATCATGTGCATCCCGGCGTTCATCATCGCCGTCATCGCCAATGTCGGCGCGCTCAATCTGAGCGACTTGCCGCTGCCGTACGAGCGGTACGTGATCACCACCCAAGGCGTGCTGACCATCTTCCTGGCCGCTCAGGCGCCGCAGAGTGTGTCGCGCGACCTGCGGTTCAAGACGGTGCCGCTGTACTTCTCCCGGCCGCTGGAGCGAGTCGACTACATCGGCGCCAAGTTCGCCGCGATGTCGGCGGCGATGTTCATCCTGATCGGGGTTCCGCTGCTGATCATGTACATCGGGGCGCTGCTGGCCGAGTTCTCGGTGGTGACCCACAGCCGCGAGGTCGCCGTCGCCCTGCTCGGCGCTGCGGTGTTCGCGATCGTGTTGTCCGGCATCGGTCTGCTCATCGCCTCGATGACGCCCCGGCGCGGGTTCGGCGTCGCGGCCATCATCACGGTCCTCGCCTTGAGCTACGGAGCGGTCACCTCGCTGCAGGGCATCCTGCGCTACGCCCAGAACGACCCGACCGCTGCCGGTTGGCTGGGCCTGTTCTCGCCGGTGACGCTCGTCGACGGGTTCCAGATGTGGGTGTTCGACACGACGTCGTCGGCCGTCGCGCCACCACCTGGAACCGTCGGCGGCATCGGGTTCGTGCTGGTGACCTTCGTCCTGATCGGCGCCTGCTGGGGGCTGCTGAACCTGCGTTACCGGAAGGTCTCGATCTGATGAGCACTCCATCGGGGGGCTCGACCCTCGCCATCGACGCGGTGTCGCGCTGGTTCGCCAACGTGGTGGCCGTCAACGACGTCACCATGTCCATCGGACCAGGGATCACCGGGCTGCTGGGGCCCAACGGCGCCGGCAAGTCCACGCTGATCAACATGCTGGGCGGGTTCCTCCCGCCGTCGGCCGGTTCGGTCACGCTGAACGGCGCGACCATCTGGAAGAACCCGGATGTCTACCGTGTCATCGGGTTGGTTCCCGAACGCGAGGCCGCCTACGACTTCCTCACTGGCTGGCAGTTCGTGCTGGCCAACGCCGAACTGCACGGCTTGGCCTCGCCAGGCGACGCGGCACGGCGAGCACTCGAGGCCGTGGAGATGGAGTACGCCCAGGAGCGCAAGGTCGGCGACTACTCCAAAGGCATGCGCCAGCGGGTCAAGATGGCCTCGGCGCTGGTCCACGATCCGGGGGTGCTGCTGCTCGACGAACCGTTCAACGGCATGGACCCGCGCCAGCGGCTGCATCTGATGGATCTGCTTCGCCGGATGGGTGCCGAAGGCCGCACCGTGCTGTTCAGCTCGCACATCCTCGAAGAGGTCGAGCAACTCGCCCAGCACATCGAGGTGATGGTCGCCGGCCGGCATGCTGCGTCAGGTGACTTCCGCGAGATCCGCCGCCTCATGACCGACCGGCCGCACCAGTACGTCATTCGCTCCGACGACAACCGCGCGCTCGCGTCGGCACTGATCGCCGACGGGTCCACCGCCGGGGTTCAGATGGACGAGGACGCCGGCGTCCTGCGGGTGCAGGCGGTGGAGTTCCTGCGTTTCACCGAACTGCTGCCTCGAGTCGCCGACGACGCGGGCATCCGCCTCTACGAGGTGTCGCCATCTGACGAGTCCCTCGAGAGCGTCTTCTCCTACCTGGTCGCGAACTAGAAGGACGCACACGATGAACGCAACGGTAGCCAGGCTCACCGGCAAAGCGCTGTTCGGCGGACGACGAGCGCTGCTGCTGCTGACCCTGTCGGTGATCCTGGTGGCGCTGGCGGTCTTGCTGCGCCTGAGCATCGGCGTCGACCACCAGGTGAGCGCGGACTTCCTCGGCGCGGTCGCGCTGGGCACGATGGTGCCGCTGTTCGGGCTGATCGTCGGTACCGGCGTGATCGGCCCCGAGATCGACGACGGGTCCATCATCTACCTGCTGGCCAAGCCGGTGCCGCGGCCGTCCATCGTGTTGAGCAAGCTGGCCGTGGCGGTGGTCGCCACGATCGTGTTCGCCACGGTGCCGACGTTCCTGGCCGGGGTGATCATGTCCGGTCTGTCCAGCGGTGTCGCGCTCGGGTTCGCCGTGGCCGCGCTGGTGGCCTCGCTGGCCTACAGCGCGATCTTCCTGCTGCTGGCCGTGGTCACCCGGCATGCGGTGGTGTACGGGCTGGCCTATGCGCTGATCTGGGAGAGCCTGATCGGCGGCTTCGTGCCGGGCGCCCGGACGCTCAGCGTGCAGCAGTGGGCGCTGTCGGTGGCCGAGCGGATCGCCGAGCCCGGTTTGGTGTCCTCGGACGTACGTCTGGCGGTGGCCGGCGTGCTGTTGGCCGCCGTGACGATCCTGGCCACCTGGTACGCCGGCCAGCGCCTGCGGGTGCTCAAGCTCGCCGGCGAGGAGTGAGGCGGAAGCGCGAGCGCGCGCACTCGTACGGGTGATCGATCTATCTCTCTGGCAAGCATGGATTGTCGGTGGCGACCTCTAGTCTGACGGGTAGTTGGATCTACCTCGAGGAGGACGTCATGGCCCGGAGTCAACCGCCGATCACGACCGAGATTCAGCGCCAGCAGTGGCTTGATCAAGAAGATGCCTGGATGCGCGACACCGTCCGGTCGTTCGGGTGGGCCGTGCAATCGGTCCTGGCCGATGGATGCTGGGGTTCGCCGTCGTGCTCATGTGGCCGTCCGCGCGGTGTTTCTCCGCCGTTCGCGTACACCATCGGGCTGTTCGGGTTCGGGCACCCGGAGCTGCTGATCTACGGCATGCACGACGACAGCGCCGCGGGCGTGCTCAACGAACTCGGTGAACGGGTGCGTCGAGGCCACATGCTGGTGCCCGGCGAGCTGCAGACGTTCGACAATTGGCCGCACCGGATTCACCTGTTCCCGTTTCGCGATGATGGCGACCTGCCGGTGCTGATCTCGGCCCAGCGCTTCTACGAACGTCGGCAGGACGATCCCGTGCCGGCCCTGCAGTGCGTCTGGGACGACCGATGGGGCCGATTCCCGTGGGAACCGGGCTACGATCCGCCGCCGGGCTTGCAGCCGTTGCCGCAGTCCTTCGGCCGGGCTTGATCAGCGCGACCACTGAAACAGCACGTCTCCGGCTTTGATCGGGCCGGGTTCGTGCCGTACGGTCAGTGCCTCGGTGCTGGCGTCCAGCGCGATCACCGGCACGATCGGGGAACGTCCGCCGGTTTCGACGGTTGCCGGGTCCCAGCTGACGATCACCGCGCCAGCGGCGACCTCGTCGCCTTCGGCCGCGTGCAGCTGGAACCCGTCGCCGTTGAGCTGGACGGTGTCGATGCCCAGGTGCGTCAAGATCCCCGCGCCGTCCGACGTGCGGATGATGAACGCGTGCGGATGCAGCTTGACCAGCGTGCCGGTCACCGGCGCCAGCGCCTGGGTGTTCGCGCTGCGCTCGGGGTCTATCGCCGCTCCTGGCCCCACCAGAGCCGCGCTGAACACCGGGTCCGGCACGTCGGCCAGGTCGATCACCTGGCCTGCCGTCGGAGCGATGACGTCGAGCACCGGTGTGGGCGCCTCCGAGCCGGTTGTCACATCAGGTCCTCGATGTCGGTGGCGATGGTGTCGGCTTCCGGGCCTACGACGACCTGGACGACGCTGCCGGAGGTGATCACCCCGAAGGCACCGGCGGCCTTGAGTGCCTTCTCGTCCACCAGAGACGAGTTGTGCACCTCGGTGCGCAGGCGGGTCGCGCAGGGCTCGATCTCGACGATGTTGTCGGTCCCACCCAGAGCCGCCAGGATCTGCTCGGCCTTGTCCATGTGTCCTCCCTGTGGTCGCTGTGGTCGCGGTGGTTTGCCCGGTCGACGACCGGTCGAGTTACTCGGGCGCGGTGTCGGTCTGGGTGACCTTGGACAGCCCGCGCGGAGCGTCCGGGTTCAAGCCGAGTCGACGGGCCAGGGCCTCCACGGTCAGCTGGGCGGGCACGACCAGGGCCAGCGGCGAGACCAGTTCGGGCAGATCCGGGCCGGCCACGGCGACATCCACGGCGGCGGCGAACGTGCTGTCGCCACCGATACCCACTGTCGCCGCAGCGCCCCGTCGGCGCAGGTCGTGGGCCAGCTCGGTGAGCCCCGCCACCATCGGACCATCGGCGGCCGAGACCAGCAAGGCCACGTGCTCGTCGTCCACCACCGCGATCGGTCCGTGCCGCAGGTCGGCGTAGGACAGGCCGCGTACCGGCCGCAGGCAGGTCTCTTCCAGCTTCAACGCCGCTTCCAGCGCAGTGCCGAAGGTGATGCCGCGGCCGCTGACGAGCACGTCCGGAGTCGAGGCCAGCCGTTCGGCGGCCTCATCGACACCGGCACGTCCGTCGATGAGGCGCTGCACCTCGCCCGGCACCCGGTCGAGGTCGGCATCGAGCGAGCCGGGCTTCGGTGACAAGGCGTCAGCGAGCACCGCCATGGCCGCCAGCTGCGCCGTGTACGACTTCGTGGCCGGAACCGCGAGCTCGCGACCGGCCTGGGTGATCATGGCGAGGTCGGCTGCCTGCGCGAGGGCGCTGTCGCCGTCGTTGGTGACGGCGATCGTCCGGGCCCCGTGCTCGCTCGCCCACTGTTGGGCCTCGATGATCTCGCCGGTCTCGCCCGATTGCGACACTGAGACCACGACGGCATCGGACAGGTCGAGGTCGGCGTGGTAGTGGGTGGCGACGCTCGGCGCCGAGAGCCCACCCCGCAACCCGGCGTGCACCTCCACCAGGTAGCGCCCGTAGACGGCGGCGTTGTCCGACGAGCCGCGGGCGACGAACAGCACCGCGCGGCGCTGGTCGGCCAGCGAACGTAGGTCGGAGCGCAACGGCCGAAGCGATTCGATCGTGCGGGCGAGGGCGTCGGGCTGTTCGGCGATCTCGCGAGCCATCGTCGTTTCGGTCACGTAGTACTCCTGATGGGCTTGGTGTTGGGCGTGGTGTTGGGATTGATGTCGGTGTTCTGGGTGGTCGTCCGCCTGCGGGGGACGACCGGCGCGTTCGGCCTGGAGACCGGTACCCACAGGGTGTACCGGTCCGAACGATAGGCCGACTGTGCGTATTCGATGGCCTGGTCGCCGGTGAAGGCCCGGCGCGTGATGCGCAGCACGGGTTTGCCCGGCTTGATGGTCAGCAGTTCGGCCTCCTCGTCGTCGGCTTCGCCGGCGTCGATGGTGTCCTCGCCCCAGTCGGGCGTCAGGCCTCGTTCGCCGAGCTCCACATACACGCTAGACGGCACGCCGTGCTCCAGGAACGCGGGCAGCCGGTCCGACGGCAACCACGTGTGCTCCACGGCCATCGGTGCGTCATCGGCGAAGCGCAGTCGGTACAGGTGGATCACGGTGTCACCGACGGCGATGTCCAAGGCTGCGGCGATGTCCGGCGGGGCCGGGGCGGTCTCGGCGGTGAGCACTTTCACCGAGGCCGTCATCCCGCGGCGGACCATCTCTTCGGTGAACGAAGCCAGGCGTACCTGCAGATCGACCTTGGGTGGGGCGACGAAGGTGCCGCGACCCTGGATCCGTTCCAGCAGGCCTTCCACGACCAACGCGTCGACCGCCTGCCGTACCGTCATCCGCGAGACGCCGAAGCGCTCGCACAGCATCCGCTCCGACGGCACCGGGTCGCCGGCGCTGAGCTCACCGGTCACCAGGGCGCGGAGGTAGTCGCGCACCTGGAGGTGCTTGAGGGTCGTTCGGCGAACAGGCAGCACGAAGCTCACACGGGTCGGGGCCGGGGCGGCCGGGGATCGCTTGTCGCTCACCACTTGACAACAGCGGTGTGCGGCAACATTGTATGGCCAACTGGTCAAGACATCTAGACCAGTGCCGATCTATCTGCTGAAAGAGGCCCCCGTGAGCGTGGTCGACGGCCCCGTGCCCAAGCACCGACAGCTCCGCGACATCCTGCTCGCGCTGATCGAGGGCGAGCTGGTCCCGGACTCGCCGGTCCCGTCCGAGCGCGAGCTCGTGGAGCGGTTCAACGTCAGCCGGGCCACGGTGCGTGAGGCGATCGGCCGGCTGGTGTCCGAAGGTCGGCTCTATCGGGTGCGCGGCAAGGGGACCTTCGTGGCGGCAGCGAGCATCGAATCCCAGATGCATCTGTCGTCGTTCACCGAGGACATGCGCCGCCGGGGGCACAAGCCGTCGACGGTCGTGCTCGGTGCCGACGAGACCGCCGCCCCGCCGCCGGCCCGCGCGGCTCTGGGCCTCGACGTCACCGATCGCGCGTTCCGGATCGAACGGCTGCGCTCGGCCGACGGCGCGCCGATGGCCCACGAGGTCTCCTGGCTACCGGCCGCGCCGCTGCCGGGATTGCTCGAACGTGACCTGACCAGCTCGGTCTACTCGATTCTGGCCCACGACTACGGGCGTGTTCTCGACTCGGCGGCGCAGACGGTGTGGGCCGAGGGGGCCGACCCGTTACGCGCCCGGCTCCTGCGGGTACCGCCAGCAGCACCGCTGCTGGTGTTTCGCAAGACGTCGTTCGCCGCGGGACGCCCGATGGAGCACGTCACGTCGTGGTATCGGGCGGATCGATATCAAGTGCACATGACCCTGGAACGCACATTGCACACCGGACCGGCCAGTCCTGGCTCGGCACGAATGTGAGGAGAATCGATGAGCGCCGCTAGTACGACGGCAACGACGGAGAAGAAGGGGTTCCCAGGGCTAGCCGTGCTGCAGCGGATCGGGCGCAGCCTGATGCTGCCGATCGCGGTTCTCCCGGCTGCCGCGCTGCTGTTGCGCCTGGGCTCCAACGACATGCTGGGCGGCGAGCCCGGTACGGTACCCGAGGGGCTGCCGGCCGGTCTGGCCCAGTACGAGGCGCTGCGCTGGTTGCAGCCGGTAGCCGAGGTCATCGGTGCGGCCGGTGGGGCGATATTCGACCACCTCCCGCTCCTGTTCGCCCTGGGTGTGGCCATCGGGTTCGCCCGGAAGGCCGACGGTTCGACCGCGCTGGCCGGGGTGGTCGGCTACCTGGTCTTCAGCGGGGTCACCGAGGTGATGTCGCCGCACATCCTGGGTGAACCGGCCGAAGGCGCCGAGCAGGAGCTGATCAACTTCGGCGTTCTCGGCGGCATCGTCATCGGCCTGACGGCGGCGATGCTGTGGCAGCGGTTCTATCGCATCAAGCTTCCGCCGTACCTCGCGTTCTTCGGCGGACGCCGCTTCGTGCCGATCATCACCGCCGTTGCTGCGGTGTTCATCGCCGTGTTGATGAGCTTCGTGTACAAGCCGTTCGACTGGGCGCTGTCGAACTTCGGCGAGTGGGTCACCGAGAACGACGTGGTCGGCGGCGGGCTCTACGGATTCACCAACCGGCTGCTCATCCCGATGGGGCTGCACCACATCCTCAACGCCTTCCCGTGGTTCCAGCTGGGCGAGTTCCAGGCGGCCGGGGGCGAGGTCGTCGTCGGAGACATCCAGCGCTTCCTGCAAGGCGACCCCACGGCGGGAACGTTCATGACCGGCTTCTTCCCGATCATGATGTTCGCGCTGCCGGCTGCGGCGCTGGCCATCTGGCAGACCGCGCGCCCGGCGCAGAAGAAGGTCGTCGGCGGCATCATGCTTTCGGCCGCGGTGACGTCGTTCGTCACCGGGGTCACCGAGCCGCTGGAGTTCTCGTTCCTGTTCGTCGCCTTCCCGCTGTACTTCATCCACGCGGTGCTCACCGGGTCGGCGCTGGCCTTGACCAACGCCCTCGGCTTGCGCGACGGCTTCGGGTTCTCCGCCGGCTTCATCGACTGGGCGTTGAACTTCCGGATCGCCGAGGGGCCGTTGTGGCTCATCGTCATCGGTCTCGGGTACGCCGTCGTGTACTACTTCCTGTTCAGATGGGTCATCACCAAGTGGAACCTGCGCACGCCCGGGCGGGAAGAGGACGTCGAGGAAGTGCGCGCCTCGCTCGGTGAGGAGGCCGCCGAGATCGTGCAGGAGGAGCGCGCGAAGAGCTCGGCCGAACGCGGCGGGACGTCGGCGGGCTCATGATCAACGGTATAGGTGTGAGCCCGGGACGGGCGGTGGCGCCGCTGGTTCACATGCCTGAGCCGGTCACGGAGCCCCCGCCCGACGCCGAGCTGCCGGCTGACGCGGACCGTGAGCACGAGTCCGCGCGCATCGCGACGGCGACCGAGCAGGTCCGGCAGGACCTCGACGCCAAAGCCGCGCGGGCGCACGGCGACGGGCAGGCGGTCCTCGAGGCCACGGCGCTGATGGCCGCCGACCCGACGTTGCTGGCCGCGGCGCAGAAGCGGGTCGCCGCGGGGACGGCCGCGACCCGCGCGGTGTGGGAAGCAGCCGAAGAAGTCGCGGCCATGCTCGAGTCGCTCGGCGGCTACATGGCCGAGCGAGTCCGCGACGTCGCTGATGTCCGAGACCGCATCATCGCGCAGCTCAGCGGCCTGCCCGCGCCGGGCGTGCCAGTGAGATCCGAATCGTTCGTCCTGGCCGCCCGCGACCTCGCGCCCGCCGACACCGCGACGTTGGACCCGGCGACGTGCGTGGCCCTGGTCACCGCCGAAGGCGGGCCGACCTCGCACACGGCGATCCTGGCCCGATCGCTGGGTCTGCCGGCGGTGGTCGCCGCGTCCGGCGTGCTCGACATCGCCGAGTCCACGGTCGTTCTCGTCGACGGCGCCGCCGGTACCGTCGAGCCGGACCCGCCCGAGCAGAAAGTCCGTCAGGTCCAGGCGGCGCGGCAGCGGCAGCGGCACTTCGACGGAACCGGCCGGACCAGCGACGGGCACCGGGTGCAGCTGCTCGCCAACGTCGGCGACCCGGCCGGCGCTGTCGCCGCAGCTGAAGCCGGGGCCGAGGGCATCGGGCTGTTCCGGACCGAGTTCTGCTTCCTGGGCCGCACCACCGAGCCGGACGTCGACCACCAGGCCGAGCAGTATGCCGCGGTCCTCGAGCCGTTCGCGGGACGCAAAGTGGTGGTCCGCACCTTGGACGCCGGGGCGGACAAGCCGCTGCCGTTCCTCACCGACACCTCCGAGGCCAACCCCGCGCTCGGCGTGCGCGGTTACCGGACCGTCGTGGCGCATCCGGAGGTCTTGGAACACCAGCTCGAAGCGATCGCCGTGGCCGCAGGGCGCAGCTCTGCCGACGTGTGGGTGATGGCTCCGATGGTGGCCACGCCCGACGAAGCCGAGTCGTTCGCCGCCGCGGTGGGCCGCCACGGCTTGGACACGCCCGGGATCATGGTGGAGGTGCCGGCCGCCGCCCTGCGGGCGGAGTTGCTCATGCGGCACGTGTCGTTCGTCAGCATCGGCACCAACGACCTGACGCAGTACACGATGGCCGCGGATCGGCTGCACGGTGAGCTGGCCGAGCTGAACGACCCCTGGCAACCCGCGGCGCTCCAGCTCGTCGGCCGCACCGCCGAGGCGGGCGAGCGGCACGACCGGCCGGTGGGCGTGTGCGGGGAAGCTGCCGCCGACCCGGCGCTCGCGGTGGTCCTGGTGGGTCTCGGGGTCACCAGCCTGTCCATGACTGCGCGGGCGATTCCGGACGTGGCCGAGGTGCTGCTGTCGGTGTCTCGGGAGGAGTGCGGGCGGCTCGCCGAGGTAGCGCTGGAGGCCGCGGACGCGCGAGCGGCGCGCGCCGAGGTGCGCTCACAGCTGCCGGTCCTGGAGGAGCTCGGCCTGTGAGTCACTCGTCGAGGTCGCGCTCCAGCAGCTCGACGAGAGCGTCGAGGGCCTCGTCCGCGTGCTCGCCTTCAGCGGAGAGGATGACTTCGTCACCCTGCTCGACGCCGAGGGTCATGATCGACAGGATGCTGGACGCGTCGACGGGGTCGCCGTCGGGCTTACGGATACTCACCGCCGTGGGCTGCTCGGCGGCGGCTTTGACGAACACGGCGGCAGGCCGGGCATGGAGTCCGGCCTTGCTCGCGACGACAGTGCGGCGCTCTGGCACAGGGTGCCCCCAGGGGAAGAGTGGTGATCTTGAGTCTAGGCTATCGCTTGCCGCGTCATCAATCGACGGCTGTAGCAGTTCCAGGGTCTCCAGTGTCCCGCATTCGCATGCGCGCGCCGTCGCGGTGATACTGGTGAGTGACACGACCGTTCCCCGCCGACGTGGGACGCGATCCAGAACAGTCGGCCTGCTGCCGTAGAACGAAACGGAGCTTTCATGCCCATCGCCAATCCCGAGGTTTACGCCGAGATGATCGCCCGGGCCAAGGCAGGCTCGTTCGCGTATCCCGCCATCAACGTCACGTCGTCGCAGACCCTCAACGCGGCATTGCGCGGCTTCGCCGACGCCGAGAGCGACGGCATCATCCAGATCTCCACCGGCGGTGCGGAGTACCTCTCCGGTCCCACAGTCAAAGACCGGGTGCGCGGGGCCATCGCCTTCGCCGCGTTCGCGCACGAAGTGGCCAAGAGCTACGACGTGCAGATCGCGCTGCACACCGACCACGCTCCCGTCGATGCCGTCGAAAAGTGGGTGAAGCCACTGCTCGCGGCGTCCACCGAGCGGGTCAAGGCGGGTGAGAATCCACTGTTCGGCTCGCACATGTGGGACGGCTCCGCGGTGCCGCTCGATGAGAACCTGAAGCTCGCGCGTGAGCTGCTCGCGCTGTCCGCCGAGGCCAAGACGCTCCTCGAGATCGAGGTCGGCGTCGTCGGCGGCGAAGAGGACGGCGTGGCCCACGAGATCAACGAGAAGCTCTACACGACGGTCGAGGACGGCCTGGCCACCGCCGAGGCGCTGGGCACGGGCGAGCACGGCACCTACCTGACCGCGCTGACCTTCGGCAACGTGCACGGGGTGTACAAGCCGGGCAACGTCAAGCTGCGCCCGGAGATCCTGCGTGACATTCAGCAGGCGGTCGGTGAGCGAGTCGGCCAGGACAAGCCGTTCAACCTGGTCTTCCACGGCGGTAGCGGTTCCAGCGAGGAGGAGATCTCCGCCGCGGTCGACTACGGCGTGGTCAAGATGAACATCGACACCGACACCCAGTACGCCTTCACCCGTCCGGTCGTCGACCACATGTTCAAGAACTATGACGGCGTGCTGAAGATCGACGGCGAGGTCGGCAACAAGAAGACCTACGACCCGCGCGCCTGGGGCAAGCTGGCCGAGGCCGGCCTGTCGCAGCGGGTCGTCGAGGCGGCGCAGCAGCTGCGCTCGGCCGGAAAGCGGATGTCGTGACCGTAGGTCAGAACCTACTCGGCGAGCCACCGGAGACGCGGCTGCCCGACGATCCGGAACCGCATGAGGCGCTGGCGGCGGGGGTCGATCCGGCCACCGTCGCCGCGTCTCACCCCGAGTCGTCACTGGCCTGGGCCGAGCTCGCGGACCGGGCGTTTGCTGCCGGCGACGCCGTCACGTCGTACGCCTACGCCCGTACCGGTTACCATCGCGGCCTCGACCAGCTTCGGCGGGCGGGCTGGAAGGGGCATGGCCCGGTGCCGTGGGAACACGAACCGAACCGTGGCTTCCTTCGGGCCTTGTTCGCGTTGGGGCGGGCAGCTGAGGCCATCGGCGAGTCCGACGAGGCCACCCGGTGTGCGCAGTTCCTGCGTGATTCCAGCCCGACGGCGGCCACCGAGCTGAGCTGACCTCGCCGTCGGCCCATCAGGTAGCCTCTGCAGCGGCCGCAGTTCGCTCACCACCCGCTCACCATCCGTTCACTAGGGGTGTCTCACCATGCCCGCGATCGTCTTGGTCGGAGCCCAATGGGGCGACGAAGGCAAAGGCAAAGCCACCGATCTCATCGGCGGCCACCTCGACTACGTCGTGAAGTTCAACGGCGGCAACAACGCCGGGCACACGGTCGTCATCGGTGACGAGACCTACGCCCTGCACCTGCTGCCGTCCGGCATCCTCACCCCCGGGGTGACGCCGGTCGTGGGTAACGGTGTCGTCATCGATCTCGGTGTCCTGTTCGACGAGCTGGAGGCGCTCGACGCTCGCGGCGTCGACGTGTCGTCGCTGGTCATCAGTGCGAATGCGCACTTGATCCCGTCGTACAACCGCGTACTCGACAAGGTCACCGAGCGTTTCCTCGGCAAGCGCAAGATCGGCACCACCGGCCGGGGCATCGGCCCGACCTACGCGGACAAGATGGCCCGGGTGGGCCTTCGGGTGCAGGACCTGTTCGACGAGAAGATCCTGCGGCAGAAGGTCGAAGGCGCACTGGACCAGAAGAACCAGCTGTTGGTCAAGGTCTACAACCGTCGCGCGGTGAGCGTGGACGAGGTCGTGGACGAGCTGATGAGCTATGCCGACCGGCTGCGCCCCATGGTCACCGACACCGGGCTGCTGCTGGCCAAGGCGCTCGACGCCGGCGAGACCGTCCTTCTCGAAGCCGGCCAGGCCACCTTGTTGGATGTCGACCACGGCACCTACCCGTTCGTGACCTCGTCGAATGCGACCTCCGGCGGAGCGTGCACGGGGTCGGCCATCCCGCCGACGCGCATCGACAGCGTGATCACCGTCATGAAGGCCTACACGACCCGCGTCGGCGAAGGGCCGTTCCCCACCGAGTTGCACGGCGAGGAAGGCGATCGGCTGCGCAAGGCCGGTGGCGAGTTCGGGACGACGACCGGGCGGCCGCGCCGGTGCGGCTGGCTCGACACCGTCATCGGCCGCTATGCGGTGCGGGTCAACGGGACCACCGATTTTGTGCTGACCAAGCTCGACGTCCTCACCGGCTACGACCCGGTACCGGTCTGCGTGGGCTATGAGATCGACGGCGTCCGCCACGACGAGATGCCGCTGACCCAGACCGAGTTCCACCACGCGGTGCCGATCTTCGAGTACCTCGAGGGCTGGCATGAGGACATCACCGAGGCCCGCACGCTCAGCGACCTGCCCGCAGCCGCGCGGCGCTACGTCGAGACCGTCGAGCAGATGTGCGGGGCGCCGATCTCGGCGGTGGGCGTCGGCCCGGGCCGCGACCAGATCGTGGCGGTGCGCGACCTCATCCGGTGACCGGCCGTGCCGACAGGCTCGGTCACATCGCCGTGGACCGGCCCATGACCAGCGCGCGTGGCGGACGTTTCAACACCTCGAACCCGAGGCGGGTGTAGAAGCCCACGGCGCGCTCGTTCGCCGCGCCGACACCGAGATGCACGCCGGGAGCACCGGCCTCGCGCAACGCCGCCAGCAGCCGCTGCATCAGGGCCCGCCCGAGGCCACGGCCCTGCGCCGGTGGCAACAGGTCGATGTGCAGGTGCGCCGGGTAGTCGGCCACCACGTCGTCGTCTGCGCGGCCGGGCCGGTGGATGTGATTCACCAGCGACGCGTCGGCGGAGTCGGACGGGAACGCGTCGAGCGGGTAGCGCCGGCGCAGTGGCGGCCACCAGTGCTGCTCACACGCCGCCTCGAAGGCGCGGGTGTCGCGTGCGCCGAGGATGTAGCCCAGGACCTGGCCGGACTCCTCGATGACGAACGCCAACTCCGGTTCGAAGCGCAGGTACGGCCCCACGAACAATTCGCCGATCAGGCGGGGATCGGTGTAGCGATGGGTGGCGTCCTCGCCGCTGTCCCCGGTGCGCAAGCAGATGTCGTAGAGCGCGTCGTCATCGCCGGGCCGATACGGGCGGATGAGTGAAGTCGGGGCGCTGCGGGTCACGGACGGCCATGCTACGCAATCGGCCGGGCTGCCATGATGACCCGATGGTCGCCATCACTGCCGTCACGCTGGACAACGCCTGGGTACGCCTCGAGCCGCTCACCGAGGCGCACACGCCGGAGCTGGATGCCGCCGTATCCGACCCCGACGAGTTGTTCCGGTGGCTGACCACGTGGACTCCAGGCCCGGCCGGACTGGCCGACGCGGTGGCGCAGATCGTGCAACGCGGCCGCACCGGGCAGGTCGTGCCGTGGGCGATCCGGCGACGCGCCGACGGCCGGATCGTCGGCTCCACGTCCTTCCTCGACATCGACGAAACCAACCTGCGGGTCGAGCTGGGCTCGACCTGGATCGGTCCGGCCTGGTGGCGGACCGAGGTCAACACCGCGACCAAGCTGCTCGTGCTCGGCCACGCCTTCGACACGCTCGGCCTCGAACGGGTGGCGCTGAAGACCGACCACCTCAACACCCGCTCCCAGCGGGCGATCGAGCGCTTGGGCGCCGTGCGTGAGGGCGCCTTGCGCCACCACATCCGGCGGCCAGACGGAAGCTGGCGCGACACCGTCTACTACTCGATCCTCGCCGGCGAGTGGCCGCCGGTCCGCGACCGCCTGACCGCGGCGCTGACCGCGGACCGAGCCGTCAGCTGACCAGCCGCGCGCGCAGCGCGTCGGTGTCGGCGGCGGTCCAGCCGTGCTGGCGCAGCCAGGTGAGTGCGCCGCCGAAATCGGCGTCGACGTGGCGCAGGAAGGTGTGCATGTCCTGCGCGTTCGGGCGCTGACTGGAGGCGGGCCGGTCGTCGAGGTCGGGAGCGTAGGTGGGCGAGGCCTTGAGCCGGCCGATGATCTGCTCGATGCGCTCGCCGCTCTGGGCGTAGTCGTCGACGATCGCGTCGCGCTCGACGCCCGCGACGGACAGAGCCAACGCACAGACCACGCCGGTACGGTCTTTGCCCGCGGCACAGTGGGCGATGGTGGCTCCGGCGCCGTAGGCCATGGTGCGCAGCGCGGCGACCACGTTGGCGGGTCGATGACGCAGATAGTTGGTGTAGTAGACGCCCGCGGACTCCCAGATCTTGACGCCGTCCTCGGTGTTCCACGGCAACAGCGGGTCGGCCTGCACATCGGTTCGTTCGCCGACTTCCGGATACAGCGACAGATGGTGGACCGTCACCGAGGGCTCGTGCGTGAGCGGGCCTGGCCCTTCGGAGACGACCTCGACGGTGGTGCGCAGGTCGACGACGTCGGTGACGCCGAGGGCGCCGGTCAGCCGGTCGACGTCGTGAGCGGTCAAACTCTGCAGGTTGTCCGAGCGCAGAACCCGCCCGAACCGGGTCGTGCCGCCGTCGGTCGTGGGCAGGCCACCGAGGTCGCGGACGTTGACGGCACCGATGAGGTCGATCCAACGCTGTGTCATCGTCCTCACCATAATCAGTCCCACCGACAGCCCCCGACCGCCTTCGGCGCGCCGCGATGCCCGATAGGCTCGGCGGCCGTGAAGGTACTCGTCATCGGTTCCGGCGCCCGCGAGCATGCGCTCGTTCGCTGCTTGCTGCGCGATCCCGAGGTCGCCGAGGTGCATGCCGCGCCGGGCAACGCCGGTATCGCCGCTGAGGTCCCCGTCCACCCCGTCAAGGTCGACCGGGACGAGGCGGTCGCCGATCTCGCCGCCCGCCTCGATGCCGATCTCGTGGTCATCGGACCGGAGGCGCCGCTGGTGGCCGGCGCGTCCGACGCCGTCCGCGCGCGGGGCATCGCCTGCTTCGGCCCTTCGGCGCGGGCCGCCCGGCTCGAAGGTTCCAAGGCCTTCGCCAAGGAGGTCATGGCCGCGGCCGGTGTGCCGACGGCGATGGCGGTGGTCTGCGACACGCCCGCGGAGGTGGCGGATGCACTGGACCGGTTCGGTGCGCCGTTCGTGGTCAAGGACGACGGCCTGGCCGCTGGCAAGGGCGTCGTGGTCACCGAGGACCGCGCGATCGCGGTGCAGCATGCCGAGGCGTGCGGCCGGGTCGTCATCGAGGAGTTCCTCGACGGTCCCGAGGTCTCGTTGTTCTGCGTCACCGACGGCATGGCCGCCGTCCCGCTGGCCCCCGCCCAGGACTACAAGCGCGCCTACGACGACGATCAGGGCCCGAACACCGGCGGCATGGGCGCCTACAGCCCGTTGCCCTGGCTGCCCGACGGCTTCGTCGACGACGTGATGGACCGGGTGATCCAGCCCACCGTGGCCGAGATGCACCGCCGCGGCACACCGTTCGCCGGCCTGCTCTACGCCGGGCTGGCCCTGACGTCGCGGGGCATCCGGGTCGTGGAATTCAACGCCCGATTCGGCGATCCCGAGACCCAAGCCGTCCTGGCCCGGCTCCGCTCGGGGCTCGGCGGGCTGCTGCGGGCAGCAGCCACCGGCACCCTCGCCCAACACCCGCGACCCATCTGGCACGACGGCGCGGCCGTCACCGTGGTGATCGCCGCGCACGGATATCCGCAGGCGACTCGTCTCGGCGACCAGATCGGCGGCCTCGACAAGGCCGCCGCCGTCGAAGGCGTCGAGGTTCTGCACGCCGGCACCCGCATCGACAGCGACGGCGTGCTGGTCTCGAGCGGGGGCCGGGTGCTCTCGGTCACCGGGGTCGGCCGCGATCAGCGCGACGCTCGCTCTCGCGCCTACGAGGCAGTCGGCCACATCCAGCTCGACGGCAGCCACCACCGACGCGACATCGCGGTGCCACGATGACGGATCCGGCCAGCTGCGGACGTCCGGCGCGCTATGTCGCCGATCTGCCGCAGCCTCCGCGCATGCTGGTCATGGGCGTGGTGAACGTGACCCCGGACTCCTTCTCCGACGGCGGTTCTTGGTTCGAGACCTCCGACGCGATCGCCCACGGGCTGCAACTCGTGGCCGAGGGCGCCGACCTGGTCGACGTGGGCGGCGAGTCCACCCGGCCAGGCGCGCAGCGGCCCTCGGTCGACGAGGAGCTCCGCCGGGTCATCCCGGTCGTGCGTGAACTGGCCGCCGCGGGCGCCGTCGTCTCGATCGACACGATGCGCGCCACCGTCGCCGAGCAGGCTCTGGCGGCCGGAGCGCGCCTGGTCAACGACGTGTCCGGCGGCTTGGCCGACCCGAACATGCTCGACGTCGTGGCCGCGGCGGAGGTCCCGATCGTGCTGATGCACTGGCGTGGTCACTCCGACCGGATGCAGGAGCTGACCAGGTACGACGACGTCGTGACCGACGTCATCGCCGAGCTGCGGCCCCGGATCGACGCCGCCGTCGCGGCGGGCGTGCGGCCGGACCGGATCGCGATCGATCCCGGTCTCGGCTTCGCCAAGACGTGGGACCACAACTGGACCTTGCTGGGCCGGATGCGCGAGATTGTGGCGATGGATTTCCCGGTCCTGCTCGCGGCGTCGAGAAAGACCTTCCTCGGCGTCCTGCTGTCGGACCCGCGCACGGGCGAACGGCGCCCGCCGGCGGGGCGCGACGCGGCCACCGACGCGTTGACGGTACCGGCGGCGCTGGATCGGGCCTGGTGTGTCCGGGTGCACACGGTCCCGGCCACGCTCGACGCCGTGCATGTCGCCGCGCGTCTGGGCGAGGAATACCAGAAGGCGGGCCGATGATCGTGGCGAAGACCACCGACCCGGGGGAAGCCACATCGACGGTGCTGGGACTAGGGTCGTGGCGTGCCCGACCGTATAGAGCTGCGTGGTCTGACCGCGCGTGGACATCATGGCTGGTTCCCGCACGAGCGGGACAACGGCCAGACGTTCATTGTCGACGTCTCTCTCGGCGTCGACACTCGTGCGGCGGCCGAGAGCGACGACCTGACCGAAACGGTTGACTATGGCAGTCTGGCCGAACGGGTGGTCGATCTCGTCTCGGGGGAGCCGGTCCGCCTGGTCGAGACTCTCGCCCAGCGCGTAGCAGACCTCTGCCTGGATGAACCCAGAGTCGAGGATGTCGAAGTGACCGTGCACAAGCCGGAGGCGCCAGTGCCGGTGCCGTTCGGTGATGTGACCGTGACGATTCGAAGGGCTCGAACGTGACCAATGTGCCAAACCCCAACGTCGTCGACGCCGACACGCTGACCGGCGATCTGCGTCCGTTACGCCGGACGGCGTTCGCCCTCGGCAGCAACGTCGGCGACCGACTGGACTATCTGCAAGCCGCTGTCGACACACTGACCGACTCCTCCGAGATCGTCCCGGTCGCCGTGTCGCCGGTGTACGAGTCGCAACCCGTTGGCGGCCCGGAGGACCAGCCGAACTTCTACAACGCCGTGCTGGTCGTCGACACCACCCTGTCACCGCGTTCGCTGATGGAACGTGCCCAGTCCACCGAGAGCGCGTACGGCCGCACCCGCGAGGTGCCCAACGGCCCGCGCACGCTGGACATCGACGTCCTGGCCGTCGGCGACGTCACCGCCGACGACGAAGACCTGACCGTCCCGCATCCGCGGCTGGCCGAGCGGGCGTTCGTGCTCATTCCGTGGGCCGACGTCGATCCCGACTTTCACGTGCCCGGCCTGGGCCGGGTGATCGACCTGAGCTCTGGCGTCGACGCCACCGGGGTGCGCCGCCTGGAGGAGCGGCTGGAGTTCCCGAGCTGACTCCGGCTCCGTCGTCCCGTGCAGAAGACCAAGGTCAGCACCCTGGTGTGGACCGCACTCATCGCCACCCCGATCGGCTGGTCGCTCAGCCAGATCATCGACGTGTGGTCCGGAGCGTTGCCGCCCATTCCCTGGGTGCTGCCGTTCCTGTTGCTGTTCCTGTCCATCGGTGCGTTCGCCGGGGCGCGCGCCGTGCGGCAGTGGATCGAAGAACGCCGCTACTACCGGTGCATCGATCCACTGCGGGTGGCTCGGGCGGTGGCCCTGGCCAAGGCCATGGCGTATTTCGGCGCGGTGGCCACGGGCCTCTACGCCGGCCTGGGCGCCCTGGCGCTCACGATGCTGCAATCGCCGATGGGCCGCGAACGCGCGATCCTGGCGGCCGGGGTGGTCGTGTGCGCGGTGGCGATGACGACCGCGGCGATCCGGCTGGAACGTGCGTGTGTCGTCCCACCCGATGACACCGACGAGAACGGTGTGAACGGCGCGAAAGGCTAGCCGCGGCTGATCAGGACCGCGCCCGTTCGTAGGCGTGGCAGGCGGCGAGGACGGTGGCGTCGGCGTGGCGCGGACCCACGACCTGCAGACCGATCGGCAGCCCGTCTGAGGTGAAGCCGCACGGCACGCTCGCCGCTGGTTGCTGGGTGAGGTTGAACGGGTAGCTGAACGGCGTCCACCCGGTCCACTCCCGGTGCGACGAACCGGGCGGGACGTCATGTCCTGCCTCGAAGGCCGGTATCGGCAGGGCCGGCGTCACCAGCAGGTCGAAACGCTGATGGAACAGGCCCATCCGTCGGCCCAGCTCGACTCGGACAGCGGTGGCATCCAGGTAGTCCGACGCGGTGAGGTCGCGGCCACGAGCGACGCCGGCGGCCAGGCCGGGATCGATCTTCTCGACGGCGGACTCGCCGAAGGCCGACACGACCTTGGCGGCGCCGCTGAACCACAGCGCCTCGTAGGCCTCCACCGGGTCGGTGAATCCCGGGTCCACCTGCTCGACCTCGGCGCCCAGGCGCACCAGGACGTCCACCGCACGCCGCACGGCGTCGGCGACTTCGGGGTCGACGTCGACGTAGCCGAGGTCGGGGCTGTAGGCGATGCGCAGGCCTTCGATCGGCGTCTCGATCGCGGTGCGGAACTCCACGGTGGTCGGCGGCAGCGCCGACCAGTCCCGCGGATCCGGCAGCGCGAGCACGTCCAACATGAGCGCGGCGTCGGCGACCGTGCGGGTCATCGGGCCGACGTGGGCCAGCGTGCCGAACGGACTGGCCGGATGGTGCGGGACCCGGCCGTACGTGGGCTTGATCCCGAAGATGCCGGAGAACCCGGCCGGGATGCGGATGGAACCGCCGCCGTCGGTGCCGATGGACAGCGGCCCCATGCCGCGCGCGACGGCCGCTGCGCTGCCGCCGCTCGAGCCGCCCGCGGTGCGCTGCGGGTTCCACGGGTTGCCGGTGACGCCGTGCAGGGGACTGTCGGTGACCCCTTTCCAGCCGAACTCCGGCGAGGTCGTCTTGCCGACCAGGACCGCGCCGTGCTCACGCAGCCGGGCGGTGGCCGGTGCATCTTCGTCCCACGACTGGTCGGGGTCGATCAGGTGCGAGCCGCGCAGCGTCGGCCACCCCGCGGTGAGAACGAGGTCTTTGATCGACGTGGGCACGCCGTCCAGCAGTCCCACCGGCTCGCCGCGGTGCCACCGGTGCTCCGATTCGCGCGCGGCGGCCAGCGCGCGTTCGTGATCGACCAGGCAGAACGCGTTGAGCTCCGGGTTCGTGTCGTCGATACGCTGCAGGACGGCTTGGGTCGCCTCCACGGGCGACAACTGTCCGGCGCGATAGGCACGCAGGAGGTCGACGGCGCTGAGGTCGGCCGGTTCGGTCATGAGGCACTCTCCGTGGGGACGTAGCCGAGATGCTTGTCGACGACGTTCGGCAACGGCTCGTCGCGCCGCCAGCGGTCGAACGCCGCCACGAACAGGTCAGCCAGAGTGTCGAGCCAGCCCACGACGTCACCGGACATGTGCGGTGAGATGACCGCGCCGGGGGTGGTCCACAGCGGATGGTCGGCCGGCAGCGGCTCTTCGGGGAAGACGTCGAGCGCCGCGCCGGCGATCCGCCCGGACCGCAGCGCCTCGAGGACGGCGTCGGTGTCGACGATGGGCCCGCGGCCGACGTTGATGAGCCGGGCCGTGGGCTTCATCCGGCCCAGCACGGTGGCATCGATGAGCCCGCGCGTGCTCTCGGTCAGCGGAGCGGCTATGACGAGCGTGTCCGCGGCACCGACCACCTCACCGAGTTCGGAGCAGGCGTGCACGACACCGAAGTCGGGGTCACCGGTGCGTGCCGTGCGTCCGACCCCGGCCACGCGGATGCCGACGCACGACAGCAGCCGGGCGATCTCACGGCCGATGGGCCCGGTTCCCAGGACGAGCGCGTGAGTGTCCTGGACTCGTTCGGTCTCGCGATGGTGCCAGGTGCGCCGCACCTGCAGGCTCCACGTCATCGCCAGATCCTTGGCGAAGGCGAGGACGGTGGCCAGGACGTATTCGGCGATCGGCCGCTCGAAGACGCCGCGCGAATTGGTCACCACGACGTCGCTGTCCACCAGTTCGGGAAACAGCAGCCGGTCCACCCCGGCCGAGGCGATGTGCACCCAGCGCAGGTCGGTGGCCGCCGGCCAGGCGTCGCGCAGTGCCTCGGAGAGGAAGTCCCACACGAATAGCACGTCGGCGCCGCGCAGGGCGTGCGAGAGCTGCTTGACGGTCACGTACCGCACGTTCGCGTGCTTCTCGACCGCGTGCATACCTGGTGGGCGCTGGTCGGCGTACAGCACCACGACGGTGGGCCATGTGGGGGTGGACATCGCCGTCCTTCTCCTAGCCGGATACCTCGACGTGGACGCCGACTTCACGGTAGAAAGGCGTTAGCAGATTGTCAACAATCTACGAGGAGTCGCGTTGACGATCCCGGAAGGCTATGCCGGCCCGCCCGGCCCACCCGCGCAGTTCGGTGTCGGGGTCATCGCTCCGTACGACTTCGTTCTCGACCGGGAGCTCTGGCGCTGGGTGCCGAGTCAGGTGTCGCTGCGCATCACTCGGACGCCGTTCGTCGACGGGCCGGTCAGTGTCGAGCAGGCCGACCAGGTCAGCGGCGACGCGGAGATCGTCGCGGCCGCGCGCAGCCTGATGGCCAGCGAACCCCAGGTGATCGCCTATGCGTGTACGTCGGGCAGCTTTGTGCACGGCATCGACGGCGAGTTGCACCTGCGTGAGACCATCCGCGCGGCCGCCGGTGCCGCGGCAGTGACGACGTCGGGCGCCTTGCTCGCCGCGTTGGAGGCGCTGGGGGTGCAGCGCATCGGCATCGCGACGCCGTACGTCCGGGAGGTCACCGACGCGCTGCTGGGCTTCCTCGACGCCGCCGGCGTGCAGACGGTGGCCACCGAGCAGTTGGGCCTGCAAGGACGGATCTGGACCGTGCCCTACTCGACGACGTACCGGCTGATCAAGGACGCCGATCGCCCGGAGGCCGAGGCGATCTTCGTCAGTTGCACCAACTTGCCCACCTACGACCTCATCGCCTCGCTCGAGCAGGAGCTGGGCAAGCCGGTACTGACGGCCAATCAGGTCACCGCGTGGGGAGCACTGCGCGACATCGGCCTGGCTGCCGTCGGGCCGGGCCAGGCCGTGCTCGACACGGTATGATTGTCGACAATTTCTGTATCGATCTCATGGGATTGCACATGGCTGTCACTGCCACGCTCGGAATGCTGTACCCGGGTCATTCGGCCGAGGACGACTATCCGGCCATCGAGCAGCGCCTCGGCGACGTCGCCGTGCCGCTGGTGCACACGTCGGTGGGTGAGGATGCTCACCGGGTCGATGCGCTGCTCGACCTCGGCCGGCCGGAGCGGCTGGCCGAAGGGGCCGAGGCGCTGCGCCGCCACGATCCCGACGCCGTCATGTGGGCCTGCACCAGCGGCAGTTTCGTGTTCGGTTGGGAGGGCGCGCACGAGCAGGCAGCGGGCGTGGAGGCCATCCTCGGTGTGCCGGTGTCCAGCACGTCGCTGGCCTTCGCGCGGGCCGCGCAGGCCCTGGGGCTGACCTCCGTCGCCGTGGCCGCCACCTACCCCGACGACGTTGCTCAGCGATTCGTGCAGTTCCTCGCCGCCGCGGGCGTCGACGTCGTCGGCATGTCCAGCCACGGCATCATCACCGCCGCCGAAGTCGGCCGGCTCGGCCGTGACGAGGTCTTCGCGCTGGCGCGCTCCTACGATCACCCGGACGCGCAGGCGGTGCTCATGCCCGACACGGCCCTGCACAGCGTCGCCTGGCTGGACGACCTGGAGGAGCACGTCGGCAAGACGGTCCTGACGGCGAACCAGGTGACGGTCTGGGAGGCTTTGCGCCTGGTCGGGGCGGCATCCTCGCGCCCGGGACTCGGTAGGCTGTTCCGGGAGGCTGTGTACGTGACGCCACAGGGACAGCGGTGATGAGCCGGCGCGGTGAGATCTCTCCGGTCGCGCGGGAGTCCACAGCGAGCTACATCGCGCGCGAGCTGCGCACGGCCATCATGTACGGCACCCTGCCGCCGGGTGCCCAGTTGGGTGAGGCGGCCCTGGCCGCGCAGCTCAAGGTGAGCCGGGGCCCGTTGCGCGAGGCCATGCAACGCCTGGTGCAAGAAGGCATCGTCCGCAGCGAACCGAACCGCGGACTGTTCGTCATCGAGCTCGACGACGACGACATCCGCGACGTCTACCTCGCCAGGTCGGCCATCGAGCGTGCGGCCGTGCGAGCGATCCTGCAGCGTGACACCGACAAAGCCGTCGCGGCGCTGCACGAACCGCTACGCCAGATGGTCGAGGCCGCTGACGGCCCGGACCTGCGCGCCCTCAGTGACGCGGACCTCGCCTTCCACGAGGTCCTGGTCGACCTCGCGCAGAGCCCGCGGCTGCGCCGGATGCATCAGACGCTGCTGGTCGAAACCCGGATGTGCATGGCCGAGCTGGAGCGCACGTACCAGCGCCCCGAGGGGGTCGTCGACGAGCACCGGGGCATCGTCGAGGCGCTGCGGTCGCGCGATGCACAACGCCTCGACGAAATCATCACCGCTCACATGGACGACGCGCTGGCTCGGCTGGTCTCGGACAATCAGCCCAAGCCGATGTTGACGTAGGTGATCTCGAGGAACTCCTCGATGCCCACCCGGCCGCCTTCGCGCCCGAGTCCCGACTGCTTGACTCCGCCGAACGGCGCCGCCGGGGTCGACACGATGCCCTGGTTGATGCCGAGCATCCCCGTCTCGAGCGCCTCGCTGAGCCGTAGGGCGCGGTCGAGATCTCGCGTGTACACGTACGAGACGAGCCCGAACGGCGTGGCGTTGGCCGCTGTGACGACTTCGTCCTCGGTCTCGAACGTCGTCACCGGTGCGACCGGGCCGAAGATCTCGTTGTGGTGCATCTCGGCGTCCGTGGCCACGCCGGTCAGTACCGTCGGCGGATAGAAGTAGCCGGGTCCCGGCAGCGGGGCGCCGCCGACCTCGACCTTCGCGCCGCGGGCGACGGCATCGTCCACCAGCCGCTGCACCTTGGAGCGGCCGGCCTCGTCGATCAGCGGGCCGACCTGAACGCCGTCGTCGACGCCGCGGCCCACCCGCAACTCGCTCATCCGCGCGGTCAGACGAGCGGTGAATTCGCTGGCGACCGAGGCGTGCACGTAGAGCCGGTTCGCCGCGGTGCACGCTTCGCCGATGTTGCGCATCTTCGCCTGCATCGCGCCCTCGACGGCGCGGTCGAGGTCGGCGTCGTCGAACACGATGAACGGGGCATTGCCGCCCAGCTCCATCGACGTACGGATGACGTTCTGCGCCGACTGCTCGAGCAAGATACGTCCCACGGCGGTCGAGCCGGTGAACGACAGCTTGCGGGTGCGGGGATCGCGCAGCAACGGTTCCACGACCTCGCCGGCCCGGGAGGTCGTGACGACGTTGAGGACACCGTCCGGCAGCCCGGCCTCCTGAAGGATCTCGGCCAAGGCCAGCATGGACAGCGGGGTCTGCGGCGCCGGCTTGATCACCATCGTGCAGCCGGCGGCGATGGCGGGCCCGATCTTCCGGGCACCCATGGCCATCGGGAAGTTCCACGGGGTGATGAGCAGGCACGGGCCGACGGGACGACGCATCACCAGGAACCGGCTCTTGCCGTCCGGTGCCGTGGCGTAGCCGCCGTCGATGCGCACGGCTTCCTCGGAGAACCACCGCAGGAACTCCGCTGCGTAGGCGACCTCGCCCTTCGACTCCGCCAGCGGCTTGCCCATCTCGAGCGTCATCAGCCGGGCCAGCTCGTCCTGGCGATCGAGCAGGGCGCGATACCCGCGGTACAAGATCTCGCTGCGCTGCCGGGGCGGGTGCGCGGCCCAGGACTCCTGGGCGGCCACGGCGGCGTCGAGCGCCGTCATCGCGTCGGCCGGGGAGGCGTCGGCCACGTCGCACAGGGTCGAGCCGGTGGAGGGATCCTCGACCGGCATCGTCGCCGTTTCGGTCGCGTCGCGCCACTGGCCGCCGATGAGCAGACGAGTCGGCACAGCGGACACGATGTCCGGGTTGGTTGTCGTCATGGGTCGAAACTACCCCTCGCGTCGAGACCGTAGGGAGGCTTAGAGTGGGATTGTCGACAATCTAACAATCAGATGCGAACGGGAGTTGCCATGGCGACCTTGTCCCCACTGCTCAAGCAGGCGACGCCGGTCCTGGCGGCTCGTGGCGAGGGCTGCTATCTCTACGCTGAGGACGGCACCCGGTACCTCGACTTCACCGCCGGCATCGGCGTCACGAGCACCGGGCACTGCCATCCGCGGGTGGTCGAGGCCGCGCAGCAACAGGTGGCCACGTTGATCCACGGGCAGTACACCACCGTCATGCACCGGCCCCTCCTGCGTTTGGCCGAGCGGCTGGGTGACGTGTTGCCTGCTGGTCTGGACTCCCTGTTCTTCATGAACTCCGGCAGCGAGTCGGTCGAGGCGGCCCTGCGCCTGGCCCGCCACGCCACCGGGCGGCCCAATGTCGTCGTCTTCCACGGCTCGTTCCACGGCCGCACCTTCGGCGCAGCCTCCATGACGACCTCGGGGCTGAAGTTCCGCGCCGGCCTCTCCCCACTCATGGGCGGCGTGGCCGTGGCGCCGTTCCCCACCGCCTTCCGCTACGGCTGGGACGAGGACACCGCCACCGAGTTCGCGCTGCGGGAGCTGGACTACCTGCTCAATACGGTCACCGCACCGCAGGAGACCGCGGCGTTCATCGTCGAGCCCGTGCTCGGCGAAGGCGGCTACATCCCGGCGACGCCCGGCTTCCTGCAGGGTCTGCGCGAACGTGCCGACCGGCACGGCATCCTGCTGATCGTCGACGAGGTGCAGACCGGGTGGGGCCGCACCGGCACGTACTGGGGGCACGAGCATTTCGGCGTCATGCCCGACATCCTCGTCAGCGCCAAGGGTCTGGCCAGCGGTTTCCCGCTCTCGCTCATCGCAGCTCGTGAGGAGCTGATGGCGAAGGCCTGGCCCGGGTCGCAAGGCGGCACGTACGGCGGCAACGCCGTGGCGTGCGCGGCGGCGCTGGCCACGGTGGACGTCATCGAGGACGAGAAGCTCGTCGACAACGCCGCTGCCATGGGGGCCGAACTGTTCACCGGCCTGCAGCGCCTGGCGAGCGATCACCCGGGCATCGGCGACGTGCGCGGACTCGGCCTGATGGTCGGGTGCGAGTTCGTCACCGCCGACGGCGAACCCGACGCCGCGACCGCGCAGCGAGCCCAGGCGGCCGCGCACGAGAACGGCCTGCTGCTGCTGATGTGCGGCGCGTGGGGCAACGTCGTGCGAATGATCCCGCCGCTGATCGTCAGTCCCGCCCAGGTACAGGAGGGCCTCGAGGCCTGGGAACGCGCGCTGCGCTCGGCCACGGCCGGCTGACATCGGCATGCCGGCCGGCATTGTCCGACACCGTGCTGGTGACTGACCAAGGCGGCGAGATCCTCACGGCGGCGTCGTCGGAGTCGGGGGCCTGACGACCCGAGTTCGGCGAAACGCCGACGCGGCCCCGGCGTGTGACGTCCGTTTCGTGCCGTACAAGAAGGTACGGTGACGCCCATGGCCTCCGTCCGTCACCGTCGTCGCCTGAACGCCGTTCGCGTCCTGGCAGTGTTCGCCCCCGTCCTGGCGGTCGCGCTCGTCGCGGTCGCGTTCGTCACCGAGGGGCCATGGCCGCGACTCGCGGCCGGTGCCGGAGCGCTGATCTCCGCCGTGCTCGGCGGGTTCATCCTGCGACTGGAAAGACGGTTGCGCGTCGAGGTGGCCACCGTACGGGCCGAACAGGCCGCCGAGTACTCCGAGGCCCATGCCCGCTACTCCGAGGAGCACCGCGAGTTCACCGACCACATGGTCGGCCTGCTCGATGTCGCCTCCGAGCGCATCGACGTCATGCGCGCGCGCCTCGACACCCTCGAGGCCGAGATCGCCGCAGCCCGCAGCGCTCGTCCTGGTGCCTCCACACCGAGCAACGAACTGGCGCGGTTGGCCGAGGGCGCGGAGTGGAACGACCTGTGGCCCGACCTCAGCGAAGCGCCCACGGTCGTCGACCTGATCAAGTGGGAAGACAAGAACAGCGACCTGTTGCCCGAGCCGCAGCAGCCGGCGTCCGACGCCACTGACCCGGCCGAGCCCGAGGAACGCAGCGCCTGAGCGTCCCGAACTTCAGCCACGGCCACGGGTCGTGACGGTCTGCACCTCAGCGACGGCGATGGGCGCGGGCGACCACGCGCCGCGCAGTTCGTCGGGCAGTCCGGGCAGGTCGACCGCGTGTCCGTCGCGACGGGCCTGCAACGTGTACACCAACCGTGCCCGCGCGCGAAACGCCGGCCGTCCCTTCGGATCCGTGACCGGGCCATCGGTGGAGGCGTGCCGGTAGGTGTGCGTACACCGATCCGATGCGGTATAGCTCCATGCGCAGCGCAGCGTCGGGCTGCCGTCACCGGGATCGAGCTCGATGTGCGCCGGTGTGCCGACGACGACGAGCCCGGCCGCCGACGTGCCGCGGATCGTCGCGTCGTCCACGCCGTCGGCCCAGAACCACGTCGCCAGATTCACCACCGACAGCCCCGGCGGGTTGCTGCGCAGCGTGAAGTCGGGCGCGGCCAGGTGCCCGGCGGCCTGCCACGATTCTTCGGTGCGCGGCAGGTGCCAGTGGAAGTAGGGCCGGTAGCCCTGCCCGGGTGCGGCGCAGAACCGGTAGGTCCACACCGCGTCGGGAGCCGGCGCCGGTGTCGGCCAGGCCGACTCGGGGATCGGTGAGGGCAGGGCCGTCCAGCACGCGAGGTCGCCGATGCAGTACCGCGCCGGCGCGCTGATCTCGCACGTGGGATCGGCCCTTCGGCCGGAGCCGACGCGCTCGTCGGCGCAGCCGTAGCCGACGACGCCGGCCTCGAGCCGGGCTGCCCCGCACTCGGCGTCGTGGGCCGACGTTGCCGGTGAGGCCTGTGCCGTGGGGACGGCGAGCGTAGCCGCGACGGTGAACAGGACGGTGACGACATTGCTCGGGCGGATTCTGGTGGCCATGACCGTGACGGTAGAGACGGCGCGATTGCCCGGCCAAGCACTCGTCCCCGAGGGCAACCGAGGGCAACCGGCAGGGCGTGTTTCAGGGTGCTCAGGGCGTGCCGGTGAGGCCGCCGCCGACAGCTAACCCGGCTGCGACAGTCATCTCGATCAACGACAGCCGATCATGAGCACCTGGCGGCGCGATAGCGCCGTAGCCGCCGCATGATCTCCGCCCGGAGCGCCCGAGCCACGCCGCTGGCGCCTCATGATCACCTCGCAGCGACGATCATGAGGCAACCGCGGTAGCGGCCGTCAGTTCAGGCGTTCTGGACGGTTTCGAGGACGACCTCGGCGGGTGTGACGTCCTGGGCGTCGGCCTCGACGGAGCGTCGCAGTGCGGCGTGCAGGGTCGAGGGGGTGAGCACGCCCAGGTAGCGGTCGTCGTCGTCCAGCACGGCGATCCAGCCGGCGTTCCACTGCAACATCTCGGCGAAGGCGACCTTGAGGCTGTCGTCGAGGGCGACCCAGGCCTCCATCCGGCGGGCCTGGTCGCGCACGCGTCCCGGCGCCGAGGTCATCTCCTGACCGACCCAGCCGGCCAGGCGGCCTTCGGTGTCGAGGACGACCGCCCACCGCGACGGCTGCATCGCCGAGCCGGCTTCGGCCAGCGTGTCGTCGAGGTGAACCACCGGAGGGTGCTCCAGGTCGGCCTTCGTGACCGGGGTCACCGACAGCCGCTTCAGCCCGCGATCGGCACCGACGAAGTCGGCGACGAAATCGGTGGCGGGGGCGCCCAGGATCGCGGCCGGACTGTCGAACTGCTCGAGCAGCCCGCCTTGTTTGAACACCGCGATCCGGTGACCGAGCCGTACCGCCTCCTCGATGTCGTGGGTGACGAACAGGATCGTCTTGCGCACATCGTCCTGTAATCGCAAGAACTCGTCCTGCAGTTGCGAGCGGACGACGGGGTCGACCGCGCTGAACGGTTCGTCCATCAGCAGGACCGGCGGGTCGGCCGCCAGCGCCCGCGCCACCCCGACGCGCTGGCGTTGTCCGCCGGACAGTTCGTGCGGGTACCGCCCGCCGTGGACGGCCGGGTCGAGGCCCACCAGTTCCAGCAGCTCGCGGGCGCGCTCGCGGCAACGCCGGCCCGACCAGCCGATCAGCTCGGGCACAACGGCCACGTTGTCCTCGATGCTGCGGTGGGGGAACAGGCCGACGTTCTGGATGACGTAGCCGATGCCGCGGCGCAACTCCACCGGGTCGAC
>JAJYTA010000039.1 GCA_021793295.1 Actinomycetes bacterium
AGGTGGGCTGGTTGGCCATGACGATGCTCGACGTCGTGCGGTCGTGACGATCGTCGTGGTGGAGAATGCCGCCATACCGCGCACATCCTGGCACGACGATCTTCACGACCGGCCAGGACCGGCACCTCACCACACGACAACCGTCACGACCCGGCCAAGACCGGCACCTCACCACACGACAACCGTCACGACCCGCCAGGACCGGCAGCAGTCTTCACACAGCGGCCCTCACGACCAAGGCAACCGCACGCGACCAGGCAACACGCCACGACCAGACGGACGCCCAGACCACGGGCCGGCCAGGAGTCAGCCGTGCCCTCACCCGCTCAGCCCTGCAGCTCGAACCAGCTCTTCGGCACCGAACGCTGGGCCGGGCCGACGCCGATGATGCCCGGCGCGGGCGCGAAGCCCGCCCATTGCTGCACGTCACCGCGGACGAAGTATTCCACGCCCGGATCCCAGGTGTGCCCACCCGCCGAGCGCCGCACCACGATGCCGAGGCCGTGCGAGCGGTAGATCGCCCCGCCGGAGTCGGTGACGGCACGAGCCAGCGCGGTGTCGAGGCCACGAGGGATCGGCGCCCAGCCGCCGATCGCGCGCAACGTCTCCGCGGAGATCAGCATCGACGCCCCAGGCACCCGGTTCGCGTAGCGGTTTCCGCTGGAACGGTGGCGGCGGACGGTGAGGTCGAGCGCTTCGAAGTACATGAATTCCGCACCCGCGCCCACGAGGTCCGCGCGGGAGAACTCCGCAGCGTGCACGAGGTCGGTGATGTGGTGGGCGCTGTACCAGTCGTCGTCGTCCATTTTCGCCAGTAACTGGCCGGAGGCGACGCCGCACAGGTCGTTCAACGTCTCACCGAACGAACGCGAGGCCGGAATCTCGGTGATCACCAGCGGTCCTGCATACGTCTCCCGCATCCACTGCACCTTCGGGTGTTCTGCGGAGACGCCGTGCAACCCGACGACGAGTTCCACGTGCGGCCAGTCTTGCCCACCGATCTGCTCGGCGATGCTCGCGAGCAGTTCCGGCCGCCGCGTCGCCATGATCACCGACACCGTGGGAGCAGGGGGCGGACCACCGGGCAGCCCGAGGCTGTCGGCGATGGCGCGCCATCGCTGCCGCGCACCGTGCCGGGCGAACGCGGCCCGGCGAATGGACATGCAGTACGCCTCGCGCACGAGGTCGTCGGCGAGGTCGTGTTCCGACGTCGAGGCGAAGGCCGTGGCCAGCTCCGGGCCCAGCAGCCGCCGCACCGTCGGGTTGAGGTCCTGGCTGATCACCGGCAGCGCCGCGCACGCGGCCTGCGCCAAGAACGCGGCGTGCTCGACCGGCCCGCGGTGCAGGCGGGGGTCGTCATGCACGACCCGGTAGTTACGGACGTACTCGACCACCCGCTCGCTCAGGCCGGCGAAATCGTCGAACGACGGGCTGGCCCGGCCGGACTGGTCGGTGAAGGCGAGTCCTCGCGACGTGCGGCGTTCGACCGGGCTCAGCCAGGCGGCGCCGCGTTCGGGCTCGTTGAGAAAACCCACCGGGTTCAGGACGTCAGTGTCCACCGGCGGGACCAGGCTGTCGCTACGAGAGCGGGTGATGAAGGTCTCGATGTCGGCACCTGAGGCGTACAGGAGGTCGGTCCAGGAGGGCCGATGGTGCGCTCCGATGACGTCGAGCACGGGCACCGAGCCGGTCCTCCGCTTCGCCGGCTCCGCGGCCACGACGAGATCCACCGGGCTCGGCTGGCCGGACTCGAGCGCGGGGCGCTCGCCGAGGAGCTGCCGCGCTGCCGGGTCGCCGCAGGCCCACGGCATCGCCTTCGCCGCACTGTGGGCGAACCCCACGCGCAGCCCGCCGGCGGGCCGGCGGAACGCCGACGTCCCGCCGGACAGGAACGCCGCGAGCGCGTCACCGATCGGCAGGTGGCCTTTGAACTCGACGGTGAGGCGGACGTGGGGCTGGGGGTGCTTGAAGGCCCGGCGATCGGCGGAGTTGATCGAGCGCAGCCCGACAGGCCCAGCCGGCAGCCGGAGAGCCGCGGGTCGCGGCTGCCCGCCCACGACGAGATCGAACCGCCTCGAGCGGCTCGTCATACTGCTCAGGCACGGCAGAACCGCCCGCAACAACGTCACCGACTCGGCGACGACGAGGATCTTCTCCCACGACGTGCTGGAGTCTTCCTTGACTTCACCGTGGATGATTTCGGAGATATCGATCACGGTGTCGCATTCGCGGCCGCGCGCCTCACGAACAAGTTCATCGTCATCGGCAACGAGTAATCCCAGTACACCCACGGCCCAGCAATCCCGCCTCTCGGAGTCCGTCGAACGATACCCGAGTGTTGTCGCTAGAGTCTGGCACCGGTCACGAAGACAGGGAGAGCTCATGAGCACGACCGGACACCGATTCACCGCGGCGCGCAACGACTGGCGCAGCCTGCGCCCCAGAGCGCTCGGCACCCACGCCGACGCCCCGGTGTCGGTCACCGTGGTCATCCCTGCCCACGGCTGTCAGCCCGAACTCGATCTCGCCCTGGCGGCCCTCGTTGCGCAGAGCCACCCGAGCGAGCTGCTCGACGTCATCGTGGTGGACGACCGGTCCGAACCGGCCCTGGAATTGCCCGAGCTGCGTCCGAACAAGACCGAGCTGATCAGGGTGGACGGCGGTGGGCACGGCTCCGGCCACGCTCGCGACGTCGGTGCTCGCCAGGCGCACGGCGACGTCGTGCTGTTTCTCGACGCCGACATCATCGCCGATCGGCACCATGTCGAGGCGCACGCGCGCTGGCACGAGGTCACCAGCGACGCGGTCGTCCTCGGCTTCAGGGATTTCATCGACGTCAGCGGAGTCACCGCGGAGCAGGTGCACGACGCCGTCCGGGACGACGAACTCGACGCCCTGTTCGCGGGCCGCCCACGCGAACCGCACAGTTGGATCGAGCAAATGCTCGACCGGACCGACGATCTGGCGACCGATCGCGAAGATCTCTGGCGCGCTGTTGTCGGTGCGAGTGTGTCGACGAGTCGTCGCCTTTACGAAGAAGTCGGCGGATTCGCCCATTTCCCGCGCCGCGGTATCGTCGATACCGAGTTCGGTTATCGGTGTTTTACCGGCGGCGGAATCATCATTCCCGATCGGCAGGCCCGTAGCCTTCATCAAGGGCAGCGTTCGTTCGCCACCAGAGGCTCGGAAATCGCTCAGCGCCGCGCTCCGTTGATCGCCAATCACATCGCCAATCCGCGTTACCGCACCCCGATCGGCGGCCGCCAGTGGGCGGTGCCGTACCTGCACGTCATCGTGCCGCCGAGCGACGCAGCGTTCCTGACCGTGCGCTACACCGTCGACGACGTGCTGGCCAACGACTTCGACGACCTCGTCGTGAGCGTGGTGGTCGACCCGGACAACCCGGACGAGGACCTCTATGAGGACTACTGGCAGGCCGACGGGCGAGTCCGGCTGGTCGAGAAGGCTCCGGACTCCGGCTTCCCGAGCCCGGCGACGATGGTCGTCCCGATCGGCGCGCGGCTGGACGCCACGGCGCTGAGCGGGCTGATGGAGCGGCTGCGCAGCTGGTCGGCCGGGCTGCTGAGCGTGAGCGTGACCGGCCTGGACTCGGTGGTGGAGCTGTGGGCCACCCGGGCCTTGACCAGGGTGCGCCGGCACGCCGGCGAAGACGGCATGCGTCAGTCGGCGCGTGACCTGTTCGGCGAGGCGTGGGTGGCTGGCTCGGATTTCGGGATCGACACCCGCTCAGGCGCTTCGGACCGGCACTTCAAGAACGGCCGGTTTCACGCCGGCCGGTAGATCAGCGTCGCCGACCGATCGGCCGAACTGCCTTCACGCTCCAGACCCGGGAACTCCGCCAGCCACGCCTCGGCCGCCTCCTGCTCCTCGGTGCGGTCGACGTCGTCGATCACGACCCGGGCCCCGACGGACAGCTTCGGCCCCAGGACGGGCACCGCTGGGTATCGTGCGCGGGGCCCGCTGGCTCGCGGCGGGCCGTCGACGAGGAGCAGCCCGATGCCGTCGAGTTCGCCCACGGCGGCCGTGTCGTACCACTGGAAGGTCTCCTGCCCGAGCTTGAGCTCGGTCAATGGCGCGGACCGTACGTCGGTGTTCGCCGTGAGCCCGTGCTCGTGGAGCAGCTGACGGGTCTGTTCGGCGAAGCGCTCGTCGTGCTCCAGTGACACCAGGCGGCCGCCGTATGCCTCCGCGGCGTAGGCCAGCCAGACCGACGACGCGCCGCTGCCGCATTCGACGATCAGCCCGGGCCGGGTCTGCTCGACCATCCGGACCAGGTGCAGGATGGTCGACGGCTCCATGGCCCAGCCACCGGTCGGAGGTAGCGGGGCCCGCGCGTCGTAGCGGTTCACGAGTTGCAGCAGGGCCTGGATCTGGCGCACTGGCTCGTAAGCGAGCTTGGACACCTGTCCACGCAGGCTCACCTGGCGTCGCTTGTCGTCTTGGTCGGATTCGTCGATCCGCGCGACGATGCCGTCCTTGGCCTCGGTGATCCCGGCGCGTACGCCGTCGAGGTCGGCGCGCACGTCATCGACGCCGGTCCGTACGCCGCCGAGGTCGGCGCGGACGTCGCTCACGCCGGCAGCCAGCGCGCCGAGGTCGTCGGTCAGCCGGACGTGGCGCTCCGCGGCGGCCAGGCGTTCCTGGGCGAGCCCGGCGGACACGCCGTCACCGGCGGCCTGGATGTGCCCGACCGCTCGGTCGACGGTGTCACCGAGCGAGGTCACGGCGGGCCGTAGCGCCGTCTTGACTTCCTTCTTGACGTTCTTCGGCATCGAACGCAGCCAGCCGATCCGCTTGCTGTCCAGAGCCTGGCGCCGGGCGACCTGGCGCACCCGGCGAGCGATGTCGCCCTGTCGTCGCCGGATGTCGATGAGCATGACGAGAACGCCCGCGAGCAGGAGCCCGAGGCCCCCGACCGCGAGATCCGTCCGCCCGGCCACACCCGCCACCGCCACCAGTACGCCGACCGCGGCCGCGACCGCACTGGTCGCGAGCTGCCGGTTCGTCATGCCCAACACGAATCCGCCCAACCTTCCTTCGTCCGCGTCGGCGTGAGACTACCGTTTCTCGTGACAGCCTGAGTGGGCACTACCCACTGGCCCGGCACCCTGGGGCCGCCAACCGGCTCATACTGGAAATCTCGGCGAGGAGTGAAGGAACCACATGCGCGCGTTCGTGTTGTGCACGGGACGATGCGGCTCGGTGACGTTCATCGAAGCATGCCGGCACATCGACAACTACACGGCCGGTCACGAGAGTCTGGCGCGCGAGTACGGCCCAGCGCGGTTCGCCTATCCCGACCGGCACATCGAGGCGGACAACCGGCTGTCGTGGTTCCTGGGCGGCCTACGCCGCGCGTTCGGCCCCGATCCCCTGTACGTGCACCTGCGCCGTGATCCCGAACAGGTCGCGCAAAGCTTCCTGCGCCGCTGGGACCGCGGGCGGGCGAACATCGTGGGTGCGTTCGGCCAGGCGATGCTGCCCGTGCCGCGCCAACGCACCGGCGAGGACGAACGCCTCGAGATCTGCCGGTTCTACGTCGACACCGTGCGCACCAACATCGAGGCGTTCCTGGCCACGGTGCCGTACTCCATGACCATCGACCTCGAGCGCGCCGAGGAACAGTTCCCGGAGTTCTGGCACCGTATCGGCGCCGAAGGCGACCTCGACGCCGCGATCGCCGAGTTCGGCATCCGCCACAACCCCAGCCCGGACGCCGACACCGACCCTCAGCCGACCAGCGGGGCGAGCTCCTCGTCCAACCGTGAGGCCAGGGTGCGCGCGTAGGTCGCGGTGAGGTGGTGCGGGTCGCGCCAGACGATGACGTTGCCGATCACCGCGGCGCACTGATCGGCCGGGCACACGTACCGGTTGAGGTCGACCAGCTGAGCTCCAGGCACCCGCTCGGCAGCGGCCAGCTGTACGTCGCCGGCGGCCTCCATCGCCGAGGCCCGGTCCGCTGCACATTCGGTCAGTTGATCCGGGTGTTCCGAGACGCATTCGGGGACGTCGAGGTCCAGCCACGGGGTGTTGTGCAGCACCACCAGGTGCGCGCCTGATTCCACGACGGCCTGCCAGCTGTCGGCCATCCCGGCGGCGAATCGGTCCCTGTTGTCGGCATCGTCGACGGGTTCGCCATCGACGAGCACGCGGTAGTTGTTGCTACCCGAGGTGACGACCACGTCCGGGCGCTGGTTACCGGTCAACTGCTCCAGCAGTGCGTCGTTCCACTCCGAGCACGAGGTGTAGGCGGTGTCGTCGGCGGTCGACACGTCGACGGAGAAGAAGCCGCACGACGACTTGGTGTACGTCTGCACGCGCCAGCCCTGACGGCGCCCGATCTCGTCCAGCGTGGGCTGCCATTGGGCCGCATGTGAGTCGCCGACCAAGGCGACCACGTAGTCGGAGTCGACGTCGCCGTAGGTGCACGACAACACCTCGGCGTCCTGCTGGTTCTGATGACAGCCGTCGCCGTAGACGTCGGCGTTGTCGTCGCGCGCCTGCAACGGGTCCGGGGTGATGGCCGTGACCTCGTCGACGGGCACGCCGTCGGGGTCCGAGGCCGGCTGGTCCCCGAGCACGGCCGCACCGGGTGCGTCACCGTCCACGTCGTAGTCGGGTGTGAACGCCGTGGGAACGATCGCTGCGATCAGGCCCACGGCGGTGGCCAGCGCTCCTACGCCCAGTGCGCGACCGGGCCGGGCGGCCAGGGCAGGCGCGTGGTGAATGGGACGCTCCACGAGCTTGAACGTCAGCCAGGCCGGCACCACCGACGCCGCCGCCACGGCGACGCCCCTGGTCACCGACAGCTCCCCCCACGCCGCCGTCGCCGCGATCAGCAGCGGCCAGTGCCACAGATAGATCGAGTACGACAACGCACCCACCCAGCGCATCGGCGCGACACCCAGCATCGCGCCGGCCCCGGCCGAGCCCGCCGGTCCGACCCCGGCGGCGATGACGGCCGCGGCGCCGAGGGTGGGCAGCAGGGCGGTGTAGCCGGGAAAGGCCGTCGAGGCGTCGTAACTCAGCGCCGCCACCGCGATCGCCACCAGGCCGGCCCAGGCGGCCGGTACGCACACCGTCCGCGGCAGCCGGGCGAGGCGGGGGGCGGCGATCGCCAGCGCCGCGCCGACGGCGAGTTCCCAGGCCCGGGTGGTGGACACGAAGTACGCCCGGCCCGGCTCCGCGCCGGTCAGGTAGACCGAGTACAGCAGCGACGGCACGGCGATGGCGGCGAGGCCGGCCAGCATGATCCACCGCAACGAGCGGCCACTGCGCCGTTGCCACCACGCCAGCGCGATGATCAGCAACGGCCAGAGCAGGTAGAACTGTTCTTCGACGGCCAGCGACCAGAAATGCTGGACCGGGCTCGCGGCGTTCTCGGCGGCCAGGTAGTCCACCGCGTCGGCGGCCAGCCGCCAGTTGACCACGTACACCGCACTGGTCACGATGTCCCACGCGACCTGCGCCCACCGCAGCGGTGGCAGGAAGACGATCGTGAGCACCGACGTCGCGAGGAGCACGACGGCCGTGGCCGGCAAGAGCCGGCGGGCGCGACGGGCGTAGAAGCGCCGCAGGCTCACCCGGCCAGTCGTCTGGACTTCACGGACCAACAGGCCGGTGATGAGGAACCCGGAGATGACGAAGAAGACGTCGACCCCGATAAAACCGCCGCTGACCTGCGGGATGCCGGCATGGTAGGCGAGCACGAGCAGCACCGCGACGGCTCGCAGGCCCTCGATGTCCGGACGGAATCGGGTGGCTTCGGCCCCGGAGTCCGCCGTTTTCTGCGGGCGCGACACCCCGACGACCGATGTCATCCACGTCCTCCACCACGTTCGCTCCGGCACTAGTGCCCGTTGACGACGCCGAGTCCCGCACCTCATGCGGTCGCCCCGGCTTCGGCAACGCCTCCGCGAGTGTGCCAGACTTCGTACGGCCAGGCGGTCGATGTGGATGTATCATCGATCAGCCGTGCCATTCGAGTCCGGGTGCGGCCGGTCGGCGGGGCCGCACGACGTGGGTGTGGGTTTCGCGGCGAACGCGATCGGGAACTCATCCCGGCGTCCCAACGTTGCCGCCGATCATGGCCGTGCACATCAAATAGCAGTCGGAGATGAATCAGTGTCCGCAGACCTCGCGGTGATCGGGCTGGGCTATGTCGGCCTCCCGGTGGCCCAGGAAGCCAGTCGCGCCGGCTTGTCCGTCCTCGGCTTCGACGTGAGCAACGCCGTCGTCGATGGCCTGAACGCAGGACGTTCGCACATCGACGACCTGACCGACGACGACATCGCGGCCATGCTCGCCGCGGGCTTCCGAGCCACGGTCGACGAGTCCGACCTCGACGACGTCGACACGATCGTCATCTGTGTGCCGACCCCGCTCTCCGACGACGGCGGCCCCGACCTCGCCGCGGTGCAGGCTGCGGTGGCCACGGTGGCGCGTCACCTGTCGCCGGGCGTTCTCGTCGTGCTCGAGTCCACGACGTACCCGGGCACCACCGACGAGCTGGTCCGCCCTGCGCTCGAGGAGTCCGGCCTGGTCGCCGGGCGCGATTTCCATCTCGCGTATTCGCCCGAGCGCATCGACCCCGGCAACCGCAACTACGGCATGCGCAACACGCCGAAGGTCGTCGGCGGGCACACCCCCGAGTGCACCGAGCGTGCCGCCGCTTTCTACCGCCGCATCGTCGACACCGTCGTCGAAGCCCGGGGCACCCGCGAGGCCGAGACCGCGAAGCTGCTGGAGAACACCTACCGGCACGTCAACATCGCCCTGGTCAACGAGATGGCCCGGTTCTGCCACGACCTCGGCATCGACCTGTGGGACGTCATCCGCCTCGCCGCGACGAAGCCGTTCGGCTTCCAGGCCTTCTACCCCGGCCCGGGCGTCGGCGGGCACTGCATCCCCATCGACCCCAACTACCTGAGCCACAACGTCCGACTTCGGCTGGGGTACCCGTTCCGCTTCGTGGAGCTGGCTCAAGAGATCAACTCCACGATGCCGGCCTACGTGACCCAGCGCGTGCAGAATTTGCTCAACATCGACGGCAAGGCGCTCAACGGCTCGACGGTGCTCCTGCTCGGTGTGACGTACAAGCCGAACATCGCCGACCAGCGCGAATCGCCGGCGGTCCCGATCGCCAAGCGACTGCGGGGCTTCGGCGCGAACGTCCAGTTCCACGACCCGCGCGTCGAAACGTGGAACATCGACGACGCCGTGCTGACGCGCGAGCCCGATCTCGAAACCGCGCTGGGCCGGGCCGACCTCGTGGTGGTGCTGCAAGGCCACGACGAGTACGACGGCGAGCTCATCGCAAAGAGCGCCGCGCGGGTGTTCGACACCAGGGGCATCACGCCGAAGTCGGAGACGGTGGAGCTCATGTGAGCATCCGCGCTCATCGGCGGCTTTCCCGGATGGTTCCGGACGGCTAGGTCGCCATGAACGTCCTTGTCGTCACGGTGGTGCACGACCCGCAGGACGCGCGGATCCGGCATCGACAGATCCGCGCCCTGATGGACGCCGGGCACCACATCACCTTCGCCGCCCCGTTCAGCGCGTACGAACGCCCGCGCGACGACGACCTGCGCACCGTGGACCTTCCCCGGGCACAGGGACTGAATCGCCTGGCTGCCGCGCGCGCGGTGCGGCGCCTGCTCAAACGCCGCGGGCGCGAGTTCGACGTCGTCCTGCTGCACGACCCCGAACTGGTGCTGACCACCGCCGGGCTGAGCGTGCCCGGCCTGGTGTGGGACGTGCATGAGGACACCGCCGCCGCTTTGCAGATGAAGGCATGGCTACCGCGCCCGGCCCGCCCGGCTGCGGTCATGCTGATCCGTGCGATCGAACGGATGGCCGAGCGCCGGATGCCGTTGATCCTGGCCGAGGAGTCCTACGCCGAGCGGTTCACCCGCCCGCATCCGATCGTGCGCAACAGCGTCGTCGTGCCGGAGCGGATCCCGGAGCCGATCGGGGCCCGGGACGACCGGGTGATCTACATCGGCCGGCTCACCCGGGCACGAGGCGCGCTCGAGATGATCGAGCTGGGCCGCCGGCTCGCCCCGGGCGTCGCCGTGCATCTGGTCGGCCCGGCTGATCGTGACTGCGCCGACGCCGTCGAGGATGCCCACCACGCCGGGATCGTGCACTGGCACGGCTTCGTGCCCAACGACGCCGCGCTGGCCATGCTGCCCTCCGCGCTGGCCGGGCTCAGCCTGCTGCACGATCAGCCGAACTATGCCCATTCTCTGCCGACCAAGATCGTCGAGTACATGGCGCACGGCGTGCCCGTCATCACGACCCCGAATCCCAGTTCGGCTGAGATCGTGCGTCGGCACCACTGCGGTTCGACCGTGCCGTTCGGTGACGTCGACGCTGCGGCCGAGGCGATCCGGGCGCTCGCGGCCGATCCGGCGGAGCAACGTCGCCTGGCAACCGCCGGCCGCACGGCAGCGATCGAGTACTACAGTTGGCGCACCGATGCCGGCGTCTTCGTCGAGACCCTCGAAAAGATCGCCATCGCCTCGTCGTGACCCACGACCGAGGGCGTACGCTGCACCGGGCCGGACAGCTAGAGTTCGGTGAACCAAGCCCGCACGACGACGGAGACCTCGATGTTACGCGCCGTACGCTCGTTCCTCGGTTCTCGTTGGCCCGCACTCGGCATGCTCGGCGCGTTCGTCGCCGGCGTCGTCGCGGTGTGGACTCTCGTCGACGAGACCCGGGTGACGTCGGCCGCGCTGGCCGGCCTGCTCGGCCTGGCCCTGGTCGGCCTGGTGGTGGTGAGCTTCATCGCCCGCTCGGCCGAGCATCGCGCCCGCTCGATCGAAGCCCGGCTCAACAAGGTCGAATCCGTCGCGCGGGAGACCTCCGCCACCGTCGGCGCCATCAAGAAGGCCCAGGCGGATCCCAGCGGTGGCCGCCTCGGCGCGATCATCGGCGCCCAGCGCCTCGACGCCGCGGTTCGCCACGACGAACTCGTCAACAGCATCGGGCAGTTGCGCAGTGAAGTGACCGATCAGCTCCGCAAGGTGAACAAGGACCTCGCCGCCGGGTTCCGGGAAGCGTGGATCAACTCCGAGACGCAACTGTCCGAGCTGTCCGCACTGGCCAACCTGTACGCGATCTTCGATCCGCAGGGCGAGGTGCCGGTGCTGGGTGGGTTCGCCGCATCACCACAGACCATCCTCCGCCTGACATCGCTGGCCATGGAGCTCCCCGACGACGGGCTCATCGTCGAATGTGGCAGCGGCGCTTCCACGGTGTGGCTGTCGTTCGCCTGCCGGCGCGCCGGGCACGGGCGGGTGGTCGCACTCGAACACGACGAGCGCTACGCCGAGCTGACTCGCGAAGCCCTCGCACGGCACGATCTGAGCTCGTTCGCCGAGGTCCGCATCGCACCGCTGGAGCCGTTCACGCTCGGCGAAGAATCATACGACTGGTACAGCCGCAAGCAGTGGGACGACCTCGAGGGCATCGACCTGCTGTTCGTCGACGGCCCGCCCGGCTCGGTCGGCCCGCGGTCGCGATACCCCGCCTATCCGCTGCTCGCTCGGGCGCTGTCCGAAGGCGCCGTGGTGGCCCTCGACGACATTCACCGCGACGCCGAGGCGCGCATCGGGGCCGACTGGCTGAACGAGACGGTGTCCGGGGTGACGTTGCGCGACGGCGGCAAGCTCGGGCGTACTCGGCTGCTCACCGCCACCCGCAGCGCCGCCGCCGAGGAGTCGTGAGTCATGCGGATTGCGCACCACAGCGCAGTCCGTCCACCAGGAGATTGACCATTCGGCTGCTGTACTCCACGCCTTCGCCCGGCACCGGGATGCACAGCAGCGCGACGGCGTAGAGCAGGTCCTGGGCGCTGATGTCGCGGCGGATCTGGCCCGCAGCCCTGGCCGGCTCGAGTAGCGACTCGAGCGCGGGCCCGAGCCGCTGCAGGAAGTAGCCAGGCAGTTCGTCGTAGGCCGGGTCGCCGGAGTGCAGCGCGGCGGCGAGCCCTCGCTTGGTCGCGAGGTACTCGGTGTAGCGCTCCAGCCACTTCTCGATCGCGACCTCGATCGGATGCGCCGCGGCCAGTTCCGGGGCCGCAGCGGCACACGCGTCGACCTCGCGCTGGAACACCGCCACGATCAGGTCCGAGCGTTTCGGGAAATGCCGGTACAGCGTTCCGACGCCCACCCCCGCGAGGTCCGCGATCTGTTTCGCGGGAGCATCCACGCCGGAGTCGGCGAAGGCGGTCTTCGCCGCGTCGAGCAGCGCGTCGACGTTGCGCTGTGCGTCGGCGCGCAACCGCCGGCCCGGTCCGGGAGACGTCGCCGCGGCCGGGGCCGCGGAACGGGTGGAGCCGGCGCCCGTGGGGGCAGCGCTGTCGTTCACGATCCTCCCTCACTTGCTAACCGGAACGCCTTTCCGTATTCTTACCGGAAGAGCGTTCCGCTTCGTCTTCGAAGCATACGGCCCGGGTCCCGGCGCTCGCCACCTACCCACCCCTTCGCCCTTGGAACGGGAGAACGACATGCAGTACCGCACCCTCGGCCGCACCGGCATCAAGGTCAGCCGCTACGCGCTCGGCGCCTTGATGCTCGGCGTCGGCAATCCGGATCACGAAGACTCCATCAAGATCATCCACAAGGCGCTGGACGCCGGGATCAACCTCATCGACACCGCCGACGCCTACGGTCAAGGCGCCTCCGAAGAGGTGGTCGGCAAGGCGCTGGTCGGGCGGCGAGACAGCGTCGTGCTCGCCACCAAGGTGGGCCTGCCGATGGGTGAAGAAGTCAACCATCGAGGTGGTTCCCGCCGCTGGATCATGACCGAGGTCGAGAATTCGCTGCGCCGCCTGCAGACCGACTACATCGACCTCTACCAGCTGCAACGCCCCGATCCCGACACGGCCATCGAAGAGACCCTGTCCGCGCTCACCGACCTGGTGCGCAGTGGCAAGGTCCGCGCCATCGGCACGTCCACGATGCCGGCCTCGGACCTCGTCGAAGCACAGTGGGTCGCCGAGCGGCGCGGCCTGGAACGGTTCCACACCGAGCAACCGCCCTACTCCATCCTCAATCGCAGCATCGAGACCGAGGTCCTGCCGCTGGCACAGCGCTACGGGATCGGCACGTTGGTCTGGGGCCCGCTGGGTCAGGGCATGCTGACCGGCCGCGTGCGCAAGGGCCAGCAGACCGACCTGTTGCGCGCGGGCATGCCGTTCTTCACCGTGTTCCGCAACGAGCAACGTCTCGACGCCGTCGAACAGCTCATTCCGCTGGCCGCCGAAGCCGGACTGCCGTTGACCCATCTGGCCATGGCCTTCGTGACCGCGCATCCGGGCGTGAGCACCGCGCTGCTCGGGGCGCGCACGATGGAACAGCTCGACGACCTGCTCGCCGGTATCGACGTCACCCTGTCCGACGACGTTCTCGACCGCATCGACGAGATCGTCCCGCCGGGTACCGACGTCGGCGGCCGGCTCGACCAGGCCTACCTGCCCCCTGCCTTGCAGACGCCGAGTCTGCGCCGCCGCAGCGACCAGGAACCCGCCGCCGCCTGAAGACAAGGAACCCGATGTCCCACCTGCAGCACCCGCTCGGAACCGGGATCACCGCCGCGGCGACGGCCGACGACGTCCTCGCCGGAATCGACCTGACCGGTACGAACGCCGTCGTCACCGGCGGGCACAGGGGGATCGGGCGGGAGGTGACCCGGGCACTGGCCGCCGCCGGCGCCCGGGTCACCGTCGGTGCCCGTGATCCTGATCAGGCCGAACTGTGGCCGACTAGCACCGTGCCGGTCGAGGTTCGCCGACTCGACCTGCTCGATCCTGCGTCGATCGACCACTTCGCCGCCGAGTGGCTCGACGGTGACCGAGCCCTGCACATGCTGATCAACTCTGCTGGCCTGCCCGGACCGCCCGAACTCGTCCACGACGCCCGCGGCTACGAGGTACAGTTCGCCACCAATCATCTCGGCCACTTCCAGCTGACCCTGGCGCTGTGGCCGGCGCTTCGTGCCGCGAACGGTGCCCGCGTGGTCAACGTGTCGTCCGGCGCGCAACGGTTCGGCCGGATCGACTGGGACGATCCGCACTTCAGCCACCGCGAGTACGACGCTCATGTCGCGTATGCCCAGTCGAAGCTCGCGAACGTGCTGCACGCTGTCGAGCTGGACCGGCGAGGCGCCGAGCACGGCATCCGCGGTTACGCCGTGCACCCCGGGGTCGTCGTCGGCACCGCGCTCAACGGCTCCAGCGGCGAGAACGCGCTTCGCGCCATGGGGTTGGTCGACGATTCCGGTGCGCCGATCATCGACCCCGAACACGGGAAGAAGACGCCGCAGCAAGGCGCCAGCACCATCGTCTTCGCGGCGGCGAGTCCGTGGCTCGCCGACATCGGCGGTGTCTACCTCAAGGACAACGACATCTCGCCGTTGGACGACGAGCCCAGACCGATGTCAGCAGTGGAACCGCCGGCCGAGATCATGTCGCACGCCATCGACCCGGCCTCGGCCCGGCGGCTGTGGACATTGAGCGAGCACATGCTCGGCCAGCGCAGCACCTGGTGATCAACCGGGCCGAGGGCGTCACTGGCGCCCGGCGTCGACGAGCATGCCCTGCTTGGTCACGTCGACCACCGCGCGGCGCACCCCGACCTCGCCACCGTCGAGCCAGTGCTCACCGAACAGCCGCCGCGCGGCGGCGTCGAGGCCGCCCTCGTCATGCCGCCGGGCCCGGTGCAGCGCCCGAGTGGCCCACAGCTCGACCGTCGGGCCCGCCTCACCGGGCACCGTCGCCCGGACCACGCCCACCGCATGCTGCTCGACCGCGTCCACCATGGCCTGAAGGGTGTTGCTCTCGACAGCCACACCGGCAGGAACGATGAACGACAGCGGCGACGGGAACCCGGTGGTCACCGGCTGCTCGGCCAGGCGCACCCGCGCGTCGGCAGCGAAGTAGTCACGCAGCCACTTCGGCAGGTCGGCGCTGGGCGAGATCGTCACGACGAGGTCGGTCCAGCCGGAGGCGAGAATGTTGTCGACGCTGAGCTGGACCTGCTCCGGCGAGGCTTCGTGGGCGTCGACGACGGCGTGCACCGACGGCACGGCCCACATCCGCCCCACGTTCGACGGGCGGAACAGCGAGATCGGCAGATGGTTGGCGGCGAGCCCCGAACGTTCCCGCTTGATGTCATCACCACGAACGGAGAGGTTGCGCTTACGTCCCTGGTGGTAACTCTGCGCCGCCGGTTCCGGCACGATGACCCCGCCAGCGGTGAAGATCCGGTAACCGAACTCGGTGTCGACGATGCCGCGCAGGCCGAAGGTGGCGAACCCGCCGCTCTCGGCGTACAGCTCGCGGGTGGTCGACACGCTCGCGCCCACGACGGCGATGAACGTGTCGTCCGCGAATTTCGTCAGCTGGTCGGCTTCGTCGATGAAATCCTCGACCCACACGTGCCGGGTGATCTTGCGACCGGCCAGGAGCTGGTCGAAGCTGTCGTCGCGGGTGGCGGTGCGCACGTCGGCGGGGCCGATGCCGTCGACGTCGACGAATTTCTTCCAGCCCAGCACGACGGCGTCGGCCACGGTGTGGTGCCAGCGCGCATGCGCCTCGACGTGCGTCCGCGTGGCCATGATGTCGGCGTCGAGGAACACGATGATGTCGCCCTCGGCGGCCTGGGCGCCGGCATGGCGGGCCCGGCCGGAGCCGTGCCCGCCGCCGTCGTCCAGGCGCAGGATCCGGGTGTTGGCCGGGTGCGCGGCCTGCAGTCGCAGTGGCTCACTGGAGTTGTCGTCGACGACCACGACGTCGAGCAGCTGGTCCGGATAGCTCTGCTCGGACAGCGCCGCCAGCGTGCGGTCGAGCTCGTCCTGACAGTCCTTGGCCGGCAGGACCACCGTGACCGACATGGTCGGCGTCCAGCTGCCCAGCTCCGGCGGTTTGCGACTAGGCCAGTCCTGCCGAGGCACCGGTACAGGACTCAGCGCCGAAGGACGCATGTGGGACTCCTACGAACGTTGGCTGCATGCTTCGCTTAGAGTGTGACGCGCTCGTCCGATGACGACGCCACCTGAAGACGACGATTGATGACGACGAACTTACCGGGCACCGACATGCCGATCGAAACCGACCTCTCTCCCGCCGCCTCCCCTGCCGCGCCGGCCACGCTGCGCTCGCTCACCTGGACCCAGCTCGCCGACCTCGGCCACGCGGCCATGCGCGCGGCGGCCCAGTCGTTGCGCCCGGCGCTCCTGCCGCCGGTGAACACCGCTCTGGTCTCCCCGGAAGGTTTCGATCCCTTCGACACCGACCCGGCCGACGTCACCCGGTCCGTGGCCGATCTCGTCGCGGCACCCGACGGCACCATGCGCTTCGTGCACGACGACGACGTCGTCGCCTCGGTGGCCTGCGGTGCCGTGCTCGACCGTCAAGACGTCGCCGCGCTGCGCCCGTTCGCCGGCGTCCGGGTGCCGCTCGATGTGGGCAGCGGCCCGGTCGCGCTGGGCGGGCTGGTTCGCCAGCTGCTGGTCGCCGGTGTGCCGGTGCTCGCCGCTGACCTGCCGCTGTCGGTGTACCGGCTGCTCGGGGCGGAGCTCGGCGGCATCGTGGCCGAGGCGACGCCGTCCGTCCTGCGCGACGTCGACCAGCGGGAACGCTGGTCGGTCCGGGCCCGGCGGGCTGCGCTGTTGCACGCCACGGCCGCGGCCGGGGTGCCGTCGTCGCGGCCCGAGGTCACCATCGTCGTCGACGCCGGCGCGGGGCACGACCTCGACCGGTTGGCGGCCGAGGTGAGCGCTCAGACATGGCAGCACATGCAGATCTGCGTCACGCTCGGCGCGGACGATCCGGATCCGGACGAGCTGGTCGCCACCATCAGCGCGGCCGGACCGGTGGTCGAGGTCATCCGGGGCAGCGATGCCACCGACGCCGTGAGTCGAGCGCTGAGCTCGTGCACCACCGAACTCGCGACGATCATGACCCCGCGGCTGTCGTACCAGCCCCAGCACGTCACCGACCTCGTCCTGGGCCGCGGTTACTCCCGCCGCCGCGTCGCCGGCGTGCGCGTGCGCCGCACCTACCTCGAGCCGCTCGGGCTGACGGTGTACGCCGGACCGGCCGGCGAGCGGTCCAGCGACGAGCTCACCGCCGGCGCCGTGCTCGCTGCGCCCGGCGAGTTGCTGGAGCTCGGTGCCCACCGGAGCCACGGCGGCGCCGTCGTGCACACGGACGGATCCGGCTACGCCGTGCACGACCTCAGCGTCGCCGCCGTGGTGCCGCGCGGTGACACCGCCGGTCTGGATGAGGCGCTACGCACCAGCGAGCGCCAGTACGCGGGCCGACCGTCCGGGGACAGCCCGGCGACGGTCGACCCCGCGTACTCGTCTTACTTCGCGCGCATCGCGTCGCGCTCGGCCTGAAGCTTGCGCACCGTCTCCACCAGCGTCTGTGCCCGGGCGTCGAAGGAGTGCTCCCGGCGCACCTTCTCCGACAGCGCCATCCGCGCGGCCGCGCGCTCCGGCGTCTCGGCCAGCTGTGTCGCCACGGCCTCGGCCAGCTCGTCGGGCGTGCGGTAGGTCAAGATCACGTCGCCGAACACCTCGGACAGCCCCGGCACGTCGTCGCTGACGGCACGGGCCCCGCACGCCGCCAGGTCGAACAGCCGGTTGGACAACAGGCCCTCGTTCTTCATGTCGTCCCAGTGATCGTTGAGCACCACCCCGGCAGCGGTGTAGGCGGCCGGGAGCTCCTCGTTGGGCAGGTACTCCCCTTGCAGCGCGCCCTCGGGCAGCAGCCCGCGCCAGCGGACCCCGTACACCGACGGGACGATGCCCGCTTCCAGCGCTGCGGCCACCGACGCCCGCACGCCGCGCGCGTTGCCGACGAACAGCACCTCGTGGCGCCGGCGCGGGTCCGGCGGCACGGGGCGGAACCGTTCGGCGTCGGTGCATTGCAGCAGCGGTTGCACCGGTGAGCCCAAGTCGGTGGACAGCCGGTGCGCGAGGCTGGTGGAGGCCGCGAAGACCGCATCGAACGACGCGAGCTCGCGTCGGGTGACCCGTTCCGGGTGGCTGATGACCCACGAGAGGTTGATCTGCTGCGGGTTGACCGTGTACACGCTCACCCCGCGCAGCACCAGGGCGACGTCATCGAACCGGGACGTCGAGCGGTACCACGCGTTCTTGGCGTCGATGACGGCCTCGTGTCCCAGGCGCTCCAGCGCGGCCTTCAAGGCGAGCGCGAAGTGCCAGTCGCCCCAGTTGGTCCGGCGACGCACGTCCGGCGGGCCGATCTTCAGCGCCCACCGCAGCGGCGCGGGCTCGCGGTCACGGACCACGATCGGGTCGAAACCCCAGTGTGTCGGCGCGGCGCCGTCGTAACCGACGATCGAGTACCCGGCCTCGCCCCACAACTGCTCGTCGTTCTGGCCGACCGAGTTCTTCCAGCGCCCGAAGAACAGCTCCTGGTTGTCGGTGGCGGTGGACATCGCCGACGCGGTGTGGCGGCGTTCGGGCATCGCGATGAACGACACGAGGCTGTCCGGCACGTAGCGCAGCGCCCGCCCGGTGGTGCGAGCCAGGCGCAGGCTCAGGTCGGCGTTGTCGAGATCGTTGACGAACAACGGATCGAAGCCACGCACGGCGGCGAAGTCGTGTGCCCGCACCGCGAGCACCGAGGCCGACAGCGCCACCCGCTCGGCCGGGTGGATCACCTCCGGAGCGTCGCCGGGGAAGCGGCGGAACAGGTTGTGCGGGTGCGCTCCGCGGGCGAAAGCCACCCCGGCCGTCCACACCGTCCCGTCCGGGCAGAGCACCAGCGGCTGCGCCGCCGCGGCCGAACCGTCGGCCAGCGGGGCGAGCAACGCATCCAGCCAGCCCGGCTCGACCCAGGTGTCCGCCGTGGTGAACACGACGTACTCACCGGTCGACTGGGCCGCGCCGATCGACCTCGACAGCTCCAGGGACAGCGCCTGGGTCTGGCGCAGCACGCGCACCTGTGGGAAACGTACCTGCAGGAACTGCAGGCGCATCGCCTCGGCCTCAGGGGTCTTCGCATCGACGATGATGATCTCGACGTCGGTGCCGGTCACCTCGAGGATGCGTTCGACCGTGGTGGTCACGGTCTGGGCCACGGCGCTGGCGTGGATGACCACCGAGACCCCGCCGGGCCTGCGCTGGTCGAGCCCGCGGTCCACGGCCTCCCAGTCGATGAGGTGTTTGGCCCGGATGACGAACCGATAGCCGAACAGCTCGTTGATGGTGATCCGGTCCGAGCGCTCCTCCCACGCGTCGTAGCGGGTGGCGATGAACGGCGCGAGCTCGAAATCGGTCACCCGCGACATCCGGATGAACAGATCCCAGTCGACGTTGCGGCGAAGGTGTTCGTCGAACGTGCCCACTTCGTCGAGCAGCGACCGCTCGTGCAGCACGACGATGCAGTCGATGAAGTTGCGCTCGTGCAGGGCCGGCCGGTTGAACGGCAGCGACCGGTAGCCGCGGCGCCCGCCCTTGCGCTCTTCGACCAGCTCGGACACGGCGTAGGCGAACCGCAGCGAGCGGGTGCGCACGAAGGCGACCATGATCTCGAGGAACTCGGGGGTCCAGGTGTTGTCCGAGTCGAGATAGGCGATGTACTCGCCGCGGGCTTGGGCGAGCCCGGCGTTGCGGGCCACCGAGACCCCGCCGGCCTGCTCGCGCCGGATGAACTCGATGCGCTCGTCGGCCAGCAGCGGCTCGACAGCCGCGGCCGTACCGTCGGTGCTGCCGTCGTCGACGACGATGAGCTGCCAGTTGCGGTAGGTCTGCGCCCGGACGGACTCGATGGCGGCGAGCACGCCCTGGGCGCGGTCCTTGGTGGGAATGATCACCGACACCAGCGGCGGTTCCTCGGCCACCTCGGCGTACTGCTCGCGGACGGTGCGCTTGAACGCCTCCGCCGCTTCATGATCGAACGTCTCGGCGGTGCGGGGCAGGTCCTCGTAGCCCCGGGTCTCCTTCATCAGGCGGCGGACCCGGCGGGCGAAGTCGGCCAGCGGTGGGCCGTCCATGTCGCCGAAGTTCTCGCGATAGACCTCGGGGTCGAACTCGGCACTCGGCTTGGCGCCTTGCTTCCAGCCGATCTCGAGGTAATGCCCCAACGGCCCACCCCGGTGCTCCGCGGCGCCGGGATGCCTGGCGACGTAGTAGTCGGGATCGAACAGCGGGTGCGGTGACAGCCCGCGTTCGATGCCCCGGTTCACGTAGTGGACGAATGGCGCCACATCGAGCGACTTCGGGGTCCGCGGGTGGTCGCGGTACCACTCGGAGACGAAGCACGGGTTCGGCGACACGTCCGTCTGATCGGCGTGCGCGACGAAGTGGTCGAGCGGATCCACACCCGGCGGGATCGGCTCGTCTAGTTGCTCGGCATACCATTCGGCATCGAACAGGCCGCTGTCACGCACCGCCGCCGAAATCCGTCGTCGACGGCGAGCCTCGTCGTCGATATAGGACTGCGGGAGAATCCTCGCCGCCAGTCGGCGAGCCGCGCTGCGGGCATGGCCCACACGTACCTTCATTCACGTCTCCTCGGGAACCCGCCCCCTGTACCCCAGGGCCTTTCCCGACCCAAGTGCACCGGTATCTTACAAGCGTCACGACCCCCTACGAACGTTCGCCGCACGCTTGGAGTTTCACGATGTCGTGGTTGGTCACCGGCGCCGGCGGAATGCTGGGTAGCGACCTTGTCGACGTCCTCACCGAGCGAGGTGCCGACGTGACACCCGCGCCTCGCACCGAGCTCGACATCCTCGACGCCGCCGCCGTCGACACCGCCGTACGCGGCCACACGGTGGTGGTGAACACCGCCGCCTACACCGATGTCGACGGCGCGGAAACCGACACCGAGCGCGCCGATGCCGTCAACGGCGTCGGCCCCGGTATTCTCGCTGCCGCGTGCGCTCAGCACGGCGCTCGGCTGATCCACGTGTCGACCGACTACGTCTTCGATGGTCATGCCACCACTCCCTACCCAGAGGACGCGCCCGCATCCCCGTCGACGGCTTACGGGCGCAGCAAGCTCGCCGGCGAACGTGCCGTCCTGGCAGCACTGCCCACCGGCGCGACGGTGATCCGGACTGCTTGGCTCTACGGCGCGCGCGGGCGCAACTTCGTGACGACGATGGCCCGCCTCGCCGAGCAACGCGATCAGGTCAACGTCGTCGACGACCAGCATGGCCAGCCTACGTGGTCGCGCGATGTCGCCGAACGCATCGTCGACCTGACCGACGCCAACGCGCCTGCGGGCATCTATCACGCCACGAACACCGGCCAGACCACCTGGTTCGGGCTCGCTCGAGCCGTGTTCGCGCTCCTCGGGCACGATCCCGAGCGGGTCCGTCCGATCACCACGGCGGACTTCCCGCGCCCGGCTCCCCGGCCCGCCTACTCGGTGCTCGGACACGCCGGCTGGGCGCGCGCCGGCCTCAAACCGCTGCGGGCCTGGGAGGAAGCACTCGCCGCCGCCGCACCGAGCGTCCTGGGCACCGGCTGAGCACAGTTGCGGTTATGGTGGCATTCATGTTCTCGAGGCGACGCCGCTCCAAGATCCCTGGCCCTGTCTTCGTCGGCGGAACTGGCCGCAGTGGTACCACCATCATGGCCAGCTTGCTGGGCGAACACTCGGCGTATCACCTGATCCCGATCGAGGCGCGATTCCACACCGAAGCCGCCGGGTTCGTCGGGCTCACAGCCGGGAAAGTCACGCCGGAACAGTTCCGCGAGAGCATGCTCGGCCACTACTTCCACCGCACGGTCAACAACGGCTCGGCACGTGGTCTGCATCTGGCCGGCGTCCAGCGCGACACCCTCGAAAGTGCGGTCGAGCGCTACCTGAAGAAGTACCAGAGCGACTCCGCCGCCGCAGGGGCGGACCTGATGTCGTCCATCTTCGACCCGTTGGTCGAGCAGTCCCAGGCGCACTCCTGGGTGGAGATGACCCCACCCAACGTCGAACAGGCCGCACAACTACAGCGGATGTTCCCCGACTCCAGGTTGATCCACATCGTCCGCGACGGGCGTGATGTCGCGGTCTCCGTGGCGTCCAAGTCGTGGGGCCCCAACGACCCGTTCGCGGCGCTGGAGTGGTGGGGCACCCGCTTGCGACGCGCCGAGAAGGAACCGGCCCAACCCGGCTACGTGATGCTGGTCGGCTTCGAGGCGCTGATGGACTCCGACCGCGAGGGCCAGTTCAACCGGATCTGCGAGTTTCTCGAGATCAGCCCGGAAGAGTCCATGCGCGCATTCTTCAACGAGAAGATGACGACCGAGCGCGCCCGTATCGGCCGGTGGCGGCGTAACGTCCCCGAAGCCGACCACGACCGTTTCGAGCAGGCCTACCGCGAGGTCGTCGAGAAGCTGCGCGCAGACGGCATCAGCTCGGTCGAGGTCCTGACGACCTGATTCGACCCAGCCGGTCGCGAAATCATCTCCGGGAGTCGTCATGGCCCCATCCGCTTGGGGGCGGCAACCGCTAAGGCGCGGTCTCGGCGTCCATCACTGCGCTATCGATGCCTAGGATCATGCCCAATGCCGTCTCGATGTTTGCCATGGTGTCGGGCGCAACGGCGCCTAGTCGCTCCAAGAACCGGCTTCGCGCCACTGCTCTGATACCCCGCGATACGGCCACGCTCGATCGCTCTACGCCCTCGCTTGTCGACACGTCCGGCCTTAGCGGTGACGGTGCGCGGGAACTCGACACCGGAATGACCACGAGCAACTCGTCCGGGACACCGGTGTTGATGTCGTCCACGGATATAACCACGACCGGCCGGTTCTTGCCGGGCTCCCCTTTACGCGCTGCACCGAGGGAGACGAGCCACAACTCGCCACGTCGCGGCTCAGTCGATGCCATCGGTGAGCGTGGCCTCCCATTCCTGGTCCTCCACCCGAGCGTCCGCCATCACAGCATCGCGCCGCACGGCGTCACGCTCGGACTGGAAGATCGCGTCTCGCTGCGCGTGTCGAGCCATCTCCGTCAGCATCGAGGAAATCGACAGGCCACGTGCCCGTGCCTGCTCAGCAAGCAGATCACGGGTTTCCTTCGGCACTCTGATCGTCGCAGTCGCCATATAGCTAGTCTATGGCGACATCATAAGGCGACAACCTAGAGTCAGACGAGAGCGCCGACCCGCGACGTGCCGTTACCCGCCGCGTGCAGAGCCCGGACCGTAGCGCCTTCGATGTCGGTCGTGGCCATCTCAGAGGAACCGCATATCAGAGGAACCGAGGCAGGGCGAGTACCTCTGGCCCACGGACCCTCTGGAACCGTCCCGGAGGCGATACGGAATCACTGTCGTAGGAGCCGTCTCCTTTGTTCACATCGTGCGCACTCAGCTCGCCAGGCTGCGGTGGTAGGAGCGAACGTCCTCGTAGGCGGGAAGCAGGCCGGTACGGGCCGCCTCGGCCAGGCTCGGCGCGGCGCGATCCTTGTCGGACAGGGTCACGGTGATCGGGCGGCCGGTCCGGTCGGTGTCAGGCCAGTCGATGCCGAGTTCGGGATCCAGCGGGTTGATGCCGTGCTCGCGTCCGGGAGCGTACGACGTCGAGCACAGGTAGGTCACCGCTGATCCGTCGGCCAGCGACATGAACGCATGCCCGAGCCCTTCGGAGATGTAGACCGCCTGACGGTTGACGTCGTCCAGTAGCACTGTGTCGCTGCGTCCGAACGTGGGCGAGCCGACCCGGATGTCGACGACGACGTCGAGCACCGCACCGCTGACGCAAGTGACGTACTTGGCCTGCCCGGGCGGCACGTCGGCGAAGTGCACGCCGCGGATCACCCCGGCTGCCGAGATCGAGACGTTGGTCTGGACGACGTCCGGGCGGTGGCCGACGTACGGCGCGAGAAGGTCGCCGCGAAACGACTCGAGAAAGGCGCCGCGGTCGTCGGCGAACTGCCGGGGTGTCACGGTCCACGCACCCTCGATGGCCATCGGCACGATCGACGGTCCCGTCACGGCGCTCCCACCTCCGCCACATCCGCCTGTTCGAGCAGTCGCAGCAGGTAGGTGCCGTAGCCGGATTTGGCGAGCTGTTCCCCGCGCTGGCGCAGGTGTTCGTCGTCGATGAAGCCCATACGCCAGGCGACCTCTTCGGGGCAGCCGATCTTCTGACCCTGCCGAGCCTCGATCACCCGGACGTACTCGCCGGCGGCCATGAGGTTGTCGAAGGTTCCGGTGTCCAGCCACGCGGTGCCGCGCGGGAGCACCTCGACGCGCAGTTTGCCGCGTTCGAGGTAGCGGCGGTTGACGTCGGTGATCTCGTATTCGCCACGCGCCGAGGGCTCGAGGTCGCGCGCGATGTCCACGACGTCGCTGTCGTAGAAGTACAGGCCGGGCACGGCGTAGTTGCTGCGTGGCTGGGCCGGCTTCTCCTCGAGGCTCAGCGCGCGCCCGGCGTCGTCGAACTCGACGACGCCGTAGGCGCTGGGGTCGGCGACGTGGTGGGCGAAGACGAGGCCGCCGTCGATCTCGGAGTACTGGCTCAACCGGGTACCCAGTCCGGCGCCGTAGAAGATGTTGTCGCCGAGGACGAGGGCGACGCTGTCCGATCCGACGAAGTCCGCACCGATGACGAAGGCCTGCGCCAGCCCGTTGGGCGTGGCCTGCTCGGCGAACGAGATCGACACGCCGAAGTCCGAGCCGTCACCGAGCAGCGTTTCGAACTGCTCGCGGTCGCGCGGGGTGGTGATGACCAGGATGTCGCGGATGCCGGCCAGCATCAGCGTGGTCAGCGGATAGTAGATCATCGGCTTGTCGTAGACCGGTAGCATCTGCTTGCTGGCCGCGACTGTCAGGGGGTGCAGCCGGGTCCCTGAGCCACCCGCCAGAATGATTCCTCGCATGTGCGCCTACGATAGCCGCGCCACGCATCACTATGAGGAAGGGCTCCATGCGAGTTCTCGTCACCGGCGGGGCCGGTTTCATCGGGTCGAACTACGTCCGTCGTGCGCTGTCCGGGGACTATCCCGGGCTGGCCGAGGCCCAGATCGTCGTGCTGGACAAGCTCACGTACGCGGGCAACCTCGCCAACCTCGATCCGGTGGCGGAATCGGACCGCTTCACGTTCACCGAAGGCGACATCCTCGACGCCGCACTCGTCGACCAGCTGGTCAAGACCTGCGATCAGGTGGTGCATTTCGCCGCGGAGAGTCACGTCGACCGCTCCATCACCGGCGGCGCCGACTTCGTCATGACCAACGTCGTGGGCACGCACACCCTGCTCGACGCCGCCCGCCGCCACGGCGTGGACCGGTTCGTGCACGTCTCCACCGACGAGGTCTACGGGTCGATCGAGACCGGATCGTGGGCCGAGGACCACATCCTCGAGCCGAACTCGCCGTACAGCGCCAGCAAGGCCGGCAGCGACCTCGTCGCGCTGGCCTACCACCGCACCCACGGCGTACCGGTCAGCGTGACCCGCTGCTCCAACAACTACGGCCCGTACCAGTACCCCGAGAAAGTCATTCCGCTGTTCGTCACCAACCTGCTGGACGGCAAGCACGTCCCGCTCTACGGCGACGGGCTCAACGTGCGCGACTGGCTGCACGTCGACGATCACTGCGCGGCCATCGAGCTCGTCCGCTCGGGCGGGCAGACCGGCGAGATCTACAACATCGGCGGCGGGCGCGAGCTGACGAACAAGGAGATCACCGGCTACCTGCTCGATGCGACCGGCCGGAACTGGGACTACGTCGACTTCGTCGAGGACCGCCTGGCGCACGACCGCAGGTACTCCGTCGACGACTCCAAGATCCGCGCCGAGCTCGGTTACGCACCGCAGCGCAGTTTCGAAGCCGGCCTGGCCGAGACCGTGCAGTGGTACCGCGACAATCGCGCGTGGTGGGAGCCGCTGAAGGATCGCTGACGCGGCCGCAGGCCTCGAGCGCCACGGCCGACGTCTCAGTCGTCCAGCAGCAGATCGAGTACCCGGAGCATCGCCTGCATGCGCCGGGTGTTCGCTGGGATGCTGCGCCGCTTGACGGCCCGGTTGTGCCGGTGTCGCCAGCCGCGCAGGAACAGCAGCAGCGCGACGGCTACCTGCCTGCGCCAGGGCATGGCCCCGGCCATGGCCATGGCGGGGCGCAGCTCGGCCGGGTCCGCGAGGCGCGCGGCGGCGGCCAGCGGGTCCGGCGCGGACATCACCACCTTGACGATGTCGTGCGCCAGCGCGCGGCGTCCGGCGTCCTCCCAGTCGACCAACGCGAGCCGGCCGTCCGGCAGCCGCAGGACGTTGCCCAGGCCGGGGTCGCCGTGGCTGGGCCCGACGGTCATCGGCCGCACGTCTGCGAGCGCTGACTTCGCGCGCCGTTCGAGCCAAACCCGGTCGAGTTCAGCGGGCCACAACCCGTCTGGCGCCCCGGCGACGAGACCGGCGAAGGCGGTCAGCGCACGCTCGCGCTGTTCGGCGTCGAGCACCTCGTGTGTCACGCCGGTGTGCGCCCACAAGGCCGCCAGCTGATCGATGAGCTGATCCGCCACCTCGGATGCCCCGGCGGTGTCGCCGACCCGCACCGGCACGCCGTCGATGACCTCTTCGACCACCCAGTCGGCCACGCCCAGTGACGGCAGCCGCGTGGCCGATCCGGACTCGAAGATGCGCGGGATGACGAACGGCCCCTGCCCGTACAGCATCGCCTGCACGCGCGCGCCGGTGACCAGCGGTGTTCCGACCGAGGCGGCCAACCGCTGATGCACGACCAGCGACGCCATCGTGCCGTGACGATGGCCGAGCAGGTAGAACGACCGGAACCGCAACTGCTCCTTGGTACGCATGGCGCCGGCCACGACGACATCGGCCGCCGCCAACGACCGGGCGACCTCGCGGCGTTCGGTACTCAGCAAAGACGCGCCGGTGCGATGGTTGACGAACAGCCCACGCGCGGGGAAGCCAGCGTCGAGATCGAGCGCGGCCGAGAACGCGACGCGGTTGTCGGTGAAGAACGAACGACGGCGCCATGTGACGAGACCGCGCCGAGGCACGGTCGAGCTCGTCCGCTCGATGGCAGCGGACCACTCGAGCGCTCGGACCGAATCGGCGCTGGTAGGCGAGGTGACTGGCATCCCGTAAGGTAAGCGGTCCAACTCGTGGAATTCAGTGATTCCTCCATGAGAGTTTTCTCAGAATTGACCTAGGCGTGCTGTAGCCCGCCCCTGGTGGGCGCGGTATGTTGACGGCCATGAGTGCGGACCTCGACGTGGAGCCCGAGGTCGTGTGGCAGCCCGATCCGAGCCGCGTGAGCCGCAGCCGCATCAGCGCCTTCCGTGACTGGCTGCGTGCTCGGGGCATCGTCGAGGCCCACGACTACGACACACTGTGGCGTTGGTCCGTCGACGATCCCGGAGCGTTCTGGGCCGCCGTGGCGCGCTATTTCGACGTCACGTTCCACGACCAGCCGACCGCCGCGCTGGCCGAGGCGTCCATGCCTGGCGCCCAGTGGTTTCCCGGCGCCACGCTGAACTTTGCCGAGCACGCCCTTCGTCCCGGAGCCGGCAAGGACGACGCCGACGAGGCCGTGGTGTTCCGCGCCGAGTCCGGCGTCCGTGTCGTCCTCACCTACGCCGACCTGCGCCGTCGCGTCGCCGCCGTCCGGGCTGGGCTGGTCGAGCTGGGCGTGGGCCGCGGTGACCGGGTGGCCGCCTTCGTCGGCAACACCCCGCAGGCGCTCATCGCGCTGCTCGCCACGGCGAGCCTGGGGGCCGTGTGGTCGTCGTGCTCGCCTGATTTCGGCGCCCGCGCCGTCGCCGACCGGTTCACCCAGATCGAGCCGAAGGTACTGATCGCCACCGGCGGTTACTCGTACGGCGGGCGGTACTTCGACGTGTCGGCGACCGTCGATGCCGTACGTGAACAACTGCCCGGCCTGGCCGCCACGATCATGGTCCCGTCAGCAGCAACGGACGATTCGCAGCCGGACGACCACGTGCTGCCAGGCGAGGGATTGGTGCACTGGGACGACCTGCTGGCCCGCCACGACGGCGCCGCCCTCGCCTTCGAACCGGTGCCGTTCGACCACCCGCTGTGGGTGCTGTACTCCTCCGGAACCACCGGCCTGCCCAAAGGCATCGTGCACGGGCACGGCGGCATCACGCTGGAGCACCTGAAGTCGTTGGCCCTGCACTTCGACGCCGGCCCGGGCGACCGGCTGTTCTGGTTCACCACCACCGGCTGGATGATGTGGAACTTCCTCGTCTCCGGGCTGCTGGCCGGGTCGACTGTGGTGCTCTACGACGGCAGTCCCGCCCATCCGGGACTCGATGCGCTGTGGCAGCTGGCTGCTGACGAGAATGTCGCCGTGTTCGGCACGTCGGCGCCGTTCGTCCAAGCCTGCCTGAAAGGTTCGGTGAGCCTGGATGCCTGGTCACGGCCGAAGCTGCGCACCGTCGGCTCGACCGGCGCCCCGCTGTCGGCCGACGGGTTCCGCTGGCTCGGGCGCAACCTGGGCCCGCAGGTGCAGATCGCGAGCTTCTCCGGCGGAACGGACCTGTGTACCGGCTTCTTGGGTCCGGCCCCGGACGTCCCGGTGTGGCTCGGCGAGCTGTCCCGCCCCGCGTTGGGGGCGGCGGTCGCCAGTTTCGACGAGTCCGGCCGGCCGGTGGTGGACGAGGTCGGTGAGCTGGTGCTCACCCGTCCGATGCCGTCCATGCCGGTGTCGTTGTGGAACGATCCCGACGGCGCCAAGATGCGCGAGGCGTACTTCGCCGACTTCCCCGGTGTCTGGCGGCACGGCGACTGGGTCACCGTGACGTCGCGCGGCTCGGCCGTCATCCACGGGCGCAGCGACTCCACCCTCAACCGCGGGGGTGTGCGGATGGGCACGGCGGAGTTCTACCGTGTCGTCGAGGCCCATCCGGGCGTGTTGGACTCCCTGGTCATCGACACCTCCGGCATCGCGGCGGACGACGGCGAACTGCTGTGCTTCCTCGTCGTGGCGGACGGCGTCGACGTCACCGGCATCGTCGCCGAGCTTCGCACGGCGCTGCGATCCCAGCTCTCGCCGCGCCACGTCCCCGACCGGTTCGTGACCGTCGACGACATCCCGCGCACGCTGAACGGCAAGAAGTGCGAGGTTCCGGTCAAGAAGATCCTGGCCGGCGCCGACCCCGGCACCGCGGTGAGCCGTGAGGCGCTGGCCAACCCGGACTCGCTGGAGGCCTTCATCCGCATGGCTGCGCGTTGATCCGAGTCCCGCTCGGCCGCGCCAGGGCGCGCGAGTGGGGGTCAGCGGCTCATTTCGCCAGCATGCCGACGACGGGCTTCATCCCCTGCCAGCCGGTGCCGATCTTGATGGCCGGCGCGAACGTTCCGGTGCTGCGGGTGAGATATAGCCACAGGGTGCCGTCCGGCCTGGTCACGACGATGTCCGCATAGCCGTTGCCGTTCCAGTCGCCCACGCCCGTGGCCTGCTCGATGGTGCGCCACCCGTGCCCGATCTGGCGCGCCTTGCCGAGACCGCGCTTGCCTCGGCCGGGGTAAAGCCACAACGTGCCGTCGGAGATCTTGCGCGCGAGCAGGTCCGGACGGCCGTCGCCGGTCATGTCGCCAGGGACGGTCAACAAGTCCATGGACGTCCACCGGTTGCCGATGCGGATCGGCTTGCCTCGCTTGCCTCCTGCCGCACCCGGATAGAGCCAGAGCGCGCCGTCGGAAGCCCGGCGAGCTATCAGGTCGCCGTACGGGGTGTCCGTCCATGCGCCCGCACCCACGATGATGTCCATCGTGTGCCAGGACGTCCCCGCCCGCCTCGGAGCGTTGAGATGTCCGTCCGCGCGGCCGGCGTAGAACCACAAGCTGCCGTCCGTGCGCTTGCGCGCGAGCAGATCCGGCCAACGATCACCGTTGCCGGCGCCGCCGAAAGCGAGCGCGTTCATGGAGTTCCAGTGGGTGCCGACCAGTTGGGGATGGCCGGTGCCCTTGTAGCGCCACAACGAGTGATCCGACGTACGCCGCGCGATGAGCTCTTGAGCCGAGGGCGACTTGGGTAGCCCCGACAGGGTCGGCAGTTTGCCGTACATCAAGGCCTGGACGCTGCGGCGGATCGTCGGCAGGGCCCGGTACAAGCCGTCGCCCGGGCAGACCGTACTCGCGGCGTCCCGGTGGCCGGCCACGGCCGGCCACTTCTCGCCGTCGTAGTTGACCGGTTTCCGCGGATCGACGCCGTGTACTCGGAACTTCCACGCGATCAGGTTGTGGAACGCCTCCACGAGCCGTGGCTCGGCGCTCTTGCTGGTGTAAGATCGG
>JAJYTA010000226.1 GCA_021793295.1 Actinomycetes bacterium
TGCGCGTGAGGTCGCGGTCGAGCTGGCGGCAACGGTCGCGGCGCATTCGCCGGTCGGTGTGCGCCAGGCCAAGAAGGCGATGCGGCTGGGGGCCGACGCGGCGCTGGCGGCAGGGCTCGAGATCGAAGACGCGGCCTGGCGGGCCACGGCGTTCAGCGGGGATAGAAAAGAGGGCGTTGCGGCGTTCAATGAGAAGAGGGGCCCGGATTGGCCCGGTGAATGACGATGACTGACTTGCCCCAGCAGGTGAGCTTGCGCGAGGTCGGACCTCGGGACGGCCTGCAGAGCGAGGACCCCATCCCGACGGCGAGCAAGGTCGACCTGCTCGATGCGTTGTCACGCACCGGGCTGCGGCGCATCGAAGCGGTGTCGTTCGTGCATCCGCGGGCTATTCCGCAGATGGCCGACGCCGACGACGTCTGGCGCCAGGCGACGCCGAACCCGGACGTCCGCTACTCCGCGCTGGTCCCGAACCTCAAGGGCGCCGAGCGGGCGCTGGCGGCCGGGTTCACCGACCTGGAGGTCGTCGTGTCGGCCTCCGACACGCACAATCGTGCCAATCTCAACCGCTCCACCGAGCAGTCACTCGACGACCTGCCGGCGCTGGCCGACCTCGTCCATGCCGGGGGTGGAACCCTCCAGCTGATCGTGTCCACCGCCTGGGGCTGCCCGTACGAGGGCGACGTGCCCGTCGAGCGGGTGGTGTCGGTGGTGCGGCGCGGGGTCGAGGCTGGTGTCGATTCGCTGGCCTACGGGGACACGACCGGGATGGCCACGCCGAGCCGGGTCACGCATCTGGTCGGTGCGACCCGGTCGGCCTTTCCGCAGCTGCCGTTGGGCCTGCACTTCCACAACACGCGCGGCACCGGGCTGGCCAACGTCTATGCGGCCCTGCAGCTCGGGGTGGATGATTTCGACGCCTCGGTCGGCGGGCTCGGCGGCTGCCCCTACGCGCCGGGAGCCTCGGGCAACATCGCCACCGAGGAAGTGGTCCACATGCTCGAGGACATGGGCGTGCGGACCGGCGTGGATCTCGACGCGTTGATCGAGGTCGCGGCGTTGGCCGAGCGACTCGTGGGGCGTCAGCTGCCGTCGCAGGTGCTACGCGCCGGGCCGCGTACGCGCACGACGCCGGTGTGAGGCTACACCGACTCTGAAGCGGGTCGGCGCGACTCGTGCGACGGGAAGACCCAGGTGCGGTAGGACCAGAACCGGAACAGTGTGCCGAGCCCGAGGCCCACGACGTTCGCGGCGATGTTGTCCGCCAGCGGTCCCGACAGCCCGAGGACGTAGCGCGAGAACCCGAGGCAGGCCAGGGCGATACCCAAGCCGATGCCGTTGAGCAGGAAGAACAGCGAGTACTCCCGAGCCAGGCCGGTGCGGGCCCGGTGCCGGAACGTCCACAGCCGGTTGCCGGCGAACGTGACGACCGTCGCCGCGGTCATCGAGAGGGTCTTGGCCCACAGCGGTGAGTCGTGCAGCGGGCCGGCGCCGTCGTCGCCGCTGAACAACAGCGCGTTGAAGATGAGCAGATCGATGACGAAACCGATGCCGCCGACCGTGGCGAACTTCGTCATCTCGCGGACCAGATGGTGGAGTCCGTACCAAACACGCGACGCCGCACCCAGCACTCGCGGGGTGCGGCGCGGCGGCGGCGCGGTATCAAGCACGCGGCCAACACTAAGGCACGATGCGCCTTTCGTCCCAGTGTCAACGACTTCTACGCCTGTGACCTGCGACGGCGCGCGGAGCGATATCGGTCGGTTCGTGTCGGGCGGTGCCGACCGGTCGCGTACGCTCGTGCGTCGTGGGAGACGAAGCGACGTGGCCCGTGGTCGGCATGGTGGGGGGCGGGCAACTGGCCCGGATGAGCCAGCCGCCGGCGGTGGCGCTGGGGGTACGCCTGTCCGTGCTGGCGGCCTCGCCTGAAGCCGCGGCCGCTCAGGTGATCAATTCGCCGGTGGTCGCTGACGAGAAGGCGCTGGCCGACCTGCGCGCGTTCGCCGAGTCCTGTGACGTGCTCACCTTCGATCATGAGCACGTCCCGTCGCAGCACTTGCAGGAACTCGAAGCGCTGGGGGTCCCGGTCCGGCCCGGCTCGGCCGCGCTCGTTCACGCACAGGACAAGCTCGTCATGCGCGAACGGCTCACCGCCCTCGGGGTGCCGTGCCCGCGCTACCGCGTGGTCACCGGTCCCGACGAGGTACGGGCCTCGCTGCGCGACCTCGGTGACAGCGTCGTGCTCAAGACCAGCCGGGGCGGCTACGACGGCAAAGGCGTCTGGCTCATCGACGGCGGCACGAGCGCCGAGGTGATCGCCGAGCCGTTCCGCGCCGGGGTGCCGGTGCTGGTCGAAGAGCGGGTGAACTTCACCCGTGAGCTGGCCGCGGTGGTGGCTCGCTCGCCGTCCGGGCAGGCCGTGGCCTATCCGGTCGTCGAGTCGGTGCAGCGCGACGGCATCTGCGTCGAGGTCGTCGCGCCGGCGCCCGGTCTCGACCCGGACTTGGCCGCTGAGGCCCAGCGCACCGCGTTGTCCGTGGCTGCCGAGCTCGACGTCGTGGGGGTGCTGGCCGTCGAGTTGTTCCAGACCGCCGACGACCGGCTGTTGGTCAACGAGCTGGCGATGCGCCCACACAACTCCGCGCACTGGACCATCGACGGCGCCGTGACCAGTCAATTCGAGAACCACCTGCGGGCGGTGCTGGACTTGCCGCTCGGCTCGCCGATGGCTCGCGCGCCGTACACGGTGATGGTCAACGTGCTCGGTGGTGATCTGCCCGACGTCTACCCGGCCTACCGGCACGTCCTGGCTCGCGACCCTGGCCTGAAGGTGCACTGGTACGGCAAGGCGGTGACGCCGGGGCGCAAGGTCGGCCATGTGACGGTGTGTGGCGACGACCTCGCCGACTTGCGTGAACGCGCGTGGCACGCGGCGGACTACATCCGAGGAGACATCGATGAATGACGAGCCGGCTCACGGCGAGAACCAACCGCGATCAGAGGCCGGGGTCGGCGAGCTGGTGACCGCTCGCGGCGACGGCGCACCGCTGGTCGGCATCGTCATGGGCTCGGATTCCGACTGGCCGGTCATGTCCGCGGTGGGCGATGCGCTGGACGAGCTGGGCGTCGCCTACGAGGTCGGCGTCGTCTCCGCGCACCGGATGCCGCAGGCGATGATCGACTACGGGTCGGCGGCCGATCGGCGTGGGCTGCGGGTGTTGGTCGCCGGTGCCGGTGGCGCCGCTCACTTGCCGGGGATGCTCGCGTCGGTGACCTCGCTTCCGGTGGTCGGCGTGCCGGTGCCGTTGAAGCACCTCGACGGGATGGATTCGTTGCTGTCGATCGTGCAGATGCCGGCCGGTGTCCCGGTGGCGACGGTGTCGGTGGGCGGTGCGCGCAACGCGGGGCTCCTGGCGGCGCGCATCCTCGCCACCTCGGACGACGCGCTGCGCACGCGGCTCGACGCTTACCGGGCGGTGCTCGAGGCCGGCGCCCGGGCCAAGGGTGAAGCGCTGCGATCGCGGCTGGGCTGACGGTTCAGCATGTGGGGCCGCACTTGGGACGAGCCCGACCATAAGTTAGATTAGGCATTCCTTAGTGGTCGTCGTCCAGAGGAGCTCTCAGTGCCGTCCACGCTCGTCGCCGCCTCGGTGCAGGCCGGTTACGGCTCCCGGTCCGTCCTGCAAGACGTCGACGTCGACCTCGTCCCCGGTGGGGTGACGGTTCTGGTCGGGCCGAACGGTTCTGGCAAGTCCACGTTGCTGCGCACCCTGGCCCGGCTGCACACGCCCACGGCCGGCGTCGTGACGGTGGACGGCGTCGACGCCGCGAACCTGCGCGGTCGACAACTGGCCCGGCAGTTGGCGTTCCTGCCCCAAGGATCACCCATCCCGGCGGGGGTGACGGTACGCGAGCTCGTGGACCACGGACGTTACGCCCACCGAGGCGCGCTGGGCCGAGTGCGGGCCCGCGACCACGACGCCGTGGAATGGGCGATGACGGTGACCGGCACCACGGCCTTTGCCGACCGCAACGTCGACGGCCTGTCCGGCGGCGAGCGGCAGCGGGTCTGGATCGCGATGGTGCTCGCCCAGCAGACCGGCGTACTCCTGCTCGACGAACCCACCACGTATCTCGACCTGCGCTACCAGGTCGAGATCCTCGGCCTGGCCCGGTCGCTGGCCGACGAGCACGGCATCACCGTCGGCCTCGTGCTGCACGACCTCAACCAGGCCGCGGCCTACGCCGATCACGTCGTGGTGCTCGCCAACGGTGGCGTGCTGGCCGCGGGCGCCCCAGGGGACGTGCTGACCGGCGAGACCATCGAAGCCGCGTTCGGGCTCGCGGTCCACGTCGTGGCGCACCCGCTCACGGGCCGGCCCACATGCCTGCCGTACGCCGCACCGGCGCCCACGGCCGTGGCGGGCTGACCACACCACAAACCACCCGGCCGCCGATCCGGCTGGCCCACACGAAGGAGAAAGCCAGACATGCGACGTGTCGCGTCTGCTGCCGCGACTGCGGCCGGACTCGCCTTGGTGCTCGCTGCCTGCGGGTCTGACGAGGCCGCCGACGACACCTCCGACGGCGACGCGTCGGGCGAGGTCTCGATCGACTACCACCACGGAACGCTCACGCTCGACGAGCCGGCCACCACGGTGGTCGCGCTGGAGTGGTCGCTGGCCGAAGACCTGCTGGCGCTCGGGATCGAGCCCGCCGGCGTCGCCGACGTCGAAGGCTATGAACTCTGGGTCGCAGCCGGCCCGCAGCTGGGCGACGACGTCGTCGACGTCGGTACTCGCCAGGAGCCCAGCCTCGAACAGATCGCCGCGCTCGAACCCGACCTCATCCTCACCGACGACGACCGCACCGGAGGCGACCTCACCGACCTCGAGGACATCGCCCCGACCTACTCCTCGGACTTCTACGGCCGAGACGGCGGCCAGCTGCAGACGATGCGCGACACGTTCTCCGACATCGCCACGCTGACCGGCACCGAAGACGTCGCCGCCGACGTGCTCGCCGACCTCGACGCCCGCACCGAAGAGTTCGCTGCGTCGTTGGAGGACGCGGACGTGCCGGCCACGTTCGTGCTGGCGCAGGGCTACACCTACGAGGGCGCGGCCACCGTGCGCATCTTCGGCGCGCCGACCATGGCCTCGGAACTGCTCGAGTCCGGCGGCATGACGAACGGGTGGACCGGCGAGACCGACGACTACGGTCTCACCGACACCGACGTCGAGGGGCTCACCAATGCCGACCCGTCGTCGTCGTTGATCTACGTCGCCCAGGACGACGACAACATCTTCACCGGTGAACTGGCCGACAACCCCGTCTACCAGGGTCTGGACTTCGTCGCGAACGATCGCGTGCACCCCATCGACCCCGGCACGTGGCTGTGGGGCGGGCCGGTCACCGCTGTGACGATCTTCGACGAGGTGTCGGCCGCGCTCGGCCTGTGATGTCTGGATTGCTCGGCGTGGGGTTCGGGGTGGGGTTCGGCGGTTGCTCCGTGGGCTCCGTGGTTCGTGGCGGTGAAGCATGCCACGAACCACTCTTTAGACGCCCACTACGCAACCGCCGAACCCCTTCCGGCTCCCGGTTGTGCCGCGTACCTGCGAGCTCACTGCGCGACCGCCGAATCCCCTGCGGCTCCCGGTTGTGCCGCGTACCTGCGAGCTCACTGCGCCGAACTCCACGCCGGTGCGGTTCACGCGACGCGAGG
>JAJYTA010000227.1 GCA_021793295.1 Actinomycetes bacterium
TCCGATCTGTCGACAACACCGGCAACGTCGAATCTCGGCCTGTGCTCACGATCACCGGGCCGGTCACCAACCCGGTGGTGTCCAACACGTCGGTGGCCGGCGCGCCCGCGCTCACGATCTCGAACCCGCTGCAGACGGGCTACACCGTCCTTGCCGGCGACCAGCTCGTCATCGACATGGACCTGCGGACGGTGTCGTACTACGCCGGCGGCGTCGGTGCCGGGAACCCTGCCGACCGCAGGGGATGGATCGCTCCCGGTTCGAGCTGGTGGACGCTGCAGCCTGGCGTGAACGATGTGGAGTTCTCGTCCGGTGACACCTCCCTCACCTCGGCCACGCTCGCCGTGACCTCGGCGCCGGCAACGATCCTGTGAACGCCCCGAGGATCACCTACAGCGTGCGCGACGTGATGACCGGGACGCTCCTCGGCGAGCTGCCGCTCACCGGCGTGCGGTGGTCGTGGGTCCTGAACGGCGCCGGCAGCTTCAGCGGCAAGCTGAACGTGGCCGACCCGCGGGTGGCTCTGCTCGACTGGAAGGCGCTGACCCAACCGTCCCGAGCGGCGTTGTGGGTGGGCGTCAACGACGCGCTGGTGTGGGGCGGCATGATCACCGCCCGCACCCGGGACCGCTCGACGATGTCGGTGTCGGTCACCGCGGCCGACTGGGCCAGCTACCTCGGGCGCCGTCAGCAGGCGAAGGACTACGCGACCACCTGGGCCACGACAGCAGCGTCACCACTCACCATCGGCGAGACGATGGTGAACGACGCCCTCCAGGCGGTGGGCTCGCTGCCCATCACGGTGGTCACCGACGGGACGGTCCCGAACGCCTACTGGATCCGGGCCAGCTTCCCCGGTAGCCAGCGCCAGACCCTGCAATCCGTGCTGTCGATGCTGGCCGGCATGGGCTACGGTGTCGGGTTCGACTACGCATCGGACGTGACGGGCACGCTCGACGACCCGTTCGGCTCGGTGACACTCAGCTATCCCCGCCGGGGACGGATCGCCGGTGAGACCGGCCTCGTCATCGAGACCACGCCCGACGCACTCGGCGACACATGGACCGAGGACGGCACTCGCCAGGCCACGAGCGTGAGCGAGATGTCGACGGGATCGGGAGGCGTCCAGCAGCAGACGCTGTGGGCGCCGGCCTTCGGCGAAGGGTACCCGCTGCTCGAGCGCCAGCTCTCCCACTCGTCGATGTCCTCGACGCCCGCCGACCAGTCGGTGTTGTCCGCCACGCTCGCCGGCGACATCGGGCGCCTGGCCTACCCGCCGCTCACGGCTACGGTTCCGGTCCCGGCGTTCGGTGGCAGCGTCGCCGTCGGCGAGTTCCTGGTCGGCGATGACGTCAGGGTGCGTGCGGGAACGGGCGGCGGCGGCATCGCCGATCCGCTCTTCCCGGATCCGGTGGACACTTATCTGCGGATCGTGCAGGCGACGGTGCACGTGGCCGATCAGGGGGTCTCGACGATGACGCTGTCGCTCACGACGCCGCCGACCATGACGCCTGTGGCGCCGACGATCTGATGCCGTCCTACGAGCCGCCCGCCGACCAGTTCCTCATACAGACCCTCGCCTCCCACGAGGCGCAGCTGCGGGCGCTCGCCGCGCAGCAGCAGTCGACGATCACCGACGAGCTCGGCCGGCCCGTGCTCAACATCGGCTTGATCCCCGGCAGCGACCCGGCGCAGTACGGGCTGCAGTTCCTCGACCCGGCGAGCGGCCAGCCGCGCATGTTCATCGGCTCGACATCGTCGGGAGCGGTGGTCGAGTTCTACGACGCGACCGGCGCACCGGTGGTCGAGCTTGGCCCGTCGGGCCTCGCCGTCCTCGATGACACCGGCGTCACCCAGGTCATGGCCGGCCTGCTCAACGCCTCGCCCGCCGTGTACGGGCTCGGCGTCCTGCCGGCCGTCCCTGGCGCATCCGGCCTGCAGAGGGTCGGCGGCGTTGCCAGCCAATCGGGCTACAGCGCTTCGAACGTCGTCTCGAACGGCGTCTGGACGGCGCTCGGGTCGGCGCCGGCCTTGTCCGTCAATCTCGGTCCGAGCGGTCTGGCGAAGGTCACGATCAGCGGGACGATCGCCACGAACGGATCCGGGGTCGAAGGCTTCGTGGGCGTGTCGGCGAACGGCGGTGCGACGTACTCACTGGCCGACGTGTCGGTCAGTGGGACGGGCGCGGGCGCCCTGATCACGTCGACGGGGAGCGCGGTGTTCTCGGCAGCCTCCGGCGCCGTTGCCAACGCGACGAACAGCTTTCAGCTGCAAATGCAGACGGCCAATGCGTCGTCCCCGAGCAACACCGTCAGCTTCGATTCCTGGGGCATGACGATCGAGCCGCTGTGAGAGGAGCCTGATGGCCGCCGAGAACCCGCCATTCGTCCTGCAGAACGCCAGCCACAGTGCCGCACTCGTGCGCCAGGCGGTGGCATCCCTGAAGGGCGCACGCCTGCCGGGGACCTACACCAACAACGCATGGCCCGCCGGTGTCGTCGGGGCCGGCGACCTGGCCGTCAGCGCCAACAGCACGCCGAACATGTCGGTCAACGTGGCCGCCGGCCAGGCGTGGATCGCCGGGTCGGAAGCGGCCAACCAGGGCCTCTACTACTGCTTCAACGACGCGCCGGTGAACCTGGTGGTGGCAGCATCCGACCCGACCAACCCCCGCTACGACCTCGTGGCGGCCACCGTCCTCGACGCCGCCTACGCCGGGGCGTCCAACGAGTGGCTGTTGCAGGTCATCACCGGGACGGCCGCGGCGTCGCCGGTTGCTCCATCGCTGCCCGCCAATTCGCTCGCCCTGGCGCTGGTGTCGGTGCCGGCCGCCGCCAGCTCGATCACGAGCGCCGACATCGTCTTCCCGATCAGCCAGACGGCCTTTGCGCCGCCGGTCTACGACGCCCCGCTCCAGGGCAACTTCACGGTCCCGGCCAACGGGACAGGCGCGATCTACCCGGGCACGCCGAACGTCGATACCGTCGGCGGGAACGACACGACCGACCATGGATTCAAGGTCCCCCCCGGTTGCGACGGGTACTACGTCGTGAATGCCCAGATGACCGGCTCGCTGCCGAGTGCCGGCGAGTTCCAGGTGGCCATCGAGGTGAACGGCACCGTCGTGCGGCGCGGCCACGCGTACTCGAGCAACAACATCATCACCAAGGCGTCGACGATGTGGCGGGGACACCTCAACGTCGGCGACGTCGTGACGGTCGCCTACGCGAACGACTCCGGTTCGACCCTCACCGTGATCTCGGACAACACCACGCACGCCCTATCGCTGGAACGGATCGGCTGAGCCATGCAGCGCATGTACGACGCCATCTACCCCTACACGATCCCGGTCGGGTCGATCCCGGCGCCCGACTTCGTGGCCGGGTATGTCGATGGGAACTGGCCGAGCCTCGCCGGGATGCGCCTGCGCTACCCGGCCGCCGTCCCGGTGAGCATCACCGCCATTCCCGGGTCGGCCGGTTCGGCCACCGCCGACGTGTGCGACGTCGAGAACGGCGACTACACGGCCGCGCAGGGTGGCGCGTGGGCGAAGGCGCGGTTCGTCGCCGGGTTCGTGCCGTGCCTCTACACGTCCGAGTCGAACTGGCCCGCGCTGCGAGCTGCCGTGGCCCAGGCTGGCGTGGACCCGGACCTCGTGGACTGGTGGATCGCCGGCTACCCCGGGAGCGCCGGTGCCTGGCAGCTCTACCCCGGCAGCGTCGCTCACCAGTTCGTCGACCGCGGCCCCTACGACGAGTCGGCGGTTGTCGACGGCTGGACGCCAGGCCGGCCGCTGCGGCCGCCCGCACCCGTCGTCACACCCCCCGCACCACCCGCACCGACCCCGGAGGTTTGGATGATCCCGACCGGCTGCACCGACGACGGCGCCGTGCGCGCCCAGATCAGGGAGTGGTGGGACACCTACCGCACCGACCTGATGAGCGAGGGCGACCAACAGGTCTTCCTCAACTTCTTCCACATGCCACCGACGCAGCAGGCGTGGGGCATCAGCGGCTATGGCGGATCGCCGGACCTCCTGCTCGCCGGGATCGTGGACGACGCCAGGACGAAGGGGGTCCTGCGGCCGCAGTTCGCCGGGGCGGTCTGACATGGACGAGCGCACGATCGTCGACCTGCTGGCAGGGATGGAATCGAGGATCAGCACCTCCATCGGTGAGGTGAAGGCCACGCTCGCGCAGACGGCCACCAAGGCAGACGTCGAGGCGGTCCGCACCGAGATGCGCAAGGGCCTGGCCGACCACGACCGCGTGATCGGGCAGCACGGCGTCGAGATCGCCGATCTGCGGTCGGCGCAGTCCACGGGCGCAGTCACCGTCTCCCACAAGCGCCGGTCATGGGCGATCACCGGCGCCGTGGTCGGTATCTGTGCCGCCATCGCCAGCTCGATCGGCACGATCGTCATCGCGGCGCATTCGCACTGATGCGCCTCTTCGCCCGCCTGTTCCACCGCCGCACCCGACCCATCACACCGAAGGAGTTACCCATGCCGTCCCTGTCCGATCTCGTCATCGACATCGAGCACCGCTTCACCCATCACCCGCCGCTCACCGACCTGGTGGCCGAGGCGCACGACAAGGCCCGGGCCATCATCACCGAGGCCACGAAGGAGCTGTGCTCCGTGTCCCTGTCCGTGGCGCCCTGGTCCCGCGAGCTCGCCCTGGCCGTGACCGAGCTCGAGAAGGCCGACCAGTGGGTGCACGCCCACATCGCCCGCAACCAGACGGCCGCCACGCCTGCTCCGGCGCCGACCCCGACGCCCGTGCCCGAGGTGCCGACGCCCGCTCCGGTGGTCGAGCCCGCACCGGTGGTCGCTCCGGTAGCTCCGGCTCCGGTGGCCACTCCCGACCCGACGCCCGCACCCGCAACGCCGACGGCGCCCGCACCGGTGGCGCCCGCGGTCGATCCCCAACCGGCACCGGTCGCGCCGGTCACGCCGCCTGCGCCAGCTCCGGGGGCCTGACCCGTGGCACGAGGGGCGGTCGCCGACCGCATCCAGCGAGCGACCGCCCCTCTGGCCAAGCCCCGGGGGCAGGTGTGGTTCAACGGCGCCCTGATGGTGGCGTTCGCCGCCTTCATGCCCTACGCCTACCTGCATCCCCGTCTCGGCGGCTCTGTGGCGTTCGTCACGCAGCTCTCACTGTGGGCGCTCGTGGCCACGCACCTCGGCGCGTGGATCAGCGCCCTGGTGAACGTCCGGGCCGAACGTATCGACAACCGGACGGAGGCGAACGCCCACTTCACCCGGATCGAAGAGGCCGAGCAGAACATCCTCGCCGCTTGCGACCGCATCCTCGACGCCGTGACGGAGGTGCCGAAGTGATCGTCGTCGTCGCTGCCGGTGTGGCCATGATCGTCCAGGACGTGCTCGGGACCCTGATGACGATGGCCGAGAACCGACACCACGCCTGGTGGGCCGGCCTGCTCGACGCGGGCATGTGGCTCACCGGGCTGTTCACCACCCTGTGGGGCGCCGGGAACGTGATCTTGCACGGCTGGAACGCCCACTCGATCGCCGTCGTCGCCACCATCACCGCCGCCAACGTCCTCGGCACCGCCCTCGGCGTGACGCTCGGTGACCGCCTCATGCCAAAGGAGACCGATGGCTGACTTCCCCGCAGCATCCGCCGACACCGCCCTGGACGCCGTGCTCGTCCCGGCGACCACGTACTACCTCAGCCTGCACACCGCCGACCCCGGCACG
>JAJYTA010000228.1 GCA_021793295.1 Actinomycetes bacterium
GGACGCCCAGACGTGGCTGACATCGGTCCAGTCGAACGGCGCGATCTCGATCACCCGCGCAACCTCCCCGGTTGCGGGAACGTACTCGAAGACCTTGCCCACGGTCACACCCCAGACGTGACCGTCCGGCGTGACGGTCAGCCCGGTGATCGCTCGCTCGCCGGTGACCGGCACGACCTCCCACGCCTTCGTCCCGCCGCCGGGGCTGCCACCGGTGTCCCAGCCGAACAGCACGGCATCGGACTGCGTCGGGGGCACGCCCAGTCCGCCCCAGACGGACGTTCCTCCGACGACCTGACCGTCGAGCGAGGTCAAGGCTGTGATGCTCTGCTCGGGCACGACATCGCGGTGGACGTGATAGTCGTCGGTGCTGGGGTCGATGAGGGTCAACGCTCCGCCCAGATCGCCGTACCCGGGCACCGTCCCGGTAGCGACCAGGTCGCCGGCCGACGTCCAGGCGAACGGCCGGTCCTGCCCGTCTTCCTCGAGCACCGCGATGGTGTATGGGTTCGTGCCGTAATCGAACGGGAGGGAGGGGTCGAAAGCCAGCAGGACGCTACCGGTGTAGACCCCGAGGTAGAGCTTGTCGCCGTGCGTGTGCATGCCCTCGACCTGGCCCACCGTACCTGCCGGGAACTGGATGGACTCCGACGTCGCGGGATCGACGACGGCGAGGCCGCCCGACTGGTACCCGCTGACGTAGACCTTGCCGTCCGGGCCGACCCCGATGCTCTGCACGTTCGCCGGCGCACCTTCGATGGGCGTATCGACCGTCTCGTGCGCGCCCGTGCGCGGGTTGTAATACCACAGGCGGCCGAGGTAATCGGCCATCGCGAGGGTGTGTCCCGGATAGTCGCGTGCCGACGAGGGCCGGGCGCCGGCTCCGGCGCGGTGCACCCAGCCGAACGATCGTGCCGTGTAGCTGTCGCTCACCGGCGTCGTACCGACGTCACCGGTACGCGGGTCGTACCACCTCCACGTCCCGTCCGCGGCGACGTAGTAGAGCGGTTCACGCCCGTGGACCGGCGAGACCGACACCGAACCCGCCGCGGGACCGAGATCGTCGATGAATTGCCGCGTAGCCGTGTCCAGGACGAGCAACGGGTCGTTCGGCGTGGTCACCCAGACGAAAAGCAGCCCACCGCGCACTTCGAGCGAGTAGATGAAGGTGTGATCGCGATACTCGGCCGGCAGCTCGATCTCTTCGCGGTCGCCGGATTCCGCGTCCACAGCGAACAGGCGGGCGCGTTCGGACCCGAGGCCGACGTACACCGTGTCGCCGTCCACCGCGACACTGCGGCCATAGTCGCCGCCGTCCGCGATGCGTCCGTAGTCGCGCACCTCGCCAGAGCGGGGGTCGTAGCGGAACAGTGCACCACTCGGGTACGTGCCGCCGTAGATCCGGCCGCGATCGTCGACGTCGATGCGCCAGATGTAGGTCTCACTCTCGATCGGCCGGCCGAGATCCTCCGCCGTCCCCGATCCGGGTTCGTATCGGTAGAGGTGTCCGTTGTCCCACGACCCGACATAGACGACGCCGTCGGGCGCCACGACGGTCCCCCACGCTCCCGCCGCGCCATCGAGAACGGCCTGGTCGATCTGTTCGTTGGCGCGGATGTCGAGAGCCGCCAGCGTCGCGGGCCCGCCGTTGACCGCGAAGTACGCCACCTCGCGGCCGTCGGGCCACTGGCCGAAGGCCGTGGAGTTGACGGCGACGTTGTGGATCGGCGTGGCGATCAGGCTCGATGCCGTTCCTTCTGCTGCACGCCCGGTACCGGTGGCGCGGGCCGCTGCGGCCAATCCGGGCGGGGCGAAGACGGCGCCCATCGTGGCGAGGCCGGCGACCATGACCGAACGGCGGGACAACAGCACAGCGGCGGGTGCAGGAACGGGGCGGTGCGATGTCACGGAACCTCCTGGGCAAGGCGTTCGAGCCGGCGCGATCAACCACTTTCGGCCTAGGCCGTTTTGAGATGAATTGGACTATACCAATGAGTCACCGGCGAGCGTCAAGATGGCGTGAAAACACCAACTCAAAGCATGTTCGGCATGTTCGGCACCAGATCGCCCGTCGGTGAAATCCCGGCACCACGGCGCTTGGTAGGGTGAAAGCTGGTGTGCCGGGAAGTCTGGTCGGCGTTTCATAGCCGTCGATCCCGGAGACTCCCGTGCCGAACTCTTCGCCTGCCAAGCCACGACTGTTCCGACGTGGTTCGTGGCCAGAAGCTTCGCGAGTGGCCGAGGTGCTGCGCGCCGAGACGACCGGCGGCCTGCTACTCATCATCGCAGCAGCTAGCGCACTGATCTGGGCGAACTCTCCCGTCGCGGACTCGTACGCGGCACTCCGCGATTTCCGCGTGGGGCCGGCGAGTCTCCACCTTGATCTCACTCTCGGCACGTGGGCCGCCGACGGCTTGCTGGCGGTGTTCTTCTTCGTCGTCGGTCTCGAGCTCAAGCGGGAGTTCGTCGCGGGCGATCTACGCGACCCACAGCGAGCAGCGCTTCCGATCGTGGCAGCCGTCGGCGGGATGGCCGTACCGGCGCTGGTGTTCCTTCTCTGGAATCTCGGCGCGAGCCCCGGCCCCGAGGGTTGGGCCATCCCGACCGCCACTGACATCGCTTTCGCGTTGGCCGTGCTCGCGGTGATCTCGACCCACCTACCCACCGCGCTGCGGACTTTCCTGCTCACGCTCGCCGTCGTGGACGATCTGCTGGCGGTCACTGTCATCGCGGTGTTCTACACCGACGAACTGCGGCCGATGTTCCTCGTTCTGGCGATGCTGCCGCTTGCCGCATTCGCACTGGCCGTTCAGCGAAACGTGCGCGCCACATGGCTACTGGTCGCGCTAGCTGGCCTCACCTGGTTCCTGGTGCACGAGTCGGGCGTCCACGCCACGGTTGCCGGTGTGCTGCTCGGGTTCACCGTGCCGGTGCTGCACCGCGCCCGCACCGCCGCCGCTACCGAGGAGCTGCCCGGACTCGCCGAACAGTTCGAGCACCGCCTACGGCCACTGTCAGCCGGCTTCGCAGTACCCGTGTTCGCTTTCTTCGCCGCAGGCGTCACGATCGGCGGATTCACTGGGCTCATCGAGTCACTACGCCACCCGGTGGCGTTGGGAATCATCTCGGGCCTGGTGATCGGCAAGGCGGTCGGCATCGGCGGATCGGCGTACTTGCTCGCCCGATTCACCGGAGCTGATCTCGACGAGCAGCTTTCGTGGACCGACGTCGTCGGCCTGGCCATGCTGGGCGGAATCGGCTTCACCGTCTCACTGCTCATCGGTGATCTCGCCTTCGCCACCGACGGCGCGCTCGACGAACACGTCAAGGTCGGTGTCCTGACGGGCTCCCTCACCGCTGCCCTGCTGGCCACGCTCGTGCTGCGGCTGCGCAATCGCACCTACCGTCAATTACACGAACTCGAATCTTCCGACATCGACCACGACGGCATCCCGGATGTCTACCAGACGGATCAGCACACCTCTGCGCGCCGCGATGAGACCTGAATCCATGGCCGTCAGTGCCCGAACCCGAGCGTGAACCAGCAATCCGAGCGCCCCCGGCGGGAGTACCAAAGGATGGGAACAGGGCTGACCAGCGGTTTCACGCCGACAGCTTGGTCTCAGGCGGCTCTTCGACGTCACGGTCGGCGGCAAGCGACTTGAGCTGGGTGTTGCTCTGGCGCACGTACTCCCCGCTCAGCATGCCCGTGGACTTCTGCTCACTCTTGGCCTCGACGGTCATCCAGAGTGGTTTCCATATCCACGCGGCGTCGGCTCGGTTTTCGCCTGCGGGCTTAGTTGCGCTCCTTCGCCCGTGAAGTTGGAGTTTACGGCGTCGACCGTGAGTTCGATCAAGCCAGCTACACGAGGCCATGTTGCGGACGCCGACGTCGGGCCGGGCATGCTGGCAGCTGACCTCTAGCGGCACCGTGATGACCGAAGGCCGTTATAGAACGCCCTCGTTCCACTTCTCGCTGCCAAATCGAGGCCGCCCTCGCCGCAGGCCGGACTTAGGGTCTCGCGCTTGAGTTGCCATCCCGCCTAGCTCTTCTCTTTGAATTGCAGTAATTGCCAGGAATGCCTACTTCGAGTTTCTCCAGCGCTATCCCACGTAGCTCCTATTCCCCATCTCCCAAGGGGACGAACTACCGGCTTCGATCTCTTCGACATCCTCGATTAGATCGAGAGGCATGATGTATTGAGCAATCTGTTTGGCTACGGAGAGTGGCCACGGCAGTGAGATGGAGTATTCGTAGTGCGGGGTAGCCCAACGGAGATCGTGGACGAGCGCGGCCCATTCTTCTGGATCGTCGCCGGGTTGGATCGCCACGGCGGTGAGTTCAAGAGCGCGCGCGTTCCATACCATCGACTTGGTCGACGGGTTAACGAGCTGCCCTTTCCTCCACCGGGGGACGACTTTCGATGCGCTCTTGACGGCGTTGCTGGCGCTCCGAGGTTTCTCGCCGGTGCTGAAGAAGATGCGGTTTTCATCGGGCCAATAGCCCGGAGCGTGGCCTTCTTCCTTGCTGTTGACGGCCCAGGTGTCGGGTACCTCGTCGCGTTCGGTCGTGCGTAGGCGGACGTGACGCAGGCCGGGGTAGCGGGTGATGTCCTGGGGATGTTGGCCGAACTTGATGGTGTCGATGGCCATGTCGGGGTTGTTGAGGTGCGGCCAGCCCCACCGGAGGTTCTGGGCGCTGGTGAGCAAAAGCAGGGACGGGTACTGGCGGGCGACGCTGCGGAGGACTTGCTCGAAGAAGCGGGTGATCTCCTCGGGTGTGCGTTTCTGGTCCGTGAGCATGTGGTGTCGACTGATCTCATGCTGGGCGCGGTGCAAGGGCGCCCAGCGGACGTTGGGCGCGCAAACCTGGATGTGGCGTCCGGTGGGATCGATGAGGACCGCGACTGGTACTTGACGGGTGATGCCTTCCCAGCGGCTGCGCTGGTTCTGGCGGATCAGCCAGAAGGCCAGGTAGGCCGGTGCTTCATGGACGGTGGTTCCTTCCAGCTGGACTGGAAGGTCTGCGGTGCGGACTCCCAGTTGACGCAGCAGGTCGTACCAACTGAACCGCATCTTTTCCAGGCTGGAGTCTGAAGTGGGCGCTTCCTGGTCGTCTTCGGACAGGGTTGGTTCAGGGGCCTCGGTGACACATTGAGTCAGTCGACCGGTTCGGGACAAGCCGGCCTTGATGGCGAACTTGGGATCGGAGGTCCGTTGTTTGCCGGAGTAGGACCTTCGGCCCTTGATCTCCACCAGGGAGATGGTGGGCACTTCGGTGTCGCCGAGTTCTTCAGCGATCTTGTCGATGCGGTTGTGGACGGCGGCCTGAAAACGATCTTTGTCGGTGATAGCGGTGTCGCCGGCCAGTCCGCCACCCCAGGCGCCGATACGACGCACGGTGATGAGGACGGTGAGCTCTTCGGTGGTGATGGTTTCGGGTTTGCCGGTGAGGCGATCGGTGTCCTCGGGCACCTCGATGCCGAGGAGTTTGGCCAGGGTGGCACGGGCGTAATTCTTGGTGTGTGTGGTGTCGTAGAAGATGTCGACGCCCAAGGTGTCGCCGATGGTATCTGCGATGGACTGCCGTAGTTGAGCCGCTTCCGAGGCGGCGAATTTGCTCTCCTTGAGCTTCTTGAGATCCAGCACGGTTTTGGCCCCTTTGCGCAGGGGTTCGACGGGGACTAGTCGGTCGGC
>JAJYTA010000040.1 GCA_021793295.1 Actinomycetes bacterium
TGCGCCGTGCCGGTCGTAGAGCCTGCGCGTCCAACGGCTGATCACATCGTCCGTCACGGCGTCGTCGCTCACCTGCAGAACCAGGTCGATGTCGGACCACGCGTCCTCGAGCCCGGCCGCCGCGGAACCGACCAGAGCGGCTCCGACGATGTCCTCATCAGCACGAGCGGCCTCGACCAGATCGTCGCGCAGGCCGGCGCGCTCAGTCGTTGTGAACATTCTCGATGTCAAGCCTCTCGATGGAAAAGGTGCCCGGATGACCAGTGTGCTGCGAAGGATCATGGGTAAGGACCAGGTGTGGGCGCAAGCCTCGTCGACGTGCCGAATCGCCGTACGTCTCGCGTCGGCGTGACGAATCGTCGACGACGTCGACTGTCGCCCCCGATTTGAAACGGGTGCGACGAATACGAAGGGGGTCATCCTCATGGGTATGGCTGACAAAGCGAAGAACGCCGCCGAGGGCCTGGCCGGCAAGGCTAAAGAGGCCATGGGCGACGCCACCGATGACGAGCAGACCAAAGCCGAAGGCCAGAACGATCAATCCAAGGCTGACCTGAAGCAGGCCGGCGAGAACGTCAAGGACGCGTTCAAGAAGTAGCTCCATGCCGGTGCGGAAGCCCCGGCGACGTGGCTCCCGCACCGGAGCGAGAGGGCTGTGGCCACGGGCTACGCGTCGACGAAATCGGCGGTCAGACGGCATGGAGTTTGTGTGTGCCGTACCAGATACGCACCAGCATCAGGAGAACTGACATGAAATGGCTTGTCTACATCGCCACCGTTCTGGTCATCATCGGCGGACTCAATTGGGGTCTGGTCGGGCTGTTCGATTGGAATCTGGTCGACGCGATCTTCGGCGAAGACTCGGCTGGGTCTCGCGTGATCTATGTGCTCGTCGGAATCTCCGCGATCATCGCGATCGGCAATTTCACCCTCAAACCGCCCGTGCGCGCCAGCCAGTAGATCGCCACTGGAGCTGCTGGTCGCTGCGGCATGTCGCGAGCGCCCTGATTGCGGACAACCTCAGGGTCGAACTGGGGGTCAGCCCCATCGTGTCGTGCCGGCCGCGTTCGTACGTTGGCCTCCGTGACGGTGCAAGATCACGCCGATGCGGTCTGGCCGGACAACGTGGCCAAGGTGTACGGCGACGGTTCGGCCGCCGTGCATGCGCTGCGGGGTGACCCTCGCGATGCAGCGAGGCACGTTCACGGCCCTCATGGGCCCTCCGGTTCAGGCAAGAGCACACTCCTGCACTGCGCGGCCGGGCTGGACACCCTGACGTCGGACCGCGTCCTACTCGATCATGAGTTCGGTATTCGCGAACCGCATCGTGGGGCGCGGTCGTGAAGATCGTCGTGTGAAAACGGGCCGGATTTGGCGGTCGTGAAGATCGTCGTGCTGATTCGCGCTGCTCAGAGCGGCACTTTCAACCACGACGATCTTCACGACCGCGGGCGCGGGGGTCACCACGACCGCGGGGCGCGAGCCTTCACGGCCGCGAGGCGCGAGGGTCAATCACGACCGCAGGCGCGACGGCCTTCAGTAACCGTCGCCGGCCGCCCGGATGGCCGCATAGAGCAGCATGTCGCGCCGGCTGTCACCGATCTGCTGGTGACTGCGCAGCAGCCCTTCCTCGTGGTATCCGCATGCCTCCGCGACCCGGATGGAACCGTGATTCCACGGCTCGATGTACAGCTCCACTCGGTGCAATGTGGGGATGGTCCATGCGAACGTCGTCAGTGCTTGCAAGGCGTCGCTCGCGAAACCACGGCCGCGATGAGCAGGAGAAATCGCGTAACCTGCCGTGGCTCGTCCGGTCGCTGGGTTTCGCAGCCACAGCCCGATCGCGCCGACGGCGTGGTCCGACTCGGCTTCGGCGATCGCGAACGAGAACCCCGCACCTTCGGCCCACCGGCCCCGTTGCCGTTGGATCCAGTCCAGAGCTTCTTGGGCGGTCGGATGAGCCGGCAGGCTACCGATGAGCGGGATGTAGGGGTCCTGGCCCATGTCCACGGCGACGGAGACATCGTGGTCAGCGAACTCGCGCAGCCGGACCGACCCGTGAACCGGAGGTGTGGCGGGCCATGGGGGCAGCGGCTCTGGCATGGGCAGGTCTCCTCGCGCCGTCATCGTGGTCGCCGGCCCGGGTGAGCTGTCAGGACCGCAGCAGGTCGAGGACGGCTTGTTCGACGTCGCTGTGGGGGCGGAATTCGCCCGCCGCGCCCAGGGTCTCGTCTCCGAGCGCGTGATGCACAGTTTCACCTCGGTCGAAAGCGTCCAGGACCACCGGGTCGACGTACGACGAGCGGCACACCGCAGGCGTGTTGTCGAGGTAGTCCGAGACGTCCTTGATGGCCTGGACCTTCGCGCGCTGCTTGGCGGTACGGCTAGCGCGCGGCTGGTCGGTCGTGGCCAGCGCGACGGCGGTCAGGACGGTGCCGTGCCAGGTGCGGAAGTCTTTGGCGCTGACGTCGCCGCCGAACACCTCGCGCAGGTAGGCGTTGATGTCGTCGCTGGTGACGTTGTGCCAGGTTCCTGCTTGGTAGTAGGCCAGCAGCGTCTCGTCTTGGCCACGTCGGGAGCGGAGGGACCGCAACACGCGGGCCACGTCCTGGTCGACGACGGAATGTGCTCGCTGCTGTCCCGACTTGGCCGGGTAGGTGAAGGTGAGCGCGCCGTTGCGGCCGATGTCGACATGCCCGGCGAGGACAGTGGCCAGCCCGTAGGACCCGTTGTCCTGCGCATACTGCTCACTACCGACACGGAAGAAGCCGACGTCGAGCAGCCGGGCCGCCGCTGCGAGGACGCGGCGCTGGTTGAGCCCACGCGACTGCAGGTCGTGCGCGATCTGCTCGCGGGCAGCAGGCAGCCGCTGGGCGAACTCGCGGACTCGGACGAACTTCTCTCGGTCCCGGCGCGCACGCCATTGCTGGTGGTAGAGGTACTGCCGGCGGCCGGCATCGTCGACGCCGACAGCTTGGAGGTGTCCGTGCGGCCATGGGCAGATGCGGACGTCGCGCCACGCCGGCGGGATCACCAAGGCGCGAATTCGGTCGAGGGTTTCGGCATCGGTGACCCGGTCGCCGTCGACGTCGGTGTAGCTGAACCCGCGACCACGCCGACGGCGACGAAGGGCCGGGCTGGAGGGGTCCCACCGCTTGAGTCGCATGTGCCGTCCTCCATGGCCGTGGCCCGCCCAGGTGCGGGTACGTCCGTCCGATGGAGATCGGTTACCCGGATCGGTGCTGATCACACGCTGTGCGTGTGTCACCGACCCGCACGGGTACCGGGGGTGGAGAACTGTCAATGACACCGGGCTGAGGCGGTGGAACCGTGACGCGATTCGGGTATTTCCTGGCCAGCGAGCAATGGGGCCCACGCGATTTGATCTGGCAGGCCCAGCGAGCCCAGGAAGCCGGATTCGAAGCTTTGTGGCTGTCCGACCACTTTCACCCCTGGACGGATCAGCAAGGGGAAAGTCCCTTCGTCTGGTCCGTGCTGGCCGTGTTGGCTCGAGAGACCGACCTGCCCATCGTGACGGCGGTGACCTGCCCGACGGTTCGCACGCACCCGGTGATCATCGCGCACGCCGCCGCGACGACGGCGGTCCTGGCCGACGGCCGGTTCGTCCTCGGCGTCGGTTCGGGTGAGGCGTTGAACGAGCAGGTCACCGGGGCTCCATGGCCATTGGCTCGGCAGCGGCTGGAGATGCTCGCCGAGGCCGTCGACGTCATGCGGCAACTGTGGACCGGTGAGGTGATCACCCATCACGGCCGCTACTACACCGTCGAGCACGCCCGGTTGTACACGCTGCCCGATCACCCGCCGCCGGTGTTCGTTTCCGGGCTGGGTCCGCGCGCCGCCGAAGTGGCTGGACAGATCGGCGATGGCTACATCTGCACCACGCCCGACCCCGACCTCGTTCGGATTTTCGACGACTCAGGGGGAGCGGGTAAACCGAAACAGGGCGGGGTCAAGGTGTGCTACGGAAGCGACGAGCAGGAGGCGGCGAAGACCGTACACCGGTTGTGGCCGAACGAAGGCGTGCCTGGGGAACTCGCTCAAGTACTGCGTACCCCCGAGCACATCATGCAGGCCGCGAGCCTGGTGACAGTCGAGCAACTCGCCTCCGCGGTGACGTGCGGGCCTGATCCGGCGCGTCACGTCGACGCGTTGCAGGAGTACGTGAACGCGGGCTTCGACGACGTGTTCGTCAACCAGATCGGGCCGAACCAGGACGACTTCTTCGCCTTCTACGAACACGAGGTCCTCGCCGAACTGCGCACACCGAGCCCCCGCTGAGTCCAGGATCGCGCTGACGCCCGGCCGTCAGGCGCTCGGTACTCCGTACCGGATCTGCTCGCGCAGGATGTCCGCGTGCCCGCAGTGCTGGGCGAGCTCACGCAGCATGTGCATGTAGACCCAGCGCAGCGGCAACGGGCCGCGACGGTTGCCGCGCACCACGTCGTCCAGGGTCATGGCGGCCACGGCTCGTCGCGAGGCTTGGCACGCCGCGCTGTGCGCCTCGCGGACCGAGGCGATGGTGTCGTCGTCGCCCAGGTCGAAGGTCTCGTCGGGGCCGGCCGGGATCCCCAGCTCCGCGCGGGACCGGGCGGTGACGGCCTCGTCGAACACCCGCGGATCATCGCACGCGCCAACGCGACGCAGGCCTTGACGGCGTGATGATCAACCGTCTAGCGTGAGCGCCACATTGAATCGTTAAAAACGGTCACAGGGCGAGGGTGAGGCAGATGACCTCTGGCATCGACCGGCGTCAGCGATACGCGCGGCGCGCGAGTGGGCTTCTCGCAGCTGCCATGCTCCCTGCGCTGTTCACCACGGCGTTCCAGCCCGATGCGGCCACCGCCACCGCCACCGCCGCCGTCGAACGTCTGCCCGCCGCCGAGAAACCAGTCGATCGCCCTGCCGCTGCACAGCCGGGCCCCGACGATTTCGGCTATCTCACCGCCACCGACGATCTCGGCCGCACCCTGGCGCATTATGGCGAGGTCCCGGAACCGAGAGCGGACCGCTACGTCGGTCTGTTCTATTTCCTGTGGTTGGGGCAGCATTCCACATCCGGCCCGTACAACATCACCGAGATCCTCGAGGACCATCCCGAAGCGGTGCATGATCCCGACCACCCGGTGTGGGGCCCGGTCGGGTCATTCCACCATTGGGGTGAACCGCTGTTCGACTACTACTTCAGCGACGACGCCTGGGTCTTGCGTCGCCACGCGCAGATGCTGGCGGCCGCGCAGGTCGACTTCCTGTTCTTCGACGTGACCAACGCGTTCACCTACAAGCCCGTCTACGACCGATTGCTGGAGGTGTTCGACGACGTACGCCGGCAGGGCTGGGACGTCCCGCAGATCGCCTTTTACACCAACAGCAGCTCCGGTGCGACCATCGAGCAGCTCTATGCGGATCTCTATCAACCTGGCCGGTACCGCGAGCTGTGGTTCGAGTTCGACGGAAAACCGCTCATCATCGGAGATCCCGACGAGGTTTCCGACGAGATCCGCGATTTCTTCACCTTCCGGTTGAACCAGTGGCCGAACGAACCGATGAAGGAGAAGGGTTTTCCCTGGATCAGTTTCGAGCGCCCTCAGCAGGTCTTCGAGGTCGACGGTGAACCCGAGATCGTCAATGTGGCGGTGGCCGTCCACAACAACTTCCCGTTCAGCGATCAGCCCTTCTACGGCCACGGCACGAACTGGTCACGGAGCTTTCACGACGGTGCGATGGACCCGGCGCCCGACGCCTACAAGTGGGGCTACAACTTCACCGAGCAGTGGGAGCACGCAATCGACGTCGATCCGCGTATCGTGGCCGTGACCGGCTGGAACGAATGGGTCGCCCAACGTTTCACCGGTGATTTCCCGGGCTGGGACGGCGAGGAGGACCGGCCCGACGACCGGCCGGTCTTCTTCGTGGATCAGGCGACGACGGAGTTCAGCCGCGATGCCGAGCCGATGAAGGGCGGCTACAACGACAACTACTACCTTCAGTTGGTCGATTACATCCGGCAGTACAAGGGCCTGGGGGCGCAGGCGCCGCCCAGTGAGCCGCGGTCGATCGACATCGACGGCGATTTTGCGCAGTGGGCGGACGTCGAGCCGGTGTATCGCGATTTCGTGCGAGACACGCAGCCTCGGGCCCATGCCGGTTTCGGCGGGGCGGTCTATTCGAACGGCTCGGGTCGCAACGACTTCGCGGAAATGAAGGTGGCCCGGGACGACCGCTATCTCTACTTCTACGCCCGCACCGCCGAGCCGATCGTCCGGGCCGACCGGAACTGGATGTCGCTGTACCTCAATGTCGACGGCGATGGCGAGAACGGGTGGAAGGGACACGACTTCGTCGTGAATCGCGCCGTTGTCGACGACTCCCGAGCCACGCTCGAGGCGAGCCGGGGCGGCTGGGCCTGGCGGCGACTCGGCGACGTGAAGTACCGGACCGCGGGGAACGAGTTCCACGTCGCCGTCCCCCGCGCGAAGCTGGGCCTCCACGCGGGCGAGCGGCTGCACGTCGAGTTCACGTGGGCCGACAACGTGCCGGACGACGGCGACGTCATGGACTTCTACGTCGACGGCGACACCGCGCCGGACGGTCGATTCACGTATCTGTTCACCGAGGATGACGACCTACACCCGAGCGCACCGTGATCAGTGCGTCAGGTCTCCCTGCTCCTCGTTGAGCGCGGAGTAGTGAGCAAGTTTCTCCTCGTTGACCACGACGCCCAGGCCGGGCCCGCTGGGCAGGCCGAACGAGCCCTGGGTGAAGTCGAGCGGCTCGATGATGTCGTCGGCGTGCAGGTAGTACATGCTGTCGATCGAGCGGTCGAGGATCGGGGTGCTGCCGACGACGGCCAAGTGCGCGGCGGTGGCGATACCCAGCTCGCCACCGCTGTGCAGATTCATTCCCAGACCGAACGTGGAGCAGTGCGCGGCGAGGTGCTTGGTCGCCTTGATGCTGCCCCACTTGTAGATGTCACCGTGCACGACGTCGACGGCGCCGAGTTTGACCGCAGGGGCGAACTCCTCGAACCGCACCAGGCACATGTTGGTGCACAGGGGGATGCGAACGCGGCGGCGCACTTCGGCCATACCGTCGATGCCCACACACGGGTCCTCGAGGTACTCCAGGTCGAGCTCCTCGAGTTGAAGCCCGGCGCGGATCGAGTCCGGTACCGACCACGCCGCGTTGGGGTCGACGCGCAGGTTCACCTCCGGTAGCCGGGAACGGATCGCTCGCAGGATCTCGACGTCACCGAAGACGTCCTGGGTGCCTTTGAGCTTCACCGCACCGAAACCGCCGGTCTCGACGACGGCCGCGGCGTGTTCGGCCAGCGCTTGCGGCAGATCGCAGGCGGAGGCTCCCGGCGCGTCGGCACGGGTGATCAGCGCGGTGATGGGGACTCGATCACGGACGCGACCACCGAGCAGGTTCACCAGCGGTTGATCGGTGACCTTCCCGATCGCGTCCCAGCAGGCCACGTCGATGGCCGCGAGGGCGGCGTAGCCGAGGTAGCCGTGGAAGAACGGGACCATCTCGTGCTTGGCGTGGAACGCCTCGAGCTCGAAGGGGCTGCGGCCGACGAGTTCGTCGCCGAGGCGTCGCGCCAGTGTCGCGACGGGCTGGCCCCACATGGTCTCGCCCCAGCCCTCCACCCCGCCATCGAGCCGGATCCGCACGATGGTGCGCGTCTCGCCGGTCTTCGTCTCGAACGAGCTGGTGAACGGATTGGTGAGGGGGATGTTGACCACCCACACGTCGACCGCGCTGATCTGCATCAATGTCCCTTCTCAGCGTTCTCGGCGTTATCGGCCCGCGGCGACGCGGTGCCGTGGCTTTCGGCTGTGGCCCGATCGAAGGCGGTGATGGCGGCGGCGAGTTCCGCCGCGCGCGCAGCCAGCAGCTGCTCACCGGCCTCGGCGGTGGCCCCACGAGCGTCGTCGGTCACTCCGCCGACCCGCTCCCACTCGCCGTGCCGCTCGGCGAGGACGCCCGGATACGGCGGGTTCTCGAACAGCGGCGGGGGCTCCGGGGCGTTGTCCCAAGACGGTGGCCGGACCAGCGCCGGGTCGACAGCCAGCATCAACGATGTCTCGAATGCGCCGGCATGGCCGGGGGACCGGCCTGGATCGCCGACACTCCAGTAGTTCGCCGCAGCGATGGCGATGTCGTGGCGTAGTGCTGCCTGTTTGACCGCGAGCCGCACGGACTCGTCATTGCCGCCGTGGCCGTTGACGATCATCATCCGGCGGAAGCCGCATCGCACCACGCTGTCGACGATCTCGCCGAGGATGTCGATCAAGGTCTGTGCCGACACCGTGATGGCCGCAGCGAATGCATGGTGCGGGCTGAACCCGTAGGGCAACGTCGGCAGACGCACGATGTGCGGGCCGGCCGGGTCGAGCTTCGACAATGCTTGCTCGACGACGGCGTCGGCGAGCAGCCGATCTGTCCCCAGCGGCAGATGCCCGCCGTGCTGCTCTTGCGAGCCGACCGGCAGCAGCGCGATCGAGGTGTCGGCTGCGGCTCGCAATTCGGCCCAGGTCAGCTCGGTGAGCTGGCATACAGTCATACCTTTGTCCTTGACTCTGGTGCTGAGGGAGTGCGGCGTTGCTGGGTGCGGTCGAACTGCTTCCCGGACTGATCCGTGCTGCCGTGGTCAGCAGTGAAGGGGCGGTGCGCCAGCTCGTCGAGCGCCCGCTCGATCCGCAGGCGTCGACCCGTCAGCTCGAACACGTCATCGCCGACGTCGCCCGATGTTTCGCGTTCCAACGGGTGCGCGGCATCGGGATCGCGTGCCCAGGGTTGGTCGACACCGGATCTGGTGCGATCGTCGAGTTGCTCGACCTGCCACAGCTGAACGGGTTCCCCCTGACCGAGGTGATCGCACGCCATGGCCGGGCGCCGACGGTCATCGAGCATCGGGCGCGGCTGCAAGCGATGGGTGATCGATGGTTCGGCCAGGGCCGGGGGCGCCGATCGTTCGCGTCGGTGACCACCGGTGAGACCCTGGGCGTCGGCATCCTCTATGACGGGCAGGTCATCGCGCCCCCGGGTGGGCGGAGCGGAGCCCACATGATCGTGGCCGCGGCCGGTGACGCGTGCACGTGCGGCGGCGTGGGCTGCTGGAAGGCGGTGGCGACGACGCCGTGGCTGCGTCGCCAGGCGCGGGCGGCGAACCTGAGCCCGGACGCCGGCCTTGCTGATCTGGTCGCCGCAGCCGCGACCGGTGACCAGCGCGCCGAGTCGCTGCTTGACCGGTACGCCGACAACCTCGCCCTCGGGCTGATCAACATTCAGCACCTGTTCGCCCCCGGCCTGTTCATCCTGCATGGCGAGGTGCGCTCGGCTCGTCCGGACTTCCACGCCCGGATCGAGCAGCGCCTGCTCGCGGTCACGTCGTGGAATGCCGAGGCCGAACGGCCACAGGTCGTGGTCGCCGACGTCGACGAAGGGGTGTCCGCGTTGCTCGGTGGAGCCGGTCTGGTGCTCACGCGGCTGGGTTGAGGTCATCGGGCCACCCGTGACCGCGCCGCCCGCAGCCTCGACCGGGACGGATCCGGCACCGGAACCGCGTCGAGCAGCGTCCGGGTGTACTCGTGCTGAGGTTGCTCGAACAGGGTGCCGGCCGGCCCGATCTCGACCACGGCGCCGTCTTTCATGACGGCGACCCGGTCGGCGATCTGACTGGCCACGGCCAGGTTGTGGGTGACGAAGACATAAGTCAGCCCGAGCTCACGCTTCAGCGCGGCCAGCAGATCGAGCACCTGAGCTTGAACGGACACGTCCAGCGCGCTCGTCGGCTCGTCGAGCACGACGATGCTCGGGTTCAGCGCGAGTGCTCTGGCGATCGAGATGCGCTGGCGCTGGCCGCCGGAGAATTCGTGCGGGTACCGACGGGCCGCGCCCGGCTCCAGCCCGACGGCCGACAGCAGCTCGTCCACCCGAGCTTCCCGCCACGCCCGCCCGGCGCGCCCCCGTGCCTTCGGCTCGTGCGTGACCAGCGGCTCGGCCACGATGTCGACGACGCGCAGCTTCGGGTTCATGCTGGAGTACGGATCCTGGAACACCACCTGCATCTCACGACGTAGCCGCTTCATGTCGGCGCCGCTGCTGGTGGCGAGGTCGACGCCGTTGATGCGTACCGTGCCCGAGGTGGGTCGGAGCAACCCGAGGAGGAGCCGGGTCAGCGTCGTCTTTCCGGACCCGGACTCCCCGACGATCACGACCGTCTCGGACCGCTGCACGGTGAGCGAGACGTCGTCGACGGCGAGGGTGGTCCGGCCCCCGGGAGCGCGGAACTCCTTGCGCAGCCGTTCCAGCTCGATCATCGTCACGCTCCCTCGCTCGCGCCGGCCAGTCGCGGTGTCGCGGCCAGCAGGCTGCGGGTGTACTCGTGTTGTGGCGCGGCGAACAGCGGCTCACAGGGCTGCTCCTCGACGATCTCCCCGGAGCGCATGACCGCGATCCGGTCGGCGACGTCCGCCACCACTCCGAGGTCGTGGGTGATCAACACGATGGCCATCCCGTGCCGGTCCTGCAGCTGGACCAGCAGCTCGAGGATCTGCGCCTGGACGGTGACGTCGAGGGCGGTCGTCGGCTCGTCGGCGATCAGCACCTTCGGCCTGGTCACCAGCGCCATGGCGATCATGGCCCGTTGGCGCAGCCCGCCGGAGAGCTCGTGCGGGTACTGCTCGGCTCGCTCGTCCGGGCGCGGGACACCGGCCTGCGCGAGCGCCTCGACCACCGCCGAGCGGGTATCGCGCCGTGAGACGTCGCGGTGGAGCTGCAGCGTCTCACCGATCTGCCGACCCACCTTCTTCAGCGGATTCAGGCTGGTCATCGGATCCTGAAAGATCATGGCGATGTCGTTGCCGCGGATCGCGCGCAGCCGGGCCTCCGGCAGGGCGAGCAGGTCGTGCGCACCGAACCGGATCGTCCCGGAGCGGTACACCGCGGGCGGCACCGGGTTGAGTTGCAGGATCGACAGGGCCGTGGCCGTCTTGCCGCTGCCGGACTCGCCGACGATGGCGAGAGTCTCGCCTTCGGCCAGGTCCAGCGACACGTCTCGCACGGCGTGCACCGTCTCTGTGCCCAGCTCGAAGTCGACGGAGAGCTTCTCGATGCTCAGTACTGTGGTCATCGGCGATAGACCTTCGGGTCCGTGGCGTCGCGAATCGCGTCGCCGGTGATGTTGATCGCCAACGAGGTCAGCATCAGCGCCAGGCCCGGGAAGATCGCGATCCACCACGACGTGCCCAGATACAGCTGTCCGTCGGCGAGCATGCTGCCCCAGGTCGGGATGTGGGTGGGCACCCCGAGACCGAGGAAGCTCAGTGCGCTCTCCGCCACGATGGCCGAGGCGACGTTCAGCGTGGCGATCGTGGCCAGCGGCGCGACGACGTTCGGCAGCAAGTGGCGCCGGATGATCGTCAGGTTCCCGACCCCGATCGCGCGTGCCTCGGTGACGAAGTCGCGGGTCTTCAGGCTGACGACTTCCGATCGCACCACCCGGGCGTAGGACACCCACCCGGTCAGGCCCAGCACGACGATGACGATCCACAGCCCGCTGCCGAGGAAGGCGACGACCGCCAGCGCCAGCAAGATCGAGGGGAACGCCAGTTGTACGTCGGCCAACCGCATCAGGATCCAGTCGAGCCGACCGCCGTAGTAGCCGGCGAGCAGCCCGACGACGGCGCCGATCACCCCGGCCAGCATCGCCGCGGAGACACCGACCAGCAGCGAGATCCGGCTGCCGAAGACGAGCCGGCTGAACACGTCGCGCCCCAGGTGGTCGGTACCGAGCAGATGGTCGCTGTCGCCGGCCCACGACGGCGGCGCCAGTCGTTCGAGCAGATTCTGGGCCTGAGGGTCGTGCGGAGCGATCAGCGGAGCAAGCGCGGCGGTCAGAACCATCACGGCCAGGAAGACGACGGCTACCATGCCCCATCGGTTCTGCCGAAGCGCTCGCCAGGCGGTATGCGTGGGAGTCTGGGCGTCTTGCGAGGCTGCGATCGAGATACCGGCCATCTACTTCTCCAGCCGAACACGGGGGTCGATAGCGCTGTAGGTCACGTCGACGATCAAATTGATGACGACGAAGATCGCGGCGAACAGCAGCACGGTGCCTTGGACCAGAGGCAGGTCCCGGTTGGAGATCGCCTCGATGGTCAGTCGCCCGAGACCAGGCCAGGTGAAGACCTGCTCGGTGAGGATCGCGCCGCCCAGCAGGGTTCCGGTCTCCAGCCCGACGACGGTGATGACGGGCAGCGACGCATTGCGCAGGCCGTGCGAGACCACCGCATGCGTCGGGCCGAACCCCTTGGCGGTGGCCGTGCGCATGTAGTCCGAGGACAAGACGTCCAGCAGTGACGAGCGAAGCAGCCGGGCGATCACGGCGACGGAGTAGACGGCCAGCGTGACGGCGGGCAGGATCAGGTGACTCAAGGTCCCGTGGCCGGAGGCCGGCAACACCTGGAGCCGGACGGCGAAGATCAGGATCAGCACGATGCCGACCCAGAAGGCCGGGGTCGACTGCCCGAGCAGGATCAGCGTCATGATGCCCTTGTCGCTCGCGCGGCCGCGGCGCATGGCGGCGGCGATACCCGCCGGCACGGCGATGACCAGCGCGATGAACAGCGCCGAGACCGCCAGCAGAGCCGTCGCCGGCAAGCGGTCGGCGATGACCTGGGACACCGGCTGGTTGTAGAACAGCGAGTCCCCCAGGTCGAACCGGATCAACCCGGACAGGTAGTCGGCGTACTGGACCACCAGCGGCTGATCCAGGCCCAGCGTCGCGGCGAGTTCGTCGGCTTGTTCCGCGGTCGCATCGGGGGGCAGCAGCATCGACAGCGGATCGCCGGAGATGCGGACCAACAAGAACGTCACGGTCGCGGCGAGGAACATCACGACCAGCGCCGACAGCACCTTCGACGCCGCCGACCGCACCATCGCACGACTGCGCTCACTCATCGTGCACCTCCGCGTGTTCCATCACCAGCGCTCCGGTCACGTTCGGCTGCCAGTGCACGCGCGGGGTGTGCACCAGGATGTTGTCGATCTGGTAGAGGAACACGAACGGCGCTTCTTCTTTGAGCAGCCGCTGCAACTCGGCGAAGGCCTGCAGCCGCTCGTCGGGGTCGACCGACAATTCCTCGCGGTCGATCAACGCGTCAGCTTCGTCGGAGGTCCATCGGCTCTGTCTCCGGTCGCGCCGGACGTTGGACTGCACCAGGCTGGCGCCGTCGAGTGTCCAGCCGGTGCTCGCCGCCAAGTAGATGGGCCCGAGCGCGCGACGGTTCTCCGAGGTCAGGCGTTCGGAGTAGACGGCAGGGTCGAGCAGGTCGACCCGGGCTTCGACGCCGACTCGAGCGAGCAACCCGGAGATCGCTTCGGCGACGAACGCATCGGCGTTCGACGCTGTCAGCGTGGTCCTGAATCCGTCCGGGTAGCCGGCCTCGGCGAGCAGCTCCCGGGCACGGTCCAGATCACGTGAGTACGGCTCGATGGTCTCGTCGAAGCCGAACGATTCGCGGGGGATCATCGTCGGCACTTCGCGCGCCTTGCCGTCGAGCACCGCGTCGATCAGCCGAGGGACGTCGACGGCATGGTTGAGTGCCTGGCGAACGCGCCGGTCGGACAGCACCGGGTCCTCGGTGTCCAGGGACAGGTACGAGGTCCGGATGCCGGGGAAGCTGCTGGTCTCGATGCCCTGGTAGCCGCGCAGTTGCAAGGCCGCATCCGGGACGAGCCCGGTGATGAGGTCGACCTCGTCACTTTGCAGCGCGGCCAGAGCCGACGCCGGGTTCGGGATCGGCTTGAAGGTCAGCGACTCGATCGCGGGCGGGCCGTTCCAGTGGTCCGGGTTCGCCTCGAGTTCGAGTTCGACGGCGCGCTGGTAGCGAACGAACCGGAACGGCCCGCACCCCACCGGATGTTCGGCGAATGCGGCGTCACCGACCTCCTGCAGGTGCGCGGGCGGCACCATCACCCCGCCGAACAGCGAGAGCTTCTCCGGGATGATCGGGTCGGGCTGGTCGGTGTTGATGTCGACGGTGTACTCGTCGATGACGGTGACCGACGTGACGTAGCGCAACTCGACGATGGGGGAGGCTGTCTCAGGGTCGAGCAATCGTTCGATGCTGAACTTGACGGTCTCGGCGTCGAACGGTTCGCCGTTGTGAAAGCGCACCCCTTTGCGTAGCCGGAAGCGCCAGGTCAGCTCGTCGACGGGCGCCCAGTCCAACGCGAGCCGAGGGACCAGCTGGTTGTCGGGGTCGCGGCCGGTGAGCGTGTCGAAGATGTTGATGAGGACGTTCATCGACGGCATGTCGCCCTGCTTCTGCGGGTCCAGCGTTCGAGGTTCGCCGGGTTGGGAGACTCGGAGGCTGCGCCGCGACGTGCTGGCCTGATCGGTACCGCACCCCGACATCAGCCCGGACAGGGCTACGGCTGGGATCGCCACACCGGCCAGGCGAAGGGCCGAACGCCGCGTGATGCGGCGGTCCGGCGGCGATGCGCTTGCACCCATGTCTCTCCCACAGCTGTGCGACCGGTGCTCCCGCGGGTCCTTCGGTGACGGAAGCAACTCGGGCCAAGCATGGCGGTGCGTTCTGTCAAATGTAAACCCCATTCCGTATTTCGGAACGATGGTAGATTGCCCCCATGGACCAAGCTGAGCCCGTAGCGCTTCCCGGGGGTTCCGTTGAGAAGGCGTTCGCGCTGGTCGGCGAGTTGGCCGTGAGCGGCGCCCCACAACGCCTCGGCGACCTCGCCGCCAAGCTCGGCATGACCAAGCCGACCGCGCATCGGCTGCTTCGCTCGCTCACTGCCATGGGCTACACCAAGCCGCTGGGTGGCGGTCTCTACTCTGTGGGGCCGGCCCTCGTAGGCATCGCGGCCGCCACCCTCGGTGCGGTGAAGGAGCGTCCACTGGTCCGGCGCACCCTCGAAGAACTGCACGCCCGCACCGGACTGACAGCATCCTTCGCCATCCAGTCCGGTGATGCCGCCGTCGTCGTCGACAGCGTGGAACCCGACCAGGCCTACCGGGTGTCGCCACGGCTGGGCGTACCGGTTCGGCTCACCGAGTGTGCGGCGGGACGGGCCATGCTCGCCGCGGCCGCCGGGAACGAGGTCCCGACCGGATACGTCTACGACGACACCGAGCCGGTGCGGTCGCTGGCTGCCGCGGTCCGGCATCACCGTGGTGTGGTCGCCGGTGCGCTGCTCGTGACCGGGCTGAGTTTCACGGTGAATGCCGAGTCCGTCGAGGTGCTCGGCCCGCTCATCGTCGAGCAAGCCGGAGTGTTGTCGGCGACGTTGCAGGCCATGCTGCCAGCCGAGACCGTCGAGGGCATCGCGTGAATCTCGAGCAGTTGCTCACTCGGGGACGAGACCACGGCATCTACTCCGCGGCAGCATGGTCGGTCGGCACGGAGCGCGGCGAACTGTCCGGTGGTGTCATCGGCACGCGCTCATGGGACGGGCCTGCGCTCACCCGGTCCGATCTGTTCGACCTGGCCTCGGTGACCAAGCCGATAGCCGGGCTCGCGGCCATGGCCTTACTCGAACAGGGGCGGCTGACCCTCGACAGCACCCTCGGTGAACTCGTGCCGTTCTTCCGCGGCAGCGACAAGGCGGACCTGACGGCGCGTGATCTCATGTTGCACACGTCCGGGGTGCCCGGCCAGGTCCCGCTCTACCGTGATCACCCGACGCGCGAGTCGATGCTCGACGCGCTCCGAGACCTACCGCTGCGACGCAAGCCCGGGGAGGCCGTGGAGTACTCCTCTCAAGGCATGATCATGCTGGGAATGATGGCCGAAGCGGCAGGCGAAGCGACGCTGGACGATCTGGTGTCCACCTTCGTCACCGAACCGGCCGGAATGACCGACACGATGTACCGGCCCAGCGACGCCGACCGGGTGCGCTGTGTCGCCACCGAGAACTGTGCCTGGCGTGGCCGGGTCGTGGTGGGGGAAGTCCATGACGAGAATGCGGTCGTCCTCGGTGGAGTCGCTGCGCATGCCGGGTTGTTCGGCACCGTCGACGATCTCGCTCGACTCGGCCGTGCGCTGCTGGCCAATCTGACCGAGCGGGTGCTCCTGAGTCCGGTCACGCTCTCGGTCATGATCGAGAACCAGACCGGTCCCGAAGCGCGCGGGCTCACCTGGCAAGGCCGTGATCGCACCGGGTCACCCGCGGGTGATCTGGTCGGCCCGGCGACGTTCGGGCACACCGGGTTCACCGGGACCAGCCTGTTCGTCGATCCCGCGCTCGGCCGCTACTTCGTCCTCCTGACGAACCGCGTGCACCCCAGCCGCGACGGCGTCGGCATCCAGGCCGTCCGGCGGGCGTTCCACAACGTGGCCGTCGGGTCTGGTTGAGGCGCGAAATTTCGCTGTCACAGGCGAGCTCATCTCACGGCTTTCCCTGACAGGGGCGCATTCTCGCCGGGACGGTCACCTCTGATCTGGTGATCGTTTCTGTCGGGGGTGCCCGCCACCGTGGTCGTGTCCCACAACTTCTATGCAGGGAGAAGTGAGATGGCTGACGTGACGCTGAGCCGATGGAGAAAGTTCGGTTTCGACCGGCTCTACGTGAACGCGAGCGATGGCGCCAGAGTCGGCTGGGTCGATCTGCGCACCGGTGAGGTGAGCAAGGACAACGCGGCAGCGTGGCAGCCGGACCTCGACGCGGCGATCGACGCATGGTGTGCCGAGCAGGGAATCAACCTGCCGCCTTCCACTTCGTCGTCGCCGTCACCCCCGCCTCCGCCACCACCTGCCGCGGACAGGCTTGCACCGGAGATCGTCCCCGGATCGCCGCCAGTTCAAGCTCGCCCGCAGGGGAACGGGCGGCTTCGCCGTCCGGGGAAAGACCTGGCGAAGAACAAGCCCGGAGCCGCGGTGAAAGCTGCCGCGAAAGAACGCATGACGTGGTGGAGTCGGCTGAAGAGCCTGTTCGGCATCGAAACCCCGAGTTCATCGTGGGACGCTGGTTACGAGGGAGAGTGCAAAGTCGCTCGTACGGTGTGGATTATGCGCCTGTTCGGGTGGCGAGTGCTGCATTCGGTCCCGGTAGGCAGCCGCGGAGCAGACATCGACCACCTCCTGATCGGTCCCGGCGGTGTCGTCACGGTCAACACCAAGCATCACCGTGGGGCGAAAGTCACCGCGGGCCGTACCAAGGTGCTGGTCAACGGACAACCCACGCAGTACGCGGCCAAGTCCACCTTCGAGGCCAGCCGCACGGCCGACGTTCTCACCTCGGCGCTGGGCCGCCCCGTCGACGTCGAGGCCATCATCGTCATCGTGGGAGCCCGCAACGTCCGTAACGGAAGTACCGCCGGCATCGACGTCCTCACCCGTGCCGACCTGCCGTTCTGGCTGTTGGGGCGCCGCGGTCGGCTCAACCGCGAACAACGTCGCGAGCTGTTCGAGATCGCCCGCCGTTCGACGACCTGGCAACCCGCGTGAGCGCCCCGCGCGGATGGCACCGCACCGGGCGCGCCTGAGGCGGCCGCGGTCACCGCACCTCACCCGTGACGGGTGACGCCGTGGGGGCTGCGTGCCCGGATCCTGGCGGGAATCGGCGCTGTCAGTGACGACCGCAGTGGAGGGGTGAACCATGGCAGTCCACGCCAGCCGGACCACGACGTCCCCGCTCATCCTGGTGGCGATGATCCTGGCGGTCTCCATGTCGTTCATCGACCAGACGATCGTCGCCATCGCATCGCCGGATCTGCAGCGCGACCTCGCCCTGACCCGGAACGAGGGTGAATGGGTGATCAATGCGTACCTGGTGGCGCTGGCCGCGACGTTCGCTCTCGGCGGGCGGATCGCCGACGCGTGGGGGCATCGGACCATGGTGACCGTCGGCGTTGCCGGTTTCGCCATCAGCTCGGCGTTGTGCGGTGCGACGCCGGACACGTCGTGGGCGGAGACGTGGCTGATCACGGCACGTACGGCCCAGGGTGTGTTCGCGGCGGTGCTGTTACCCGCTGCGATCTCGATCGTCTACGGCAGTACGCCCGCGCAGCGGCGGGGCCGCTCGATGGCCATGTTCTTCGGACTGACCGGCGCATTCACGGCACTGGGACCGGTTCTCGGCAATTACCTGCTGGAATGGTCGTGGCGCACGATCTTCTGGATCAATCTTCCCGTGGCGGTCGCAGCGCTGGTGGCGATCGCGCTGGCCCCCATCAGCCGAGCGCGCCGTAGCGGCGGGATCGACTGGATCGGCGCGGTGTTGGTCGCGGCCGGGATGGCGCTGAGCGTCGTGGGATTTTCGCAGTCCGACGATTGGGGTTGGGACAGCGTCGCCACGTGGGCGTGCTTGGTCGCCGGTGCGGCGTTGCTCGTGCTGTTCGCCGTGGTCGAGCGGGGACGAGTCACCCCGTTGGTCCGCCTGGACATCTTCCGGCTCCGGGGGTTCCGGGTCGATTCGATGGTGCTCTTCTTCGCGATGATCGCCTTCGTCCCGATCGCCTACTTCCTCAGTGTGTACGCCGACGTCTCGCTGGGGCTGGACGCGGGTGGGGCGAGCCACATGCTCCTGCTGTTCTTCCTCGGCTACCTGATCGCGGCACAGGTCGGCGGGCACATCTTCGACGCCCGGGGAGCCAAGCAGACGATCCTGCTCGGCTGCCTGGTCGGGATAGCCGGGTACGTCTGGTGGGCGACCCAAGTCACGACGCTGGATCCGGCCGATCAAACGCACCCGTTGTTGCTCGCAGGTGCCGGAATCGGCTTGTTGCTGGGCCCGGCCAGCGCCGACGCGGTGAGTCGTTCGCGCAACGCTTCGTACGGCGAGGTGACCGGCATCAACCAGACCGTCCGCAACTACGGGTCGGCGCTGGGGTTCGCGGTCCTGGGAACGCTGGCCTCGCACGTGTTCGCCGACCGGTTCGCGTCGTCTCTCGTCGGTCTGGGCGTCCGCCGGAGCGCGGCGGACGAGCTGGCGCGCGAGGCCGCCACCGGCGGCAGCGGAACCGCCGATCTCGGTTCGGTCCCACGGTCGATGCGCGGAGCGGTCGAAGACGCCGTCGCTGCGGACTTCGCCCTGGGGATGCGCGCGGTGCTGATCGGCATGGCGGTCGCGTTGGCCTTGGCGTTCCTGGTCGCCTTGCGCCACCCCGGGGACCGGCCGGCGCGGGAGGACACGCCCGTGGACACCTCGTCCGCGGTGTGATTCGGCCGAATCGCGAGAACATCTATTAGCACTCTCGGCGAGAGAGTGCTAAATAATAAGTAGGGAAGTTCGCAGCGCAGCTTTCTCGCGCGTCTCGGGGCTCAGCTCGCTCTAGGTTGAGGAGGTTCGAGGTGTCGTTGTTCTGGCCACGTTCGTCGAGAGGTCGGCCACGGTGGTGCTCCGGCGGGTATGAGGCGACAGCCGCCCCATGATCGTGCGGCGGTGATCGCAACCGCGCCGTTGAGCCTTCTGATCCACCTGTATCGATGATCGCCGTGGTCCGGATGACGACCGGATCCGGCCTGAGCTGGATGCCGTGTTGGGAGGCAAGCATGTCCAACCCTGGTCGAACCTTGAGCACCACACCGTCGGGACCAGCCGGCCTGCGCGCCGGGAGCCGCAGGCCGCGGCTACAGCCCATCGGTGTCCCGACCCCGCCATCGCGCAACGGATCCGCCCGGCCGTTGCGGATCGCCATGATCGCACCGCCCTGGTTCGAGTTGCCGCCGACCGCTTACGGCGGAACCGAAGCCGTGGTCGCCGACCTGGTGAACCAACTCGCCGACCGTGGCCATCACGTCATCTTGATCGGTGCCGGACAGCACCGGACGAAAGCCGCGGAGTTCTTCCCGATCTACGATCAGCCGCCCTCGCATCGGCTGGGGGCTGCTCTGCCGGAAGTCTTCCACGGCGCCGGCGCCGCCCACGTGCTCCGGACGATGCAGGTCGATCTGGTCCACGACCACAGCCTCGCCGGCCCGCTGCTGGCTGCCGGGCGAAGCGTGCCGACCGTGGTGACGATGCATGGTCCGGTGACCGGTGAGCTGGGCGAGTATTACACCCACCTCGCCGGCGACATCGACGTCGTGGCGATCTCAGCCGCTCAGCGAGGGTTGAACCCGGACCTCAACTGGGCCGGCACGGTGCACAACGCCATCGACGTCGCCACGTTCCCGTTCCGGGACCGCAAGGACGACTACCTGCTGTGGTTGGGACGCTTCTGTGACGACAAGGGCGCTCACCTCGCCATCGACCTGGCTCGCTCGGCCGGGCGACGCATCGTGCTGGCCGGCAAGCTGAATGAGCCGGAGGAGAAGGAGTACTTCGCGCGCGAGGTCGCCCCGCGGCTCGGCCCCGATGTGGAGTACGTCGGCGAGGCCGACGCCACCCGCAAGCGCGAGTTGTTCGCCGGTGCCCGGGCGCTGCTGTTCCCGATCCAGTGGGACGAGCCGTTCGGGATGGTCATGATCGAAGCGATGGCGTGCGGCACCCCGGTCGTCGCGACGCGTCGCGGCAGCGTGCCGGAGGTGGTCGCCGACGGCGTCAGCGGCGTGATCGCCGACCGGATCGACGACCTGCCGGCTGCGCTCGCCGCAGCCGAGCGGCTGGATCCGGCGGCCTGCCGTCGCCACGTCGAGGCCAACTTCGACCTTCCGGTGATGGCGGAGGGATACGAGCGGATCTACCGCAGCCTGATCGAGCGCCGGGGCCGGCGTCAGGACGTCGCAGCGGTGCTTCCGGCGCCAGTCGACGTGGCCGGCGGGCGCCGCGCGCATCAGGGGTTGTCACAGCGCCGGCCGAAGGTCCATAGCACTGTCCGTGAGGGAGAGGTCACTGCATGAGCAATGCCGAGCCGTCCATCGTCGCTGCGGTCGACGAGGTCACCGTGCTGGAGGGCTCGTCGTTCTGCCGCAGCAACCGAGCCGGCGACATCATGTTCGACCGGCCGCACGGGATGTTCGTGAAAGACACCCGGATCATCTCGCACTGGGAGTTGACGCTCGACGACCAGCCGCTCGAGCCCCTGGGGGTGCTCAGCGACGAACCGTTCGCGGCGACGTTCCTGTGCCGGTCGGCGCCGCGCACGGACTGGAGCGAACCGACTGTCGTCGTGGAGCGGCGCCGGATGATCGCCGACGACGTCCGCGAAGACATCATCGTGCGCAATTACGGGCCGGAGACCCTCGGCGCGACCCTGATCTTGAGTGTCGACGGCGACTTCGCCGACCTGTTCGACGTCAAGGACGGTCGCGTGGGTGGCCACCACGGTGTGCGCCACCACGCGACCGGACGTGACCTGATCCTCAGCGTCACGCGGGCTGGTCACCAACGCGGCGTCCGGGTCACCTCACCCGACGCGACAGCGACTCGGGACGCGTTGAGCTGGCGGATCACCGTGCCGGCGCACGGCGAATGGCGGACCTCCGTGGAGGTGTTGCCGTCGGTCGGCGGTGAGGAGGCCGTGACCTCGTTCCCGCAGGACCGGCCCGTCGAAGCGGCGAAACCGTCCCGGCGGATGCGCGACTGGCGAGCGGCCAGAGCGACCATCGAGTGTGCCGACAGCGCGCTGCAGGCCACCATCGAGCGAAGCTTCGACGACCTCGGCGCGCTGCGCATCCAGGACCCGCAGCATCCTCATCTCGACGTCGTCGCGGCCGGAGCGCCGTGGTTCATGGCGCTGTTCGGCCGGGATGCCCTGCTGACCAGCTGGATGACGCTGCCATGGGATCCCTCGTTGGCGCGAGGCACGCTGCACACCTTGGCGCGCCTGCAGGGCCGCGGTGTCGACCTGCACAGCGAGGAGGAACCGGGCAAGATCCTGCACGAGGTCCGGCTCGGCATCGACGAGTCCCGGGCCCTCGGTGGCAGCTCAGTGTATTTCGGCAGCGTCGACTCGACCCCGCTGTTCGTGATGTTGCTCGCCCACGCCGCCCGCTGGGGGCTGGCGACCGATGACGTCACGGCGTTGCTTCCGGCCGCCGACGCCGCGGTGGCCTGGATCGAGCACCACGGCGATATGGACGGCGACGGCTTCGTCGAGTACCAGCGCAAGACCGACCGGGGCCTGATCAACCAAGGCTGGAAGGACTCGTTCGACGCCATCAGCGACGCCGCCGGCCGGCCGGCCCAGGGCCCGATCGCTCTCGCCGAAGTCCAGGGATATGCGTACGCGGCCTTCTTGGCGCGTGCGTACCTGGCCGAGCTGGTCGACGACCACGCCACCCGCGACCGGTACACCGAGAAGGCGCAGCACCTGCGTGAGCAGTTCAACCAGCGCTTCTGGCTACCTGATCGCGGCTACTACGCGCTCGCGCTCGACGGCGACAAGCGACCGGTCGACGCATTGGCCTCGAACCAGGGCCATGCCTTGTGGACGGGGATCGCCGACCCGGAGTACGCCGGGGCGGTCGTCCACCATCTGCTGTCGCCGGACATGTTCTCCGGCTGGGGGATCCGCACCCGCGCGGCGGGGATGGGGGCGTACAACCCGATCAGTTATCACAACGGTTCGGTGTGGCCGCACGACAACGCGCTCATCGTCGCCGGCTTCGCCCGCTACGGCTACTACGACGCCGCAGCGACCGTCGCCACCGCCCTCATCGAGGCTGCGACGGCCTTCGGTGGCCGGTTGCCGGAGCTGTTCTGTGGGTTCAGCCGGGACGAGTTCGCCGCACCGGTTCCGTATCCGACGTCGTGCAGTCCGCAGGCTTGGGCTGCAGCTGCCCCGCTGGCGCTGTTGACCGCGTTGCTCGGTATAGAACCGGATCGCGACAGCGGGCAATTGCGGGCCGTCAACGCCTTGCCGCCCGCGTGGGGCGACGTGCGCGCCGAACTGAGCGTCGGGTCGAAGCGAGCCGAGCTCGACAGCCGCACGCTGGGCCGGCCGGGCTCGAGCGCGACCAGCGCCATGCCGGCGTAGCAGACCCACCGGGGCGGGGCGGCGGGTGCCGGAGAAATCCGGGCCGGCGGTGTAACCGATCCGTGAAGCGCGGACTACTCCCTGATGAATCGAGACACGCTCGTGGGCCTGCGGGCCCCAGGGAGGGAAATACCATGAATCGCACGTTCGCACGGATCGTCGGCGGAGCCGCTGTGACGGGGGTCGGGCTGCTCGCCGCCTTCACCTCGTCCGCCTCGGCGGACGACCCACGCGCCTCGGCGGACGATCCACGCTGGGCGACGGGCGTGGTGGACGCCGAGGGTGGCCTGATCGCGCACATCGCGCCCAGCGTCCATGCCCAGGACACCTACGGTTTCCCCGACGGGGAACAGATGACCCTGAACTGCATGACCAAGGGCACCTCGGTCGAGGGAGACTCCGAGTGGTACCTCGTCGCGGCCGAGGGCGAGGCCAAGTGGGTCTCGGCGCGCTACGTCAACATCGTGGGCGAGGAGCCGGAGTACTGCGGGTCGGACGTGACGCAGTCGGTGACGCTGGCCGACGATGCGCAGTCGTACCAAGGCCCGACCACCAGCGACGAACCCCGTCGGGCGTTCCCGGCCGGTTCTGGTCAGGAGGCGGTCTGCCACGTCACCACTGCTCCTGGCGCCAACGAGAAGTGGGTCGCGACGCTGGAGGACGGCTGGATTCCGGCCTCGGCGTTGACGTCCATCGACGGTGTGCCGTACTGCCAGCAGTGAGCGTGGGACGGCACGGCCGGTTCAGGAAGCGATCGGCAGCGCAGACAAGGTCAGCCAGGTGAGCATGGCGACCGTGACCATCACCAGCAGCGCGATCAGTGTCATCGTGAGCGCGGACGGCCCCGGCCGCGCCGCGCTCACGGTGGCCTCGTCGGGCCGATCGGCGGAGATGACGACGGTCGGTTCCGGTGTCTCCGGCCGGGTCGAGCCGGACCACGACTGCGCCCACCGGTCGAGGCGCTCGGCGAGCTCCCGAGCCGAAGCCGGGCGCTGATCCGGATCGGCCGACAAGGCTCGCGCGAGTTCGGCGTCGAGGGCACCGGACTGATCAAGACCCAGCGGCTCCGGCGGCCCAGCCCGGGCGCGCTCGGCGATCTCGGTCAACCCACCGGAGAACGGCGGGCGCCCGCTCAGCATCGCGTAGGTGACCGCGCCGACCGCGTAGACGTCTGCACGATGGTCGAACCCCAAGCCCAGGGCCTGCTCGGGTGCCATGTACGCCGGCGTGCCGGCCGTCACGGTGAACCCGGACGCTTCGCTCAGCGACTTGGCCATGCCCAGATCAGCGACCACGACGCTGCGCTGCGTACTGGCGACCTGGCTGGTCAACAGCAGGTTGCCGGGTTTGATGTCGCGGTGGGCCACACCGTGGTCGTGCAGGACTTGAACGGCGCGGGCGACCTCGGCACCCAGCCGGAGTGCTTCGGCGACGTCCAGGCTGGCGGTGGCGATCAAGTCGGCGATGGTGCCGTGGTCGGCGAAATCCATCACGAAGTACGGGCGGTCGTCCGGCAACGTGCCGATGTCGTGGACCCGGACGACGTGCTGGTCGCGGACCCGACGCAGCAGCCGCGCTTCGTCGAGGAACCGGTGGCGGACGTCGAGGTCGTGCGCCCAGTTCTCGGCCAGGACCTTGATGGCCACCGGTACGTCGAGGTCCGGGTCGTAGCCGTGCCACACCGTTGCGAACGAGCCGGTGCCCACACGATTCACGAGCTGATAACGCCCGATCGCGCCGTCGGCGACCAACTTCTCGCTCCTCAGACCATGTCGGACGATCTCCGGGTCGTCAGTGTGCCATGGTGGGGACGTGCGTCGATGGCAAAGGGGACTGTTCGTCGTCCTGGCCGTGGTCGTCGGTGCCGCCACGGGGGTGGTGCTGTTCTCGACCGTGGGGCCGATCCCGCTGCGGCCCACGGCGAGTGGCGACCCGACGTCATCCGGTATGCCTTCGTCCGATCCGACCTCGCACGATACGGCCTCGACGCCGGCGCCCAAGCGGCTCGTCACGCCGACCCCTGCCCCGGACCCATCCGCGCCACCGTTCACCGAGTTGGCGCTGCTGCAACCGGAGAACCTCGACGAGCACAATTGGCACGAGACACAGCTGGGCGAGACCTGGGACTGGCTGCCCCGGCGTCAGATCACCTCGTGTGCACAGATGTCGCCGACCGACGGCCAGCCGGTCGAGGCGTACGCGGCGACCTACGAAGGCCGGGTGACCACCGCGGCCGAGATCGTCGTGCGCTATCCACACGAAAGCGCGGCACGTGAAGCGATGCAGAGACTGTCCGACCGGATCGACGCCTGCGCGGATTCTCCCCAGGACGAGCCGCAGCTCGAGGCGGAATCGATCAGCCCGCCGCGAGAAGAAGACGCGATCGAGGTCGTGCTCTGGCAGACCACGGCCGCCGAGGGCGAAGCGCAGGGCGTCGTGGGCATCGCGCGAGCCGACGACCGGCTGGCCTTCCTGAGCTTGCTCTCGCCGAAACCGGGTTCCACGGAGGTGCTCGATCCGCTCGAATCGACCTACGTCGACGCCTTGTACGTCTACGCTGGCCGGCGACTGGTGTGATCGAAAGGTCCGACATGCTCGTGTCCGAAGAACGACTCGCGACGCTGCGGAAAGCCGCGCTGGATGGCTCTACGCAGGCGCGAAACGATCTCCTCGCCGAGATCCGGCCGCTGGTGACATCCCGATGCGGCCGGCTGCTGCGGTGCCCGCAAGACGCAGAGGAAGCGGTGCAAGATGCGCTGCTCGCGGTCTCTCGTCATCTCGACAGCTACGACGACCAGCGCGGCACGTTCAGCGGATGGGTGTCGGTGATCGCGTCGAACTGCGCGCGCACCACCTACCGGTCGCTGCGGCGCCGGGCCGACGAACGCGCGGTGGAGCAGCTGCCGGAGAACTACGACCCGCGAACCACCAGTGTGATCGCCGGGTCGCGGCTCGACCTGCTCGATGCCCTGGAAGATCTCGAGCGTGATCATCCGCGGCTGGTCCAGCCGTTCGTGCTGCGTGATCTCGCCGCCTTGCCCTACAACGAGATCGCCGCTGAACTCGACGTGCCGTTGGGAACGGTCAAGGCGATGATCCATCGCGCCCGTGCCTACGTCCGCGACCGAATCGCCGTACCTGGCTGACCGTCGCGAACCCGGGGCCGCGGTCCGCACGGGCCGCGGTCGTGTTCCACGTCACGGCACCGCCCTGTCAGGAATCCCGGCGCTGTCTCGTTCAAGGGTCACGCGAGCAGACGGGAGCACGACCATGCGCCACCGGATCATCGTCCTCGGAGCCGGGTACGCCGGAGCCTACGCCGCCGGGCAGCTGGCCCGGCGGTTGCACCCGGACGATGTGGAGATCACCGTCGTCACCGCCGAACCGGACTTCGTCGAGCGACCCCGGCTGCACCAGCTCGCCGCCGGTCAGGAACTGCGCCGCCACCCGTGGGGGGAGCTTTTCGCCGGGACCGGAATCCGAGTGCGGCAGGCGCGCGTCACCGCCGTCGACGTCGAGCACCGCAGCGTCACCATCGACCCCGGCGGGCAGCGGCTGGAGTACGACACTCTGCTGTACGCCCTGGGCAGCACTGTCGCCGAGCATGGTGTGCCGGGCGTGGGCGAGCATGCCTTCCACGTCACTGCGCGGCCGGCGGCGCTGCGGCTGCGCTGGCGTCTGGATGAGCTTGGTGCGGCCGGAACGGTGCTGGTGGTGGGCGGCAACCTCACCGCGATCGAGACCGCTACCGAAATCGCCGAGTCCCGCCCGGGGTTTCAGGTCAGTGTCGCCACTGCCGGTTCGGTGGGCGGCTGGCTGCACCCGAAGGCCCGGCGTCACCTGCGGCGGGCTTTCGACCGGCTCGGCATCACGATCCATGAACATGCCGTCGTCGAGCAGGTCGGCGCCACCGGCGTGGTCGTCGCGGACGGCACGACTCTCGGCTCCGACGCGACGGTGTGGGCCGCCGGGTTCGCGGTGCACCCCATCGCCGCCGCCAGCGGTCTCGATGTCGACGCCGACGGGCGCATCACAGTCGATCCGATGATGCGTTCGGTGTCGCACCCGGAGGTCTACGCAGCCGGCGACAGCGCCGCTGCGTTCGGCGCGGACGGCCAACCGCTGCCGATGAGCGCTGCTTCGGCAGGAGACACAGCCCGGCGAGCGGTGGCCGCCATCGTCGGTGAGCTGACCGGCCACGCACTCTCGAGCCCGGCGTTGGTCTACCGCGGCAACTGCGTCAGCCTCGGCCGCCAGGACGCGGTACTGCACCTGGTCAGCGGCGAGCGGGCGATGTCGTGGCGGGGCCGGCCGGTGACGCGCTACAAGAGTGGAGTTCTCAACGGCCTCGTCTGGAGAATCGCCCACCCGACGTATGGACGCCCGACGCGCCGGCACCGGCTGAGTTCGCAGCGCTCCGCCGAGGCGGCCACCGCCTAACGTGGCCCGCATGGACCCTGAGTCGGTGGAGCTCTTCGAGGTCAACCGGGACCGGCTGGGCGCCCTGGCCTACCGGCTGCTCGGATCGGCCGCCGACGCCGAGGACGTCGTGCAGGATGCGTTTCTGCGCTGGCAGGCGGCCGACCTGGACCGCATCGCTGCCCCAGCAGCCTGGTTGACCACCGTCGTCACCAACCTGTCGCTCGACCGGCTCCGGTCGGCGCAAGCCCGGCGCGAACGTACGATCGGCGCGTGGCTGCCCGATCCGCTACTCGACGGCGACCCGATGCTCGGCCCCGCCGACACCGTCGAGCAGCGTGAATCGGTGACCCTGGCGGTCCTGACGCTGATGGAGCGCCTCCGCCCGGTCGAGCGGGCGGTCTATGTCCTGCGTGAGGCCTTCTCCCACAGCCATGCCGAGATCGCAGCGATCCTCGGCATCACCGAATCCGCGAGTCAGCAGCATGCCCATCGAGCCCGGGACCGTTTGCGCGCCGAGCGCAGTTTTCGTGACGTCGATCAAGCTTCCGCCCGCCGGATCGTGGAGGCGTTCGTCGAGGCCGCCGCTTCAGGTCGCACGGCCCGGTTGCTGTCGTTGCTGACCGACGACGCGACCGCGATCATCGACGGCGCCGGGCTGGCCGAGGCGCCGTTGCGGTACTCGGGAGCCGAACGCATCGCCGCTGTCGCACGAGCCGGATTCAAGCTGACCCCGCTGAAGCGGAGACTCGCCGGCGGCGCCCCGTCCATCTACGCCGGAACGGTCAACGGCTCACCAGCGATGATCGCAGCCTTCCCGGACCGGATCGTGAGTGTCGTGGTTCTGGACCTTCACGACGGCCGGATCGCTTCCGTTCGCGGCTTGGCGGCTCCCAACCGGCTGAGCCGGCTCAACGCGCAATGGCAGCGGCGCGAGCACGACGACCTTCTGATCGAGTCGTGGCCGGTCGCCCGGCCGTAGCCACGCAGCCCCAGTGGCCGGTACGCCGCACACCGCTGATCGTGACAGGTCGGTTCCGCGGTGTCGGTCGTGTGGATCGTTGTGGTGATTGCTGCCGATTTCGCGGCGGTCGTGAAGATCGTCGTGTGACCGGGGGCTGTTTCGGGGGTCGTGTAGTTGGGTCGTGAAGATCGGTCGCGTGGTTAGGAGCTGTTTTCGGGGTCGTGAAGATCGTCGTGGGAGATTGCGCGGGGTATAGCGGCGGTTTCGTGCACGACGATCTTCACGACCGGCGGTCACCCCGGCTGCCGACGCAGCCTGTAGCGGGGCGCCGGTTGCCCACGTCCCGCAGCGGGTCTCCGCGCCCCGACGCCGCCGCTACTACGTCCGAGGCCAGCAGAAACGTGGCAACGCCGCCCGGTCCTGGCCGACGCTGATCCTGGCGACTGACGCTCACGACACGGTCTTGTGACTAGTCATTAAGTATGTTTTAATTCGGCAACCTCGATCTGCTGCCGCAAGCGAAGGTAGGTAGTCGCCATGTCTTCGATGCCCTCCCGTCAGCCGGTCACACTCACCAGGCGCAGCCTTCTCGCCTCCACCGCCGTTCTGGGTGTGGGCGCGACCGTGGGGTGCAGCCAGGACGCCGGGCGCAGCGACGCCGGGGAGAATCTGCGGTTCGATCTGCCTGACCCGGTGGGCTCGTTCCCCACGGAGGACATCGAGTTCCGCCTGGTCGACAGCAACGACACGAAGGTGCCGTTCTGGAAGTCCTTCTTCGCTGCTTACGAGAAGAAGCATCCGCACGTGTCGACGCAGTACGACGGGTTGCCATGGGCGCGTATCGAGGAAGTCGTGCCGCTGGGGTTCCGGAACGGCTCGGCGCACGACTTGATCCAGTTGCCCGATTGGGCGATCCCGTTGAGCCAGGCCGTGGACGCCGAGTGGATCGCGCCGCTGGACGACCACATTCCCGACTTCGAGAACTGGAAGCAGAACGTCCCGGGCACGTCGCTGGTCGAAGGCGTGCAGGTCTTCGACGGCAAGCTGTACCAGGTCCGCATCTCCAGCGACCGCCGCTATCAGGCGTCGTTGCACTACAGCAAGCGCCTGCTGAACGACGTCGGATTCGATCCGCAGACCGAACCCCTGACGTGGGACACCTACCGAGAGGCGGCGCGGAAAGTCACCGAGAAGGGCGACGGCCAGGCCTACGGCGTGATTCTGGAGATCGGTTCGCCGGGACGGCTGGCGTCGTGGGTCGCCTATTTCGCCCGGATCGCCGGCGCGCCCGTGGTGGACGACATCCTGCAGCCGTCCGGTGAGTTCTACTACACCACCGACGAGGTCAAGGCGGCCATCGACCTGTTGCTGGCCGTACAGTCCGACGGCAGCATCTTCCCGGGATCCGGTTCGTTGACCTCGCCGGAGTGCTGGCCCCGGGTGGCGCGTGAGAACGCGGCCATGGTCAGCGGCGGGCCGTGGATCACGGTGTTCTTCGAGAAGGAGAACCCCGATTTCGAGTTCGGTGTCGGGGCGCACCCGGCACCGGCCGGGGCCGACCCCGTCCCGGTCGGCTACACCACGATCGGCGGCGACGCCTTCTGTATGTTCGCCGGCAGCCAAGCCAAAGACGTGGCCGGCGACATCCTCGGCTACGTCACGTCGCTACCCGGGCAAACCAACTGGGGCGAGATCACCGGCGTCGGCAATCCACCGGTACTCGACGAAGCCGCGCAAGCCAGCGCCGAGAAGTGGAGTGAACCGGCCCGCATGTGCCTGAACTTGGCGAACACCATGGTCGCCAAGCCCGAGCCCGTCATCGCCAACCCGG
>JAJYTA010000229.1 GCA_021793295.1 Actinomycetes bacterium
CGATGGCCTGGATGCGTGCGAGGTCGGTGTCCAGATCGAGTCCGACCTTCGTCTTGAAGACCCGCCAGCCCTCGTCGTAAGCCCGCCGCGCGACGGCCGCCGTCGTGTCGGGGTCGTTGATGCCCAGGCAGAACCCGACCTCCACCCGGTCACGCACCGGCCCACCGAGCAGGTCGGCCACCCGGCGACCCATGCCGCGTGCGGTGATGTCCCACAACGCCATCTCAGCCGCGCAGGCCAACGCGGGACGGCTGAACTGCGGCCAGTACGGCGCGTCGACGCGGGCCATGGTCTCGCGGATGCGGGTGGCGTCCTGGCCGATCAGCGCCGGTTCGATCCAGTTCTTGACCAGCGAGACGTCCACGGCGCGGTCGAACCCGGTGTTCATCTCGCCCCAACCGCTGAGGCCGTCGTCGGTGCGGACGCGTATCAACAGGCTCTGTGCGGTGGTGACCCCCTTCGCGTCCTGGCTGCCCGCGTAGGGCGCGATGCCGCCGTCCTCGATCAGTCGGACGGGCACTTGGACGTGGAAGGCGTCCACCCCGATGATCTTCGAACTCATGCCGGCGGTTCTCCTTCTACGCAGGTGTGGTTCACGTCGTCGTACTGCAGGCGCGCGAAGGCGAGCGCGCCGAGGCCGCCGTCCACCGGGACGACGGCACCGGTCAGCGGGGGGCCGTCGGGGGTACCGAGCCATGCAATCGTTTCAGCGACGTCGTCGGGCTCCCCGGGCGCGCCCCACGGGATCAGTCGCGCGACCTCGCGCCGGTTCCATTCGGCTTGCTCACCGCTGGCACCCATCCACTCGTCCCACCGTCGGGTGCGGGTGAACCCGGGTGCGACGGCGTTGACGCGCACCCCGTGCGGTGCAGCATCGACCGCCAGCGCACGCGTGAGGTTCTCCAGGCCGCCCTTCGCCGCCGCGTAGGCAGCCTGCTCCGGCAACGGCCGCTGACCATGAATGGAGCTGACGTTCACCACGGCACCGCCCGGTTTGCGCAGGTACGGCCAGAGCGCCTGAGTGAGTAGGAACGGTGCGGTGAGCGAAACGTCCATGACCCGCTGCCACTGCGCCCGCGGCAGATCGGCGAAATGGCCCTCGGCGCCGATGCCGGCGTTGTTGACGAGCAGGTCGAGCTCGCCGCACCGGGCCGCGACCTCGTCGGCGATCCGTTGGGGCGCGTCGGCGGCGGCCACGTCCACCGTCATCGACCAGACCCGGCCGCGGACGGCGGGGCCATCGGGCGCGTCGGGCGCGTCGGGCGCGTCGAGCGCGTCGGGCGCGTCGAGCGCGTCGGGCGCGTCGGCGTCGAGCACCGAATCCGGCAGCGGCTCGACATCGCACGCGATGACGTCGAACCCGCGCTGGACGAGCGTGCGGACGCAGGCCGCACCGATCCCGTGCGCTGCGCCGGTCACCACCGCCGAGGTCATCCCTTCACCGCCCCCGCCGACATGCCCTGGATGAAGTACCGCTGGACCAGCAGGAACACAATCGTGATCGGCAGCGAGATGACCGTCGCCGCGGCCATGGTGGCACCCCAGTCGACTTGGAACTGCCCGGCGAAGTCGGTCAACGCGACCGGCGCGGTCCGCGAGCTCATCGACCGCGACACCACGGAGGCGAAGACGAACTCGTTCCACGACTGGAGGAACGAGAAGATGCCCAGCGCCACGATCCCGGGCGCGGCCACCGGCAGCACGACCGTGCGAACCGCACGCAGGCGCGTGCATCCGTCGATCATGGCCGCTTCTTCCAGCTCCACCGGGACACTGCGCACCGTCGACGTCGCCATCCAGGTGACCAGTGGCAACACGATGGTCAGGTGAGTGATCACCACGCCAGGGATGGTGTCGAGCACGCCCATCGACGACACCAGCTTGAACAGCGGAAGCAGCAAGACCGTGACAGGAAGCAGTTGCCCCAGCAGTAGCCCGATCGAGATCGGACCGGTGCCGCGGAAGCGGATCCGCGCGATCGCATATCCGGCGGTCCCGCCCAGCAGGATGGTGATCAGCGCCGTGAGGAGCGCGGCGAGCACGCTGTTGCCGATCGCGCGCGGCATGTCCGACGAGGTGAAGACGTTGACGTAGTTGGTCAGCGTCGGCGAGGACGGCAGCAGCGTGGCCGGCAACCGGAAGATCTGGTCGGCCGGCTTGAAAGACGTGGCGATCATCACCACGACCGGCAACAGCCCGAACACCGTCAAGAAGATCAGGACCAGGTAGGACAACCCGGCGCCGAATCGCGACAGGACCGGGGTGCTCAGGCGGGGCCTGCGCACGCGGTTGTGCTGCGTGGTGTTCAACGCCGTCATCGCTGCGGATCCCTTCGTGTGCGCTGCACGTAGAACGCAGCGATGCCGATGGTGATCAGGAGCTGGATGGTCGCCAAGACGTGGATCGCGCCTTCGTCGCCTTGCAGGAAGTACTGGTATAGCTGCACCGGAAGGATGTTGGTGGCTCCCGCCGGGCCGCCACCGGTCATCACCCACACCGGCAGGAACGAGTTCAGCGTCCACACCGTCACGATCAGCGTGACGATGAAGGCGATGTCGGCGATGCTCGGCAACACGATGCTGCGGAACGTGCGGACCGGTCCCGCGCCGTCGACCTTGGCCGCCTCGTACAGCTCCTGCGGAATCGTCTGCAACGCGGCGGAGATCATGAGCATGACGAAGGAGAACGTCGCCCACACGTGCACCAGCACCACCGCCAGCAGCGCGATGCGAGTGTCGGTGAGCCAGCCGACTGGTTCGTCGATGATCCCGGCCGACATCAACAGCGAGTTCAAGACGCCGTAGTCACGGCTGTAGAACCATTTCCAGGCCGTCGCCGCGACGACGGTGGGGGTGATCCACGGGATCAGCAGGATGGCACGCCAGGCCCCTTTGGCTTTCACCAGCCGGTGCTGCAGGGCCAGCGCGCCGGCGGTGCCGAAGGCCAACGAACCGACCGTGCCGGCGACCACCCAGATGACGGTGTTGGTCAGAAGGTCTTTGAAGGCCGGGTTCGCTGCCAGCAGCTGCAGCCGGTCCCAGCCCTGGGTGGATATGCCCCCGACCAGGACGGTGACCAGCGGCGCGACGGTCAGGACCGCCATCACGATGATGCTCGGCAGCGTCAGCGTCCAGCCAACGACGTTGCGTCGTCGCGCGGCCGTACTGCGCCGGACCGCAGCACCACTGCGCACCGCTGTTGTCGTCATGCTTCGCCCTTCGTCATGCCTCGGGAGGGCGCGAATCCCGCGCCCTCCCGAGCAGCCCACGTCAGTGGACCCGCAGGATCTGTTCCGCGTGCTGGAGGATCGATTCGTTGGCTTCTGCCGGTGTCTGGTCGCCCAGCGCGATGCTCTGCAGCGCGGAGTGGATCGTCGGGACGAGGTCCTCCCAGCCGGCGTACGCAGGCCGGCTCTTGGCGTACTCACCGTGCTGCTTGATGAACGGCTCGAAGAGCGGGTCCTGGAACCGTTCGGCGTCGGCAGCACTGATGCGTGCCGGGAAGGTCTCGGTCATCAGCGTCTGGCTCTCCGGCTGCGCCAGGAACTGGGTGAGTTCCTTGACCTCGTCCGGGTGCTCCGTTCCCTCGGGAACAATCAAGGAGAACCCGTCGGCGCTGACGGTGCCCGGCCCGTCCGGTCCCGGCCACACCGCCGTCCCGATGTTGATTCCTGCTTCCTCGATCGGTTTCACGGCGTATGCGCCCTCGAAGTAGAACGCGATCTGCTCGTTGATCAGCAGGTTCTGCAGGTCGGTGTTGCTGGCCTCCAACGAGGACGGCGTCACGTAGCCTTCATCGAAGCCCTCGGCGAGGACTTCGAGCGCAGCTTCGGACGCCTCCGCGTCGATGGAGACCGAACCGTCCTCTTCCTCGGTGAACTCGCCGCCCTGGGTGTAGTACTCGTTGAGCCACCGCACCCGGGCGTTGTTCGGTTCGCCGAAGGGCCAGCCGTACGCGTAGACGCCGATGTCCTGCAGCGCCTTGGCCGCGTCTTTCAGTTCGGCCCACGTCGCCGGCGGTTCCTCGATGCCGGCTTCGGCGAACAGGTCCGCGTTGTAGACCATGGAGCCGGCGTCCCAGCGGAACGGCACCCCGTAGACCTTGTCGTCGAAGCTGGCTGTCGAGACCGCAGCCTCGTAGAAGTCGTCGCGGGGCATGTTGTCGTCGTACCAGTCCGTCACGTCGAGCAGTTGGCCCTTGGACGCGTAGACCGGAATCCGCGACGTCAGTTCCGTGATCAGATCCGGGGTGTCGCCAGAGTCGAGAGCCACGCGGATCTGGTTGCCCATGGTCTCCCACGTGGTCTGGACAGTCTCCACCTTGATGTCCGGGTGGGTCTCGGCGAACTCGTCGAGGAGTTCAGCGGCTGCTTCCTCGTCCCAGTCCGGCACCCACCATTCGATCGTGCTCTGTCCCTCGGCGCTGTCGTCGCCGCCGCCACATGCGGCAAGCGATACGCCAACACACAGGGCCGCGGCTATCGCCGTCACTCTCCGAGCCCGCACGTGCATCCGTCCTCCATCAATGGCCGCAGGCGGGTCGCTGCCCATCCGCTCTCAGCAATCCACCTCGGGGGCATTGCATATCTTGCAACGCTCCCTGAACTTGAACGCGATGATGGCAACGGCGTGAGCTGGGTGTCAACGATTGCGACGCCGCGAAACTCGTTTGTTGCACACTACGCAATATCTACTGTGCTGGCGGCTAAGTGGATGGTGTCGCGAACCCTGGCGCGCTACTCCTCACGTGTCGCAACGCCGTCGGCGGCGCGGGCTTTCGCCCACTCGCGATAGTCCTCCTCGATGTGGTCCGCCCAGACCGGCAGGTCGATCTCACCGGCGGTGTACCGCCCTTCCGCGATCCGCTGCTTGGCGAACTGGTCGCGGTCGCTGATCGTTTCGCCCTGGCGGGCGACTTCCTCGGCCAGGTGCGGCGGGATGAAGGTCACGCCGCTCTCGGTACCGAAGACCACGTCACCAGGCAGGACCGTCGTCAGGCCGACCCGGACCGGGATGTTCATGCCGGCCAGGGTCACGTTGCGGATCGGCGTGGGGTCGGCCGCGCGGTAGTAGAAGTTCGCGCTGGTCAGCCGGCGTAACCCGACCAGGTCTCGCACGCCACCGTCGATCACGGCTCCCGCCTTGGTGCGCCCGGCCACCGCCGCGCCGAGGTTGTCGCCGACCACGGTCCCCTCGATGACCTTGCCGAAGATGTCGGCCACCATCACGTCGCCGTCGACCAGCGAGTCCACGACCCACGTGTTCTGCAGTGAACCCTCGGTGAAGCCGCGCTCCCGCCCGATCTGCTCGACAGCGTGGTCATAGTCCGGGCGGATGGGCAGGTACTGCGACGTCACGGCACGCCCGACCAGCGTGTGCTCCTGAGTCGACAACCACCCGCCGACGTACTGGTACGGGTAGCCGTTCTCGTCGAGCACATGCCATGCGTGCTCGGCCGTGAGGTTCCTCAGCCGCTCGAGCGTTGCATCGGGCACCCGCGGCCGCCCGTCGTCGAACCGGTCCCCGTCCCATGCCGCCGTGAGCCGCAGCATCTCGTCCCGCGAGAACTGGATCATCAGAACTCCTCTGTCGCGTGTCGCAGTCTTTGCATCGGAGCGCACGCACCAGTGCTCGCGGCGGCGCTCGGCGCCTCAGCCTAGCCTCGAGTCAGAGATTGCACATTGCGCAACAGC
>JAJYTA010000041.1 GCA_021793295.1 Actinomycetes bacterium
GGCCACGGCTTCGTCGGGCAGCGTCCACCAGACCGAGCGGGTCCGCAGTCGGCGGACCGGCAGGTCGAGCGGCAACTCGCCGAGAATCTCACCCGTGCCGAGTGCGCGCTTCAGGTACGCCACCACCTGGCTCTCCACCTCGACCGTTCCGAACGCCAGGCGGGCTGGGCCCCAGGTCGTCGCGGCCGCCTCGTCCAGCACGCGCATCGTGCTGACCTCGCGCGCCGTCGTCGTGTAATCAGGTGCCTCCGACCGCGCCATGGCCACCGACTCGTCGAGGTCGAGCGTCTCGACGACATACGTCTCGCCTTGGTGAACGTACACCGCGCCCTCGTGCGCCGTGAAGTGCGCACGCACCTCGTCCACCGTGCCCAGGACGCGGCCGGTTCCCTGCTCGATCAGATTGACCACGCGGCCCGATCCGCGCAGGTCCGCCAGGTCGGTGGCCCGCTCCCGCTTGGTCCAGTGCCAGGTGGGGGTGCCGTCGGCCCGCGGGGCTCGACGGCGCAGCAGCCGACGGTGCTCCAGAGTGTGCAGGGCGTCGCTGGTCGCGGGGCCGAAGATGGCGGCGTCGTCCATCGACAGCGGCCGTTCCGAGGCGGCCGCGCACAGGTGCGGGCCGAGCACGTACGGGTTGTCCGGGTCGAGCACCGTCGCCTCGACCGGCAGGCCGAACACCGCTTCGGGGTGATGCATCAGATACGAATCCAGCGGGTCGTCGTCGGCGAGCAGCACCGCCAAGCTGTCTCGGCCGGAGCGTCCGGCCCGCCCGCACTGCTGCCACAGCGACGTCCGGGTGCCGGGCCAGCCAGCGATCAAGACGGCGTCGAGGCCGCTGACGTCCACGCCGAGCTCCAGCGCCGTCGTCGCCGCTAAAGCACGCAGCGTCCCGTCGTGCAGTGCGGACTCGAGGCTGCGGCGCTCGTGGGCCAGGTAACCCGAGCGGTACGACGCCACCTTGGTCGGCAGGCTCTCGTCGACGTCGGACAGCGCCGAGCGGGCCATGCCGGCCACCGTCTCCGCCGCCCGTCGCGACCGGACGAACGCAACCGTGCGGGCGTCGGCGACCACCAGGTCGGACAACAGGTCGGCGGTCTCGGCGAGCACGCCGCGACGACCGTCCCGGCTGTCGTCTTGGCTGTCGTCCTGTCTGGGGGGTCGGCTCATCGGTGGTTGCCACAGCAGGAACGTCCGGGCGCCCCGCGGTGAACCGTCCTCGGTGACCGCCTCCACCGGCACGCCGGTCAGCAGCTCCGCCGTGCGTGCGGGTTCGGCGGTCGTCGCGGAGGCGAGGATGAACGTGGGGTCGGCCCCGTACACCGCGCACAGCCGCCGCAGCCGCCGCAGCACGTGCGCGACGTGCGAGCCGAACACGCCGCGGTAGCCGTGGCATTCGTCGACGACCACGAACCGCAGCCAGCGCAGCAGGCCTGCCCAGCGGTGATGCCGGGGCAGGATGGAGTGATGCAGCATGTCGGGGTTGGTCAGCACGTACGTGGCGTGCGCGCGGGCGACCTCGCGCAGCTCCAGCGGCGTGTCGCCGTCGTACGGCGTCGCCACCACGTCCGGGACGTCGAACTCGTCCAACGCCCGCAGCTGGTCGGCAGCAAGCGCCTTGGTCGGTGAGATGTACAGGGTCGATCCGCCGTTGCGGCGCCCACCCCGGGCCGCTGTCAGCGCCGGCATCAGGTACGCCAGCGACTTGCCTGAAGCGGTCCCCGTGGCCAGCACCACCGACCGCCCGTGCCACGCCAGTGACGCGGCCTTGGTCTGGTGCGTCCACGGGGTGACGATCCCGCGGGATTCGAGCCGCTCACGGACCACGGGGTCGAGCCATTCCGGCCACTCGCCGGGGGAGGCCTCCCGGGCGGGGAGCGACTCGACATGCGTCACACGACCGGCCCGGTGGGGCCCGGACGTGAGGACATCGAGCAAATGGTTCGGACTGGACACGCCTGTGAGTCTCGCATCATGGTTGAATCCTTCAGTGGTCCGGCTACGAAGTGAGAATCGTGAACGTGGCCGGATGCGTCACGGAAGGCTTGGAGGATCTGCGTGGACCTGTCGTTGTCGACCAGGACTGAGGGTGGCCGCAGTGTGGTCGTCGTCGGTGGTGAGATCGACGTCTACACGGCGCCGAAACTTCGTGACCAGCTCGTCGATCTGGTCGACTCCGGCCACCACCACATCGTCGTCGACATGCGCGGCGTCGAGTTCCTCGACTCCACCGGGCTCGGTGTCTTGGTGGGCGGACTCAAACGAGTGGGACAACACGACGGCTCCCTGCGCCTGGTCTGCACCCAGGAGCGGATCTTGAAGATCTTCCGGATCACGGGTCTGACCAAGGTCTTCCCGATTCACGCGACCGTGGACGAGGCGATCGCCGCGACGTGACGAAGACGTGCCGACAACGCCGGGAAATCGGGTCGGAAGACCGGGACGGAAGGCCCGTTCGGGCGACCCGATGTGAACTTTGACCCGGAAGCGCTCTAGACTCCGGCAATCGGCCGGAGCACTGTGCCCGTACCCGGGCCCCGGTTCCGATCGCACACACGCTGACAGCGCGCGGCCCTCGTGGTCGTGGCGCGGGCATCGCTAGAAAGCCCTGCCCGAGGGCCACGTCAAGGAGGACGAATGACCGGGCTCAACCTCTCCTATGTGGTTGTCGTCGCGTTGATCGCGGTGGCAGCCCTAGCCATGGCGGCGCTGTTTCGCCGGGAGGTTCTCGCTGCCAACGAGGGCACCGAGAACATGAAGACGATCGCGCGTGCCGTGCAGGAGGGCGCCGCGGCCTACCTCAATCGACAGTTCCGCACTCTCGGCATCTTCGTGGTGCTGGTGTTCGGCCTGCTGTTCCTCCTGCCCGGCGACACCGGCGTCCGGATCGGCCGGTCGCTGTTCTTCCTCGTCGGCGCCGCTTTCTCGGCCGCTATCGGATATCTGGGGATGTGGCTGTCGACCCGCGCGAACCTCCGGGTCGCCGCCGCCGCCCGTGATGAAGGCCGCGACCCCGCCATGCGGGTGGCCTTCCGCACTGGCGGCGTGGTCGGCATGGCCACGGTGGGTCTCGGCCTGCTGGGTGCGGCCATCGTCGTGCTGACGTACCAGGACGACGCGCCGACGGTCCTCGAGGGCTTCGGTTTCGGTGCCGCCCTGCTGGCCATGTTCATGCGTGTCGGCGGCGGTATCTTCACCAAGGCCGCCGACGTGGGCGCCGACCTGGTCGGCAAGGTCGAGCAAGGCATCCCCGAGGACGACCCGCGCAACGCCGCGACCATCGCGGACAACGTCGGCGACAACGTCGGCGACTGCGCCGGTATGGCCGCCGATCTGTTCGAGTCCTACGCCGTGACGCTCGTGGCGGCGCTGATCCTGGGCCAGGCCGCGTTCGGCCAGGAGGGCCTGGTCTTCCCGCTGATCGTGCCGGCCATCGGTGCGCTGACCGCCGTCATGGGCATCTACCTCACCCGGCCCCGCACCGGTGAGAGCGGCCTGACGACGATCAACCGGTCGTTCTACATCTCGGCCGTGGTGTCGGCGGTGCTGTCCACGATCGCGGCGTTCGCTTACCTGCCGGACACCTTCAGCCAACTCGACGGCGGGCTCGGCGATCACGACGGCGACCCGCGCGTGCTGGCCATGCTGGCCGTGATCATCGGTATCGTGCTCGCCGCCATCATCCTGTGGCTCACGGGCTACTTCACCGACACCGAGAAGAAGCCGACCCGCGACGTCGGCAAGACCTCCCTCACCGGCCCGGCGACGGTCATCCTCTCCGGCTTCGCGCTGGGGCTGGAATCGGCCGTGTACACCGCGGTGGTGGTGGGCGCTGCGGTCTACGGTGCCTTCCTGCTCGGCAGCGGGTCGGTCATCCTGTCGCTGTTCCTCATCGCTCTGGCCGGTACCGGCCTGCTGACCACGGTCGGCGTCATCGTCGCGATGGACACCTTCGGCCCGGTCGCCGACAACGCCCAGGGCATCGCGGAGATGTCCGGCGACGTCGAGGGCGATGGTGCGCAGATCCTGACCGAGCTCGACGCGGTCGGCAACACCACGAAGGCCATCACCAAGGGCATCGCGATCGCCACCGCGGTGCTGGCGGCCACGGCGCTGTTCGGCTCGTACATGGACGCGATCCAGAAGGCTCTCAGCGAGGTCTCCGGCGTCGCCGACGTGTCGGAGGGCACCGTCGCGGCATTCACCTACGAGATCGTCTCGCCCAACGTGCTGGTCGGTATCATCATCGGTGCCTCGGTGGTGTTCTTGTTCTCCGGCCTGGCCATCAACGCCGTCGGCCGCGCGGCTGGTGCGGTCGTGTTCGAGGTGCGCCGTCAGTTCCGTGACGATCCGGGCATCATGGAGGGGACGTCGAAGCCGGAGTACGGGCGTGTCGTCGACATGGTCACCAAGGACTCGCTGCGTGAGCTGGCCACACCCGGTCTGCTTGCAGCGCTGGCCCCGATCGCCGTCGGGTTCGGGCTCGGTGTGGGCCCGCTGGCCGGCTACCTCGCCGGTGCCATCGCCTGCGGTGTGCTGATGGCGATCTTCCTGGCCAACTCCGGTGGCGCCTGGGACAACTCGAAGAAGCTCGTCGAGGACGGCTACCACGGCGGCAAGGGCTCGGAAGCGCACGACGCGACCGTCATCGGTGACACCGTCGGTGACCCGTTCAAGGACACCGCCGGCCCGTCCATCAACCCGCTGATCAAGGTGATGAACCTGGTCTCGGTGCTCATCGCGCCGGCCATCGTCACCATGAGCGTGGGTTCGGACCAGAACGACGCGCTGCGCTACACCATCGCGATCGTGGCGGCGCTGATCGTCGTCGGCGCGGTCTGGTTCTCCAAGCGGCGCTCGACCGCCATCGGCGATGACGAGCCGATCCGTCAGGACGCTGCGGTCTGATCCGACTCGTAACCCCCGACGGGGCCGGAACCTGCGAGGGTTCCGGCCCCGTCGTCTGTTTCCGGCACCGGCCGTCGCCATGAACCGCCGGGCTGAGACATTCCGGCACATACCCCCGTTCCGCTTTCTCCGCCCGCCCTGAGCGCCATGCTGGAGGTGCGTCGATCTCGACGAGGGGGACGTTGGATCGAGGGGTGGGGTGTGGAGTTCGACCTGGGCTTTGACCTGATCGGACGCGAGGTGGAGCAGCGAAGGCTGCGTGTTCTGGGGGCTCGGCTGGCTTCGGGGGTCGGGGGTGTGATCGTCGTCACCGGCGCGAGCGGCGTCGGGAAGACAGCGTTGGTGGGCGACTTCGTGTCGTCGCTGCGTTCGGAGTCCGACGTGGTCGTGTCGGCTGTCGTGGGCTCAGAGGCCGAACGCGGATGGGCGTACGCGGGCCTCGACCTGGTCCTGTCCACGAGCCTGCAAGCGCTGCCGGACACGCAGACCGACGCGCGTGACGCCATCGAGGCGTTCTTGGCCGGGCTGAGCGAGACGTCGGAGACCTACGAGGTGGCTCGCCAAGCGCAAGCCTTGGTGGCGCAGGTGCGACAGCCGTTGCTGATCGCCGTCGACGACGCGCACCGGCTGGATGCGCCGTCCCTGGACGTGCTGAGTTTCATGGCCCGCCGGCTCCGTTCCTGCTGTGTGGCGCTGTTGCTCGTCGCACCGCAGGCGTCCGTGCCCGCACAGATCAACGGCCTGGCGACCATCGAGCTCGCCGAGTTGCCCTTCGACGACGCCGTGATGCTCGCGCAGCGCGGTGCGGGACGACACGCGTTGCCGAGCGTGGCGGCGAAGATCGTGTCGAGAGTCGGCGGAAACCCGCGTGCCCTGCTCGACGTCGTAGCCCGCGTGCCGGACCCGCAGTTGGTCGGAGAGGTCGACCTGGATCGGCATCTGCCCTGGTCTCCGGTGCTCCAAGAGCTGTATCTGCCCGAGCTCGACGATCTCGACGGCCCGCGACGTCTGGCGTTGCTGGTGGCCACGGGCTGTGAGGACGGCCGGATCGCGCCGGTCGTGCGGGCGTTGTCCGATCACGAAGCGCTGATGGGATGGCTGCTGGACACGTTCCTGACTGCTTCCGGCGCCTCGTTCACCGTCCGGCACACTGCGCTCCGCTCGGTGATCTGGCGCGCGGCCACGCACATGGAGCGACGCGCAGCGCACGAAGCGTTGGCGGCAGCCTACGCGGACGATGACGACGAGCAGCGGATGTGGCATCTGGCGCAGAGCCGCCACGACACCGACGACGAGATCGCCGGTGAACTCCACCAGGTGTCGGCGCGGGCCTTGGCCAGGGGAGAATGCGAGCGAGCGCTCACCTTCGCCCGGGAATCGGCGCGATTGACGTCGTCGCCCACAGCTCGAGTCGATCGTCTCTTGCTGGCTGGAGAGTTCGCCTTACGGACCGGGCGCCTGGAAGAGACGGTGCAGGTGGCGCGGGAACGATTCCGGCTCGACACCTCGATCGAGCAGCGTGCCGATCTGGCCCTGCTCGAAGCACGGGCGCGTAATCTGCTCGACGGCGATGTGGCGACCGGCATGATCGCGCGCTACATCGGCGAGTTCGGCGAGAAGGATCCCGGCCGAGCGGCAGGGCTCGAGCTCTTCGCTGCGCATGGCTTCGTCGAACGGATGGAGCCGGCTGAGGCTTCGAGGTTCTTGCGCTCGGCTGAGCAGCGGGGACCTCACCTCGACGAGGCCGCCGCCGCCCGCGTTCGCCGTACTCGTGCCCGGCTGGCGGCGCTGAACGGCGAACTCGACGACGCCGCGAAGCTGGTCGATTCCGACGATGTCGTACCCGGCGACGCCTATGTCGAAGCAGAGCGCAACATTCACCATGCGCTGGTGCTGACCAGCGTCGAGCGGTTCGCGGACGCAGGACGGTTGCTGCACGACGTGACCGCCGACGCGCGGCTGTGCGATTCCCGTACGATCCAGGCCGCCGGGTGGTCGGCGCGCGTGATGCTCGAGGCCCGCACAGGGCGGCTGGGCGCAGCTCTCGCGGCTGCCTCGGCGTGGGAACGCGTGGGGAGCGGCAGTCGGATCCAACGCATTGCCGTACCGGCGACGATGATCCGGGTTCACGCGCTGACTGGCGAGCTCGACCTCGCCTGGGCGGCCCGGCAACAGTGCCTGGACAACGCCCGGCGCCATTCCGACACGTGGCTGACCGTGCGAGTCCAGGCGGAGACCGGCGCGCTGTTGCTGTTCCTGGGCCGATACGACGAGGCGGTCTCCGTCCTGGAGGTCGCTCGTAGGCACGCTCTGGAATTCGCCGACCCGGCCCTGCTGGGCGTCGAGCCCGATCTCGTGGAAGCCTGCGTCGGCGCGGGCGACCTCGAGCGTGCCCGGCGCATCTTGGCCGAGTTCGACGTGCGAGCTCGCACCGTACCGACCGCGTGGTCGCAACACGCCGTCGCCCGCTGCCATGCGCTCGTCGCGACCGGCACCGAGTCGTTGGCGTTGTTCGAGCAGGCGAGCCGTACCCGGACGAGCGACGTCTCGCCGGTCGAGCTGACGCGGACACTGTTGTGTCACGCCGAGCGCCTTCGGGCCGCGGGTCGGCTGGCCCAGGCGAGCGAGGTTCAGCGTCGAGCCGCGGTGATCGCGCACGAGTGTGGTGCCGTGGCGTTGGCGTCCCGTGCTGACGGCGACCCGGCCAGTGGCGGGGTGCGCCCGGCGCAGACGCTTTCCGGACTCACCGAGGCCGAGTTGCGGGTGGCCACGTTGGCCGCAGCGGGCAAACGCAATCGCGAGATCGCCGAAGAGCTCTACATCTCCGTGCGGACGGTCGAGACGCATCTGGGCCGGGTCTTCCGCAAACTGGGCGTGCGTTCCCGCACCGAGTTGGCCAGCGTGATCATCGCCGGCCGGGACGGCGAGCGCGCCGTTGGGGCATGAGTACGGCGCCGTCGCGAGCGAACGCGTCCCGTAAGGCACGTCGAGCTCGCGTGGCCAGGCTGGACACGGCATTCGGTGTCATCGACAAGGCGTCTGCCAGTTCGGCGGGCGTGTATCGCTCGACCTCGATGAGCCAGAGCACCGCACGCCAGCGGGGTGGCAGGCTGGCCCACGCGGCAGTGACGTCGTCAGCAGCGGCTGCCGGATCCGTAGTCTGCCGGAGCTGTTCCCAGGCGGCTTCGTCGCCCACGGCCACGGTCTGCGCCGTCGTCTTGGAATGCCGGTAGGCCAGGTGTTTGACGGTGGTGAGCACGTAACCGGCGAACGAGTCGCGTGGACCACGGCCGGAGCGTACCGCCTTCAACACGAGGTAGAAGGTCTCCTGCACGAGATCGTCGGCGGCGTGCGCATCGCGGACGATGCTGCGAGCGGTCCGGTGCGCTACCGGGGCGAGCTGTCTGTACAGCAAGCCGTATGCGGTGTCGTCCCCCTCGTGTGCTCGGCGCAGAAGGCGACGTGTCGACTGTTCACGGTCCCACCCGGTGATCATGCAGGAGACGGTGGCCGTGGAATGTCCGGTTTCGCGTCGGGGAAGTCCGCATGATCACGTACGGAAACCACGTACGTAGTCCGTTGAGAACCATTTCGGCCCGGTTCGGGCAGGGCGAACGACAGCGCGAATGTGATCTACATCACGCGGCAGTGGCGTGCTGATCACGACGTGTCACGACTCCTTGTTCGTAGGCCTCGCCGATTTTCACCAGCACCAGATCGCCTCGGCGCAGGGCAGACATCGTGCGGGGCGGGGGCGCCCGCAGCCACGAGCTCGCGAGCAAGGGGGACGACGGTATGGCCACCAGCGGCAAGGGAAGATATCGCGCATCGCATGGCGGTGTGCTCCGGATGTTGAGACGGTTTTTCGTCGGTCACAGGCGCCGTCCTGTGGCCGCCGTCGTGAGCCTGATGCTCGCGACGACGATGATGGGTCCGCAGCTCGCAGGCGCCGCCAGCACAGCGCCGGACTCCAGCGAAGAACTCGTGACGGCGTCGGAATCCGCGCCGGACGAGCCTGCGACGGACGAGCCTGCTGCCGAGGACTTGGTGGAGACCGAGCCGTTACCGGAGCCCGCACCGGAGGCCGTGCCGGAACAGCCGACTGAGCAGCCCGCTGCGCCGGAAGAGCCGGACCAGGCGCCCGCACAGGACCAGGCTCGCCCCACGTCTGCGGATGACGAGGAGCCTCCGGTGCAGCCGGCGTCGACGCCGGTGTACGAGATCACCGGGTCGTGGGTGAGTTCGCCGGACACGGTCGCCCGAGGCAATCCGGTGGTCGCCGAGTGGCGGGTCAACGTCAACGACGCCGAAGAGCCGCCGAGCAACGACCCGGTCGACAACGTGACGGCGACGTTCACCGTCGACAAGGCGTTCTTCGACGAGGTTCCGGACCTCTGCTTGACCGAGAACGTAGACCCGGTGTCTTCTCGCTCCGAGGACGGTAGGGAACTCACCTGCAATGTCGGAACGGTCGCCATGGGCACCGCGCTCGTGGTGCAGACACCCGTCGTCGCCGACGGGTTGACCGGCGACGAGATCGCCCTGGACGGCACCGGACCGGACGGCCAGACCGTTGACCTGCCGCCCATCCTGATCGAGAACCCGTTCGCCATGGACATCTATTACGGGCAGAACACGCGCCAACAGGCGTGGAACGACGACTTCACCGTGGTGGACGTCGACATCCAGTGGACACTGCGCCTGGGCAAGGGGTCCGATCCCGGCCCGGACGAGGTGACGTACCGGCTGAATGTCAACGCGGCCGACGGGTCCAACGTCGACGTCGGACAGCACGTGCGAGACGACGTCTACGGTTGTACTCCGTTCAACTACGGCGAAGCCGACGGGCACCCGTGGTCGAGGGACGACGTCAGGCCCGACCACCCTCGCAGTGGGTCTTTCGTCGAGGAGTGCACGCTGACCGAGCTGAGCCCCGGGGTCTTCGAGCTGACTCTCAGCGGCATCAACTACGACCTGCTCAATGCGCCGTCGCAGGACTCGACCGGAAAGACGTTGCCTCCGGACTGGGATGCCGTCGCCAGCGGTTCGCTCTGGTTCCGGGTGTTCACCGACCGGGCGGGATCCATCGAGCTGCAGTCGAGCGCGCCCACCTACAGGGCGCCGACGGGCCAGCAGTACGCGGATCTTCCAGGCAACAACCACTCGAACAAGTCGTTCACCCTGCCGGGCTCCTGGTCGGCCGCGTGGCACCGCGCGTACACCCGATCGGGCGGCAACAGCTGGGATGACACCTACCGCGTCTCAGCGGGAACAGTCGTGCGCCAGATCACCACCAGCGGCTTCGCCGCCGACGACTCGCCGGCGAACAGCCCTTACGGCGCATGTAGCGCGTTCGACACGAGACACGTGACGCTGGTCGACCCGGACGGGGCGGCGCCGGTCGACGTGGTCAGGTGGAACGCCGGCGAAACCGCCGAGGTGATCGAGTCCATCCCGGTGGAGTACTACGTCGGCAATGACCCGCGGGTCACCCCCGGCAGCGGGCAGTACGACCCGGACCAGTTCGATTGCGGCGCGGACGCGGCGAACTGGACTACCGCTGAGCCGGCCGACCTGTCCACCGTGAAGGCCGCGCGCATCCGGTTCCCCTTCTCGCAGTTCGCCGACGAGAACGCCTTGCGGCTCCAGATCCGCTCGTACACCATGATCAACGCTGACGCTCCGGTCGGGCAGGACGTATGGACGTTCGGTTCGGTCCTGCGCCGTGGCGGGGACTGGTTGGGCCCGGGCGCCGGCAACCAGGTCACGCCGACGCCCGACGCGCGCTATCCATTCACCACCGGGCGGCGGGACATCCTGCGGATCATCACCGCGACTCCGCACATCCAGAAATCGGCGGCCAGCCCGACCGTCACACCGGGCGTACCGGCGCAGTTCACGTTGACGTACTCGGCCAATGGCAGCGGGATCATCCCGCCGACCGTCGACGACTACGAGATCGTGGACACGCTGCCGCTGAACATGACCTACGAGCCGGGGTCGGCCGACCCCGAACCGGCGGTGACGACCGACGCCCAAGGGCGCCAGGTCCTGACCTGGACGCTGAACGACGTCGCGACCAACACCTCGCACGAACTCAGCTATCAGGCGGTGGCCGACGCCAGCGTGGAGCCGGGGACACAGCTGACGAACACTGCAACGTCGAGCTACGGCGGAGAGTCGTCGGGCCCGGCCACCGAGACGGTGACGACCACGACGAACGGCTACACGACCATTCTGAAAACCTCAGACGTGGACTACATCCCGAACGCCGGCGGTGACGGTGTGGGTCAGGGATCGTGGACGGTGGCGATCGAATCGCACGACCCGATCGCCCAGGCCTACACCGACACGATCGACATCCTGCCGTACAACGGCGACGGCCGCGGAACGTCGTACTCCGGGACGTACACGCTGGACGAGGTCGTCACACCGGATGGCGGAACGGTCTACTACACCGACGCCGATCCCGCGACGCTGGTGGACGACCCGGCCGACGAGTCCAACGGTGCGGCCGGTGATCCCACGGGCAACACGGTCGGCTGGACGACGGAGAAGCCGGCGAATCCGACGGCCATCCGCGTGATCGGGGGTGAACTGGCCTCCGGCGGCACGTTCTCCTTCCAGGTGGTGATCACCACCGACGGGGCGCAGCCACGGGACTCGTACGTCAACCGCGCCCAGGCGCGGGCCGAGCACACCGAGCTGGTGATGCGTACGTCGGCCGTGCTGATCGTCACCGACTACGTCGTGGAGAAGTCGTCGGATCCTGAGTCCGGTACGACGGTGAAGCCGGGTGAGGTGATCACCTACACCGTCACCGTGACTCAGCAGGGTGACGTACCCGCGGGCGCGCTGTTCACCGACGACGTCTCCGACGTGTTCGACGACGCCGTCTACAACGACGACATCGAGGCCGACATCGGCGAGGTGACCCTGGAGGGCGGGACCATCTCGTGGGAAGGCGTGATCCCGGTTGGTGAGGTCGCGACCATCACCTATTCGGTGACCGTCAAGGACATCGCAGGCCTCGAAGCCGAGGGCAGCACGTTCCTGCACAACCAGGTCGAATCGCCAGGCTGTGCGGATCGTTGTGACACCGAGCACCCGGTGGGCTACTACGAGTACTCGAAGACCTCCGATCCCGCGCCGGGCGAGACGGTGCAGGTGGGTGACGTCGTCACCTACAGCGTGCAGATCACCCAGTACGGCGAGGGCGCGGTGCAGGAGGCCATCGTCACCGACGACGTGACGGCGGTGCTGGACGACGCGACGTGGAACGACGACGTGACCGCGTCGGCGGGCGAGGTGTCGTTCGAGGAGCCGATCCTGACCTGGACCGGTGACCTCGAGGTCGGTGCGGTCGTGACGCTCACGTACTCGGTGACCGTCGCTGACACCGGCGACTTCGAACTGGCCAACGTCGTCGCGAGCCCGGACGATGAACGGTCGCGGTGTGTCCCCGCACCGGACGAGAACCCGGACTGCACGACGACGCATCAGCTCGGTGATTACGAGGTGGTCAAGACGTCGGACCCGGAGACGGGCTCGGCGGTCGAGGTGGGCGACGAGATCACCTACACCGTCACGGTCAGCCACATCGGCGCGGCGCCGGTGCCCGCAGCGTCGTTCGAAGACGACCTCACGGCCGTGCTGGACGACGCCAACTGGAACGACGACGCGACCGCGTCGGCGGGCGAGATCTCGTACGAGGAGCCGATCCTGACCTGGACCGGTGACCTCGGGCCCGGCGACGAGGTGACGGTGACGTACTCGGTCACCGTCACCGCGGACGGCGACCGGCACCTCGTCAACGTCGTGACCACCGACGGGCGCTGTGTGCCCGCCGAGGGTCAGGACGAGGCCTGCACGACCGAACACGTCAACGGCGCCTACGTCTACGCCAAGACCTCCGACCCTGAGTCCGGCTCGCAGGTGCAGGAAGGCGACGTCGTCACCTACACCGTGACGATCGAACACGTCGGCACGGCACCGGTGGCCGACGCCCGCGTCACCGACGACCTGTCCGGCGTCAGCGACGTGGCGACGTGGAACGATGACGCCAAGGCCTCCTCCGGCGAGCTCGGTCGGGACGGCACGACGCTGACGTGGACCGGTGATCTCGAAGTCGGTCAGGTCGTGACGGTGACCTACTCGGTGACCGTCGGCGACGAGCCGGACGCGACGATGCAGAACGTCGTCACCAGCGACGACGACCGCGCCGTCTGTATCCCGGCCGAAGACGGCAACGCCGACTGCACGACCGAGCACCACACGCCGCCGGCGGAGGAACCGGACGTCGACGAGCCGGCCGAGGAACCGGCCAAGGACGATCCGGACGCGCCGCTGCCCCAGACCGGCGCGGGGGGGCGGGGGTGGGCTCTGATGTCCGGGCTGATCCTGTTGGCCGGAGGCCTGGGGCTGCTGGCCTCGAGCCGTCGGCGGGCGGGAGCTGCGCACGCGGGATCGTAACGATCAGTGCACTCGGATGAGTCTTTCTGAGTGAGTCGGCAGCGCCCCGGGTTCCCGGCCCGTCCGCACGGGAACCTGGGGCGCTGTCATGCGGCCGTGCAGATCCAGGAAACAATAGGAGTCGTGGACGTCGTCGAGTTCCGCCTCGAGAGCGAAGAGTTGGGCGCCGGGCCTGCCACGGTGGTGAATCTGTACGTCAACGGCGTCAGGCTGCAGGATCTCGTCCGTCGGGTCGAGCAGCCGTATGCCGACGCCGACGGTGAACCCAGCCTGGCCGGCGAGTACGCCGGCCTCGCCACCGGTCCGCAGCTGCCCGCGGAGCATTACCTGGGTGAGCCGGTCGAGACATGGTTCGACGACGGCGACACGGTGCTGTTGGGGTGCGTCTGCGGCTCCCCGGGGTGCTGGCCGCTGACCGCGCACGTCACCGTCGCCGAGGACATCGTGACGTGGCGTGACTTCCGCAACGGCCATCGAGACTGGGACCTCGGCTCGGTGGGGCCGTTCACCTTCGATCGCAGGGCGTACGAAAAGGCCCTGCGTCGGGCGTATCGATGACCGGTAACCGGCTGGTACGAGGCGCGAGAAGCGAACTCTCGATCAGTGGGAAAGCCGGCGGCAGGCCCCGGCGAGCAACCGCTCGGATTCCCGACGGGTGAACTCCGGCAGATTGGCCAGTCCAGGCGGCGCCGGCTGCTGGGCGTGCCAGGCCTGCGAGATCCCGAACAGCAGCAACAGGTCGGTGATGTCATCCTCGTCCGGGAGCGGCGATATCGTGCGGATCCGGTCGTCGAAGCTGGGTGCGTCCGCCCACGCGAGCGCGAGCACGAACAAGTCGGCCCACCACGGTCCGCGGCAGGTCATGCCCCAGTCGAGGACGACGACCGCGCCGTCGGGGCGCATCAACAGGTTGTCGTCACGAATGTCCCAGTGACACAGCGTGCCGGTGCCCAGCCGCTCCGGGAGAGTAGCGACCCGATCGTCGAGTGGGCCGGCATGTGCCGTGATCCAGTGCGGCAGCCCGGCTCCGGGACCGTCGGAGAGGTCGCGCCAGCGTTCGAGGAAGCGGCGGGCCGTGTCGGGCAGGGAGCGAATCGCCAAGCCGTCAGGTGGCGGCGTCAACTCGCGCGACTGACGGTCGACGACGGCCCAGACGGCGTCGGCATCGCCGGGGTCGGCGAGATCCGGGTAGCGGCCGTCGACGTCCTCCAGCAGCAGCGCAACCCAGTCGCCGTCGTCGTAGGTCGCAATGACACGTGGCCGATGGTCCACCGCAGGCAAGCACGTCAGCACCTCGACTTCGCGGCGGAACAATCCTGGGGTGTCGGGATTCAGCTCCGCTCCGACAGCTTTGACGAAGGCCGCCTGGCCATCGGCGGTACGCAACCGCGTAGCGCACCCCGGCGACATGCCGCCGACTTGTCCGTCCGCGGTGACCACTCGGTCGCCGAGCTTCGCCTCGACCCACGCCTGAACCCGAGTGGGGATGGCGGCATAGGGGCAGTGGACACCGACGGCACGTGGTTGTTCCGGGCTGCGGGGCGTGATCATGAGGTGATTCTGGCGCCGGAACGCCATGAGCGCCTCATGATCGGCGTTCGCCGGTGCCTAGACATGCTTCAGCGGTGGGTACGCCTGCGCGGCCAGAGCGCCGTCGACTTCCAGGACAGTGCCGCTGACGTAACGCGCTTGCGGTCCGGTGAGCCAGAGCACCGCCTGGGCGATGTCGTCCGGCTCACCGCAGGCGCCGGCCGGAACACGCTCAGCGATCTGGCGGTAGTGCTCGTCACGCGTCGGTCCCGGCGGTGGCCAATCCGGCGTGGTGTCGATGAAGCCAGGGGCCACGGCGTTGACCCTGACGCCGTACGGTGCGGCGTCCAGGGCCATCGCCTTCGTCAGCGCGTCGATTCCGCCCTTCGTCGCGCCGTAGGCAGCCAACCCGGGCAGCAGGCGGTTGCGGTGCACGGACGAGATGTTGACGATGCACGAGCCGGGCCGATTGAGCAGTGGCCAGCAGCCCCGGCTCATGAGGAAGGCACCCCTGAGCCCGACGCCGAGGACTTCGTCCCACTCGTGATCGGTGGTGTCGAAGAACGCCTTTCGGAACGGCACCGCGGCATTGTTGACCAAAATGTCCAGGCGTCCGGCGTGCGCTTCGACCCATGCGGTCACTGACGCGACGCCGGCGGTGTCCGCGACGCTCGCGGTCATCGTGTGGACCGCCCCGCCGGAACCGCGAAGCAGCTCAGCGTGCTGGGTGAGGCCGGAGCCATCGATGTCGACCATGAAGGTCGTGTCCCCGCGTTCGGCGAACGCTGCCGCGATGGCCGCGCCGATTCCCCGCGCTGCTCCGGTCACCAGCACGGCTCGATGTTCCTGCGTCACTGGATCCGCACTCACCACGACTCCCGGCCGAGTTGGGTCTTGATCCGCTGCACGGCATCTGGACCTGCGTCGATCGTGCCCAGCGCCGCGACGGCAGCGCCGGCTGCGGGACGAACGTCGATACTGCGCACGTGTGCGTGCGGCGCGGTCGCGGCCAGGCGCTCGTGAATCGAGCCATCCAACGCCTGATGCCCGGCGGTGAGCAGCGCGCCGCCCAGGACCACGTCCGCCTCGGTGGTGCGCAGCTCGGTCCAGTCCAGCATCACCTCAGCCATGGTGGCCACCTCGGTCGCCTGGCGGGCCAGCAGTTCGGCGATGACATGGTCGTCGGCATGTTCGGGCTTGAACATCTCCGGCACGACCTCCGCCAGTTGGACGTCGGAGATGTCGCCGACGTGTACCCGAGAGATCACGTCGACGACGCTAGCCGTACCGAAGTGCGCACAGATGATGTCGCGCAGCACGCTCGATTCGCCGCGCCCGTCCTCGGCCCGAGCGGCGTACCACAACGCCTCGCGCCCCAGGCACAAGCTGCCGCCCCAATCGCCGGAGATGCGGCCCAGGGCCAGAAAGGACGAACGCTGTCCCGACTTGGCGATGCCCACGGCGTTGATGCCCGCCCCGCACACCACGGCCACCCCATAGGGACGGGTAGCTGCGCCATGGAGCAACGCGAACGTGTCGTTGTCGACCACGAACTGGTCGGCGAGCCTGGCTTCGGTCAAGGCGTCGTTTGCTGCGCTCACCTCGGCCGGAAAGTCCAAGCCCGCGAGGAAAGCGGCCAGCACGTCCACGCGGGTGCCCAGCAAGTCCGCCTCGACCTGGGCCTGACCGAGCAACTCGCCGATGAGCCCGACGACCCGGTCCAGGCCGACCTTCTGCGGATTGGTGCCGCCACCACGGGCTGTCGCCAGCACCTGGCCGGTGTCGTCGAAAAGCACAAGCTCAGTTTTGGAATTGCCGCCATCGACTGCAGCAAGGAGACGCGTCATATCAAGCCGTCCAACTCGTCGTGTAAAATATGCACATTGTGTTGCGCTTTGCGCTCAACTAGACGTCAACGTCGCCTCAACGAGAGGATCGCATCGGGGATGAGCCAGAGTCTGGATCGCGCCCTGCGCGCCCTCACTGCCATCGCCGAGGGCAAGACCACGCTGAATGAGCTGGCCGAGACCCTGGACGTTCACCGTACGACCGCCTTGCGATTGCTGCGCACGTTGGAGCGTCATCGTTTCGTCTTTCGCCCCGATCCCAATCATTACCAGCTCGGTAGCGGACTTTTCGCGTTGTCCACCACTGCGCTGGCCAGTCGTGACATCAGACAAGTCGCACACCCTTACCTCGTCAAGTTGAGCCAGCGCCACGGGCACACCGTGCATCTGGCTGCGTATGAATCCGGTTCCGTCGTCTATATCGACAAAGTCGACAGCACCAAGCCGGTCGGCCTTTACTCGCGAATCGGCGACATCGCCCCGCTGTACTGTACCGCCGTCGGAAAACTCCTCCTGGCCGCCCAGCCGAAAGCGGAGTCACGGCGAATCGCCAACTCGTTGACGTATACCGCCTACACCGATGCCACCATCACCAACGCCGCCGACCTGCTGGCCGAGCTCGACGCGATTCGGGCCAAGGGGCACGCCACCGCCAAGGGCGAGCACGAAGACTTCGTTCACTGCGTGGCCGCTCCCATCACCGACGGCGCGGGCACCGTGATCGCTGCGGCATCCATCTCGGTCGCCTCCATGATGCTGGGCGACGGTGAGGTGGAACGGTACCTGCCGTCGCTGCTCGAAATCGCCCGCGAGATCTCTGGGCAATACGACTCTCCTGCCAGTCGTCTGCCGACCGAATCGGTCGCCGATGAGTGAAGTACCATCACCGCCTTTCGTGTTCTCGCGTCGCGCCATTCACGACTTGACGCTTCCGGCGGTGAGTCCCGCCACCAGATAACGCTGGAATATCAAGAACAACGCCACCGCGGGAATCGTCACCACGACAGCACCGGCCATCAATTGGCCCCAGAGGACGGCGTTTTCACCGACCATGAGGTTCAGTGCCACCGGCACGGTGCGTAGGTTGGGATCCTGGATGAGCGTCAACGAGAACAAGAACTCCTGCCACGACAGGATGAACGAAAACAACCCGACAGCCGTCAGCGCTGGTTTCGCGATGGGCAGGATGATCCTGAATATCACCCCTAATGGGCCACAGCCGTCCACCATCGCGGCCTGTTCGATGTCTGAAGGCAGCTTGTCGAAATAACTTTTCAGCAGCATCGTCGAAAACGGAATGGCAAACGTCAGGTGGGCGAGCACCAAGCCGGTCGTGGTGTTGTTGAGCTGCAGGCGATAGAAAATCAGGAAAATCGGAATCAGGAGCAAGAAGCTCGGGAACATCTGGCTCACGAAGAGCGTGGCGAAGATCTTCGACCGGCCGATCATCCGGAGCCGGGACAGCGCATAGGCGAACAGCATCGCGATGAACACCGCTGCCACGGCTGTACAGACGGCCACGACGATGCTGTTGCGCAAGAACAGCAGAAAGTCGGTCTCGGTGAGCAGGTCGACGTAGTGGACGAAGGTCGGTGTGTCCGGCATCAGCTGCGGTACCGGGCTGAAGATCTCGTCGGTGGGCTTGAACGATGTGAGCACCATCCACACCACGGGAAAGATCAACACCAGGGCCGCGACGGTGGCGAAGATGCCGGACGTCGCCGCCGCGATTCGCCGTCGCTGCCGCATGCGCAGTGCCATCAGGCGCTCCTTCGAGTGACGATGCGGGCGATGGGAATCAGCAGCAGAGCCAGCACGATCAGGGCCGTGGTACCGATGGCGGCCGCGTAGGTCGGGTCGCCGAACGTGAAGGCGCTGAGATAGGTGAACACCGAGACGATCTGGCTGGAGTTGGCCGGCCCGCCACCAGTCATCAGGTAGATGAGGTCGAACTGGTTGTAGGTCCAGACGGTGGTGAAGCCGATGACGATCGTGCTCACGCCCACGATGGCCGGAAACGTGATGGACCGGAATCGCCGGATGGCTCCGGCGCCGTCGATGGCAGCTGCCTCGTACTGGTCGTTGTCGATGCTCTGCAACGCCGCCAGCAGCGTGATCGCGCAGAAGGGAATCTGCTTCCAGACGGCGACGACGATCACCGACCAAAACGCGGTGGACGGCGATCCGAGCCAGGACACCGGTTGGTCGACTGCGCCGACGGAACTGAGCGCGTGGTTCAACACGCCGTAGCGGTGGTCGTAGATGTTCTCCCAGGCGAAGGCGGCCGCGATGAACGGGACGGCCCACGGCACCAGGACGAGGCTGCGGATGACCCCCCGGCCGGCGAATCTGCGGTGGAGCAACAGGGCGATCCCCAGCCCGATCGCGTACGAGGCGAAGGTGACCACGACGACCCAGACGACGGTGCGCCAGAACGTCGCCATGACGTCGCTGTCGTTCAACAGCCTGGTGAAGTTGTCGAAGCCGGTGAATTCTCGCTGATAGATGCTTCGACCAGTCTGGGTGAAGAAGCTGGAGACGATGACGTCCAGGGCTGGATAGATCAGCAGCACCGCGACGAAGACCAGCCCGGGCAGGGCCAGAGCCCACGGGATGGCGCTGAAGCGGCGCCGGGTCCGTAGCGGCGGTGCTGGCTCCCTCGCAGCTGTATCGCCCGGCGGCGGCCGGTGCGTGTTCACCTCAGGCGTGGTCATCGTCGCTCCCGGGGCCGCGGCCGTCGTGCGTGGCACGTTCCACGGCATCGAGGACGCGCATCACGTCCAGCGTCTCGGCCGGGTCGATCGGCTCCGTACCGGTGTCGACCATGGTGAGGAAGTCGTCGATCAGCCGGGCGTACCACGTGTCGAATGGGGGGACCAGGCTCGCGGTCAGTAGCGCACGCTCACTGCGGGCTGCGACCGCGAAGCCCTCGGCCCCTCCGGGTACGAGCTCGAGGACGACTGAGGCGTGGTCGCGGTGCTGCAGTCGAGCCAGGACGTTGCCCGAATCGGCCACGGCACTGCGGACCTCGAAGCCTGGCCCGAGCAACGCCACGGCGATCTCGGCCAGGTGAACGCCGTAGAACCACCACTCGCCCGGCCCGCCGACGAACAGCGACTGCCACGGCGTGACGTCGCTGTCCCGGAAGGCGTCCAGAGCTGGCGCGTACCGGGCAGATGACGTGCTCATCAGTGGTGCCTGGTGTTCTCGGGCGAGTTTCACCAGGGCCTGAGCGGATTCGAGCTCGGGCATGAGCGGCTTGTCGATGAACGTGGGCAGTCCGGCTCGTAGCGCCGGCTCGGCATGCCCGGCGTGACAGGCGCCGTCATCGCGGTCGTCGACGACCATGACCGCATCGACCTCACCGGCCAGCTGCTCGGCGGAGCTGACACGTCGGCACCCGGTCATCTCCGCCAGAGCGTCGACGACCTGGTCATCACCGGTGGCCGCAGTCACCCTCGCCCGGTGGCTCTGCTGGATCAGCCGGGCAAACGGTCGAACGTGTCCCGATTGCCCGGCGACCAGGCCGATCCTCATGATCGACATCTCCTTACTGGGCAGCAAGCTGCTCAGCGTCGGCAGCCAGCTGCTCGACCAGCTCTGGTGGAGTCAGCTCGCCCAGGACGAGTTGCTGAAGCTTCGGGTCGAAGGAACGCTGCCGGAACTCTTCGTACCACGGCACGATCGGCCGGTTCCGAGCAAACGGCACCGACTCGGTGAAGGGCTGGATCAACGGATCCCTGACGTACTCGTCGTCGGTCTCTGCGAAGTCCTTGGTGAAGCCGATGACGCCGGTGACCTTCATGAACTCGAAGAAGTAGCTCGGCACGTCGTCACGTTCGGCGAACAGGAACTCGATGAATTCACCAGCGAGTTCCTTGTCGTCACTGAGATCGGAGATGACCAGGGCGTTCGGGTAACCGAGCGTGCCCGGGCCGGCAGGCCCCTCGGGGTAGGCCGCCGTGGCCCATTGCCCGTCCAAGTCCGGTGCCGAATCGCGCAGCGCGTCCACAACCCAGGGACCGTTGAACATGATGGCGGCGTCCCCGGCGATGAACGTGTTCATCGTGCCTTCCCAGTCCTGGCCGGTGATGTCCTTGGAGACGTGGCCGTCAGCCACGAGCCCAGCCAGGAATTCGGCGGCCTGCAGCATCTCCGGGCTGTCGACGGTCGGGGTACCGTCCTCCGACACCAGCTCGGCGCCGGCCTGCCACATCATCGGGAGGAAGTAGCTGTCCGGGTCGGTGCCTTGGAACGGGAATGTCAGGGGCTCGATCCCGGCGGCTTGGAGTTTCGTACCCGCTTCGGTGAGCTCCTCCCACGTCGACGGCGGGCTCTCGGGATCGAGACCGGCCTGCTCGAACAGGTCCTTGCGGTAGTACATGCCCCAGATGGAGGCGTCCCACTGCACGCCGTAGCGCGTGCCTTCGTCGTCGACGATGCCGTCCTCGCCGGACTCGTGGAAGCTGTCGAGAATGTCGGTGCTCACGTAGTCATCGGCCGGGGCAAAGGCGTCGGACTCCATGAAGGTCGACACCCACGAGGGCGCCAGGAGCGCGATGTCCGGCGGGTCGCCGGCCTGCAGTCGGGTTTGGTACTGCGAGTAGGCCTGGTCCCAGCCGACCTCGGTCAACTTGACCGTCGCGTCGGGGTTCTCTTCCTCGAATGCGGCGATGGCGTCCTTGACGACCTGCGTCTGCGCCGGGACCGTACCCCCGGTCAACGAGAATTCGATGGTCTGATCCCCGTCGCTGTCGCTGTCGCCACCACCCTCATCCGGGCGGGCGCCACAGGAACTGGCCAACGCCACCGCGAGCACCGTGACACCGATGACGCGCAGCTTCTTGGCTCTGGTGAGCCGGCGGGTGACTGTCATGGGGTATTCCTTCCGGTTAGGTCGTCTGACGAGTTGGGGTGTTCGGGGCGGGATAGGTGCCGGGCGTGGCCAGGTCGTCCAGCGTGGGGATGGCGGATTCGCGGTGCTCGTCGCTCGGTGCGGTGAGCTCGAGTCCGCCGAGGATCGTGTGCGTGTTGACCAGCCGTTCCGGCGCGGTGCGCGTTTGGCCGTATGCGTCGGAGACCACGACGGGTCCAGGTTGACGGTCGAAGATCGCGATGTCGGCCGCGGCGCCGACGTCCAAGGTGCCGGGGGATGACAGGTCGCCGGCGGTCGACGAGAGCCACGTCGCCGGTGTGCTGGTCGCCGCGGCTATGACGTCGACGACGTCCATCCCGAGGGCCAGGAACTTGGTGAGTACGGTCGGCAGGTCGAAGGCCACGCGACGAACGCTGACCGCGTGCAGATCCGACGAGATGGTGTGCGGTGGCAGCCCGGCGGTCAGCATCGCCTCCATGACGGGGAACGAGAAGCCACCGACGCCGTGTCCGACGTCGAAGACGACCCCCCGCTCGTAGAGGTCATGGACGAGTTCCGAGGCGGCGCCGGACGCGTCGAGAACGCCGTCGGCGACGGCGGTGGCGCAGTGGGTGAGGACGTCCCCGGATCGCAGCAACGGCTGGATGTCGGCCAGCGTCGGCGGGCCGGCGCCGATGTGGACCATGAGGGGCAGGCCGGTCGCGTCGCTGACCTGCCGGGCCCGGCGAAGTGGTTCGATTCCGTTCGGCCCGACGGTGTTGGCGTCGATGCGTGCCTTGATGCCGACCAGGATGTCCATGTTCGACTCAGCGCAGGCGATGGCGGGTTCCACGGCGCAGTTCTCCAGGACGCGGCTCTCGTAGCTCTCGCCGGCCAGGCCGATGGCGGAGATGTTGAGTAGCGCGCGGTAGCGCACCGGTCGTGCTTCCATCAGCTCCCGCAGGGCGCCCAGCGTGTAGGCGCCGGCGGAGCCGGCATCGACCCAGGTCGTGACGCCGGACCGCCAGGCCACCGTGGCAGGGTCCAGGCCGTAGTAGCCCCCGCCGGGAAAGGCATGCGTGTGCAGATCGATCAGGCCCGGGGTGACCAGTTTTCCTGCCGCCTCGATGACGTGGTCCGCGCGGTGGGGATCGACGTCGGAGCCGATCTCTGCGATTCGTCCGGCACGGATCCCCACGTCGGCTCCGGGCAGGATCGAACGCTGGCCGACGTCGACCACATCTCCCTGCCGAATCAGCAGATCCAGGCCCATTTCCTGCTCCGTTGCATATTTCGCACAGTGTGTTGCGCGATTCGCTCCACTTTGTTTAGCATCTGCCGAGGAGGTCGTCAACGTGGAACACTCGTCCGCCCACGGGCCGGATCCGCTGCAGTTGACCGCTGACCTGGTCGGCATCGATTCGCACAATCCCGGCCCCGGTGAGGCGGCGATCTCCGATTTCGTCGTCGAACACGTGGCCATACCGCTGGGTGCTGAGGTGACTCGCTTCGAGCCGGTCCCGGGGCGCCCGAACGTGATGCTGACCATCGACCGCGGCCCGGGACCGCATCTCGTGCTCAGTGGGCACCTCGACACCAAGCCGGTCGGTGACGCAGGGCCGTTGTGGAACACCGACCCGCTCACGCTGGTGGTCGACGACGGGCTCGCCTACGGGCTCGGCGCATCGGACATGAAAGGCCCCATCGCGTCCATGCTGACCGCGCTGCACCGGTTCGCCGGTCGCGACGGCCCCGGCAAGGCCTCGGTCCTGCTGACTGCTGACGAGGAAGTCGCTTCGGCCGCGGGCGCTGCGGCACTGGCTGCTGCCGGCCAGCCGCGTTGCGACGCGTTGGTCATCGGTGAGCCCAGCGGTGCCGATCGCCCATGGGAGATGATCGCCCTGGTCTCGCGGGGCATCTGCTGTGTGGAGATCGAGCTGACCACCACCCAAGGGCACAGCGGGCTTTCCGAGCTACGCGGTCCTAACGCGGTCGTGGTGGCAGCCGACGTCGTTCGTGCGTTTCACGAGTTCAGCCCTCCGGTGGCGGTGCCGGGGCCGATCAACTGCGCGCCCACCGTCAACGCCGGTGTCACCGTCTCCGGCGGTGTCGGGTTCGGCACATCACCGGGGCGTTGCGTCGTCGGTTGCGAGATTCGCCTGGTGCCCGGGATGGATCAGGCAGAAGTCGAGGCGGCGATTCGAACGCTGGTGCATGACGCCGTCGCCGGCCGGGCGGAGGTTGCCATCCGGTTTCTCGATGACGGCCGCGGATGGGCCGCCGCCACCGTCGTGGCCCCTGACGAGCAGGTCGTGGTCTCGGCGCGGCGTGCCTGCCGGGAGGTCCTGGGGGCCGAACCGCCGCTGGACGCCTACCCTGGCACCACCGAGGCCAGCCACTTCATCCCTGCCTTGGGGATTCCGGTCATCGCCAGCCTCGGGCCCGGCTGGCTCAGTGTCGCCCACGGGCCCAACGAATGCGTCGGTGTCGACCAGCTCTACGAGGCCGCGTCGATCTACCACCTGCTGCTGGAGGACTTCTGCGCCGCAGCTGAACCCACGACCTCGTCCACCAACCATCGCTGAGGAGCCATGCCCACGCCACGACGTGTCATCAACGCCAAGGGACCGGCCACCGTGCTGGGAGGCGCGCGGGCTTCTGCGCCGGTCATCGACGCCGTCACCGCGGCCATGCGCGATTCGGTCCACATCCCGGAACTTCAGGGGCATGTCGGCGCCGAGGTCGCCAAGCTCCTCGGAGCCGAGTCCGCGTTCGTGACCGGGTGCGCAGCGGCGGGGATGTCCATCGCCGTGGCCGCAGCCGTCGGTGGGGACGATCTCGCGCAAGTCACCAGTCTTCCGAAGCCGTCGCATCCGCGCACCGAGGTCGTGATCCAGAAGGGCCACATGATCATCGTCGGTGGCTGCAACGCCGATCAGGTGATTCGACTCGGCGGTGGCACGCCGGTCGAGGTCGGCACCGCCGCGGACTGCACCGACTTTCAACTCGCGGCAGCCATCGGCCCGAACACCGCTGCTGGGCTCTTCGTCGACGGTGAACGCGCGCGAGGCTCCGGGATGCTCAACCTGCGCGACTTCGCCCGGCTCTGTCATGACCACGGCGTGCCGGTCATCGTCGACGCGGCGGGCAGCACGGCGGTGGCGGAGTTTCTTCGTGACGGCGCCGACCTGGTGATCGTCAGTGCCCACAAGTGGTTGCGCGGGCCCACCGCCGGCATCGTGGCCGGGCGCGCGGACCTGGTCCACGCGGCCTACCTGCACAGCGAGTTCGGCGTGGGACGGCCGATGAAGGCCGGCAAGGAAGGGGTCGCCGGGGTACTCGCCGCGGTGCGCGCTGCCGAAGCAGGCGACGACAGCGCACGGGCACAGACCGAACGCGCCGTGGCCGCGAACATCGTCGACCAGCTGGCCGGATTGGCCGGACTCACCGTCCGTGAGGTGCCGACCGAGCACGAGTCGACCGCCGTCACGACGGTACGCATCGACGTCGATCCCGCTCTCGCCAACATCCAAGCCTGGCAGCTGGCTGACGCTACTGAGGCGATGGATCCCAGCGTCGCGCTCTACGACTACGAGGCCGCACAGGGCTACCTGCTGATCGACCCCGGATTCCTCGACGACGGTGACGACGAGATCATCGCCGCGGCGATCCGGCAGGTGCACGAACGCGCTCAGGCCGAGCCGTTCGACATCGCCGAGGCCCCGGCTCCACGTTTCGCGACCCTGGTCGAGCGGGTGCAGAACTGGCGGACGACGGGTTCTTGACCTCGCAGCGCTGCCTGGCGCTGACGGGGCTACGGCGCGTCGTGCCCCGATCGCGCCGGCTCGTGCACACCCGCTCCGGCCGCGTGGCGGCGTTCGAGGGCCGCACCCTCCACGTCGACGTTCGGCAGGATGCGATCGAGCCAGCGTGGGATCCACCAGGCCTTGTCGCCGGCGAAGTGCATGAGGGCAGGGATCACGAGCATCCGGACGAGGAAGGCGTCGACCAGAACGCCGAAGGCGAGTCCGAAGCCGATCGGCCGGACCATCGCCATGTGAGAAAAGACGAATCCGCCGAAGACGGAGATCATGATGATCGCCGCCGCCGTGACGACGGCCGCCCCGGCGCGCCGTCCCTGGACGACGGCGACGCGACCAGGCATGCCGTGCACGTACGCCTCACGCATCCCGGACACCAGGAACAATTGATAGTCCATGGCCAGGCCGAACAGGACGCCGATGAGGATGGTGGGCAGGAAGCTCAGCACCGGCCCGGGGTCGTGGACGCCGAACATGCCGCCGAGCCATCCCCACTGGTAGATGGCGGTGACGCCGCCGAAGGCCGCGAACACCGAGAGGATGAACCCCGCGGTGGCGATCAGCGGGACGAAGATCGACCGGAAGACCACGACGAGGATGATCAGCGAGAGCCCGATGACGACGGCGAGATAGGCCGGCAGCGCGTCGGCGAGCTTCTCGGAGATGTCGATGTTGCCGCTTGCTGCCCCGGCCACCGACAGCGTCGCATCCGGGTGGTCGGTCACGCTCATCTCACGCAGGGTGTGCACGAGATCTTCGGTGGACTCGCTGCTCGGCCCGTCGGTGGGCATGACCTGGAACGCGGCGATCGTCTTCTCCGCTGAGACGCCGATCGGGGCGACGCCGACGACGTCGTCGAGGCCCGCGATGTCGCGGCCGATACCGGCTTGCAGCGACGTGATCTCGGTGTCGTCCAGACCCTCGGGGAGGTCGGCGATGACCAGGAGCGGACCGTTCTGGCCGGCACCGAAGTGCTCCTCGACGATGGAGTACGCCTGGTACTGGGTGGAGTCTTCAGGTTCGCTGGATCCGTCCGGCAGCCCGAGGCGCATGTCGAGCGCCGGGATGGCGACGACGAGCGCCGCGACCCCGGCCAACAGCGCCACCGCGGCACTGCGGGTGGACATCGCCCGCGCCTGCGGCGCCGAGTGGGCGGAGCCGTCCTGATCCCGCTGACGACGCCGCAGGACACGCAGACCGGCCAAGCTCAGCAGCGCGGGCGTGAGCGTCGTGGCGACCAGGACGGCGATGGTGACACAGGCCGCCGCGACCGTTCCCATCAGACCGAGGAACCCGACGCCGGTGACGTTGAGCCCGAGCAGCGCGATGACCACCGTGAGGCCGGCGAAGACGACGGCGTTGCCCGAGGTGCCGGTCGCCAGGCCGATGGATTCGTGCAGCTGGGCGCCTTCGCGCAGTTGGCGCCGGTGCCGGTTGAGGATGAACAGCGAGTAGTCGATGCCGACGGCGAGCCCGAGCATGAGCCCGAGGATCGGCGTCACGCTCATCATCTCGACTGTGCCGGACAGCGCCAGAGCGCCCATGGCTCCCACCCCGACACCGATCAAGGCGGACACGATGGGCAGGCCGGCCGCGACGAGGGTGCCGAGCATGACGATGAGCACGACCCCGGCGACGGCGAGACCGATGATCTCGGCGGCTCCGGCGATGTCGTCCAGCGTCTGGGCGATCTCGGCGGAGAAGTCCACTTCGACGCCGTCGACCGGATGGTTCTCGAACGCCGCCTCGACGTCCTGCTTGACCTCCGTGGGCACCTCATACACGGGCTCGGTGAACTGGATACCCACAATGGCCACCGAACCGTCAGCGGACACCGTCCGCATCGCGCTGGCGAGTTCGAGCTGCTCGGCGCCGAGTTCGAGCTGCTGGCCGCGGGTTTCGAGTTCGGCGCGCTGGGCGTCCAGTTCCGCCGCCTGGGCCTCCAGCTGGGCGCGGGCTTCGTCGAGCTGGGCTTGTCGAGCCTCGAACTCGGCTTCGACCTGAGCCAGGGTGCCGCTCTGCTCGGCCTGAGCGACTGCGGCGTCCAGTTGGGCCTGCCGCGATTCGAGCTGGGCGCGGGCTTGGTCGAGCTCTTCGCGCCCGGCGGCCAGCTGGTCCTGGCCGGCGCTGATCTGTTCGCGGCCCGCGTCGATCTGCGCCTGCTGCTGGGCGAACTGCTCCTGGGTCGCGAAGGGGTCGACGACGGACTTGACGCCGTCGAGCGAGCGCACTTCATCGAAGACCGCGGTCAAGGCCCGGCGTTGGTCCGGGGTGAACGGCGTTTCGCCGGTCGTGTGGACGATGACCGTGCCCTGGCCGCCGGCCGCGTCCGGGAACTCGGCTTCGAGGCGGTCGGTCACCTGCTCCGTCGGCGTGCCGGGGATGGAGACGGCCGTCGTCAGCGTGCCGCCGAACGCGGCGAACGCGGCGCCGGCGGCAACCAGGACGATCAACCACACGGCGACGACTGTCCGGGCTCGGCGTGCGGCGAATCTCCCGAGCCGGTACAGCAGCTCAGCCATGAAGTCTCTCCAGCGCTCGAAAACGGAACGGTGTCCAGCTCAGAACGCTACCGCGCTAACCGGATAGGTTGCATCCACATAGGCCGTATGATCCGTCACATGACGACCGACCCCAGCGCGGTAGGGGCGACCGGAGCGCGCCCGCTGCGCCGTGACGCCGAAGAGAACCGCCGGCGCATCGTCCGCGCCGCCCGGGAGGTCTTCGCCGCGCACGGGCTCGGCGCCGGGCTCAACGACATCGCGCGGCACGCCGGGGTCGGCGTCGCCACCGTGTACCGGCGTTTCCCCGACAAGACGGTGCTGGTGCGCGAAGCCCTGCGCGACGACGTCGACATGGTCCTGCGGGTCGCGGACGAGGCGATGGCCACCCAGCCGGCCTGGGACGGCCTCATGCTGCTCATCGACCACATCGCCGATCTGCTCGTGTCGAACCTCGGCCTCCGCGACATCGCGCTCGGGCCGGGGCAGTTGTCCGGCGACTTCGGCGAAGTCGCTGATCAGGTGCGGGGACATGTCGAGGAGCTTCTCCAGCGGGCCTGGCAGGAGGGGACGGTACGCCCCGGGGTCACGGCCGACGACTTCACGATGATGTATTTCATGATCACCGAGTTGGCCATGCATGCGACGCAGGCCAGCCCGCGGGCGTACCGGCGCTACCTGAAGGTCTTCACCGACGGCCTGCGCGCCACCCGGATCGACGCGCCGCTACCGGACCCGCTCAGTTCCGCCGAGGCTGAGGATGTTGCCCAGCGGTGGACGTCTCGTCCCGCGACACCGCGACGGGCCGGGCCGGCGTGATTCACGCGCCGCACTCGCGGACCAGCCCGGTGAGGGCTTCGGCGATCGCGTCAGCTATGGCGCGCACGTATGGCACGAACACGGCCGGGTCGGCGTGCTCGGTGAGCCGGATGGTGCACTCGTCGCGCCGGATCTCGTCGTCGAACAGGTATCCGGCGAAATCGGCCGGCCTCAGTTCGAACCAGCGATACTGGGTTCCCCATCCGCTCATGTCGTAGGAATGAACTCTGACGATGTCGTACCCGGCCCGGTAGCTCGTCTGCTGGAGGGTGATCTCGCTGTACATGCGCTGCAACAGGGAAGGCTCGTACGTCCCGAAAGACCAGCCCCAGTCCTCGATACGCGGGGACGGCACATCGGGCGGGAAGTCCGACGGTGCGACTTCGGGCAGATGTGACCAGTCGACCTCCACGATCCAGCCCTGGATGGGGTTGGAGGGCTTGTCCCGGATGGTTGAGATACCTGGGCGCCCGGCGGCCTCCAACGCCGTCGACGTCTGCTCGATGGCCCCGATCACCGACTGAGTGGCCTCGTCTCGGGCCAGAACATTGCGCACCGAGGCATGCAACCGCTCCCACCATGGGTCGAATCGGCCCGCGCCCACAAGCGACTCCACCTGCGCTCGCGCGGCTGAGTCCCACACCAGGCTGCGACGAGCCAGGTCCGGCTCCGTCAGCACTGCGGCGGCCAGCTCGCGGGCGGTGCGCGACTGCTCGGGGCGCCAGTGCACGCGCACGACGTCCTCGTCCACGGTGAACTCGAATCCGGGCAGATCAGCAGCAGCGGCGAACGCATCCTCTCGCCGCCGCCACTCCCGGTATCGCGCCGACGCCGCTTGTTGCAGGGCGGCCAACTCTTCCTGCCGGCGCCGCTTCTGCTCGCGTTCAGCGGCCTCGTATTCGGCCAGGCGGTGTTCCACCTGTTGCAACGTCGGCTCATACGCAGCGCTCGCTGCTCGGAGGCGGTGTACGAAGCGCTCCTGGGCGAGGCGGATCTTGTCTCGGCCCAGCCATCCCCCGCCCAGCGGAAGCCACCGCAGCCGCGCCCGTCGCCGTCGGCCCCAGCGCTGGTCCACGTGTCGCCATTCCGCCTCGGCGGCGGCCACGTCGCTCAGATAAGTGACTGCCGCCGCGTGCCACTCCTCCAGCTCCTCAGGCGTGGCCCACAGACCCTCGCCGAACAACAGGGTGCGAACGTGCGGCGGCTCTTCACGCGCCACCAGGGCCACGACATGGTGCTCCTCGGAGGAGAACGTCCAGCCGAACTTGACCCGGTACATCTGTTGCTGCTCAAGATCGGCCATGGCGAGAGTGAAACCTGGTATAGGTGATCCGCGCAAGC
>JAJYTA010000230.1 GCA_021793295.1 Actinomycetes bacterium
AGGGACCGTTCACGCAATGTCGTTTCACAATGCGAAATAACGAGGAGTTTTTCAGTGCTGGATCTGATGGGTCGGCATGCTTGACCTGCTCTTGCGAGGCGGCACCGTCGTCGACGGCACCGGGGCACCAGCCCGCCGTGCCGATGTGGGAATTCGGGACGGTCGGCTGGTCACCGGGGGTGAGCTGACCGGAGAGCTGGCCGCCGATGTCCTTGACGTGAGCGACTTGGTGGTGTGCCCGGGGTTCATCGACATGCACGCCCACGCTGACCTGGCGCTGCTGCGTGAACCCGCTGCCCCTGACGCTCTCTTGCAGGGGGTGACCTGCGAAGTCCTCGGGCAGGACGGTCTTGCCTACGCACCGATCGACGACACGATCGCTGCCGAGTTACATGCACGGATCCGCAGCTGGAACGGTCCGGAACCCCCCGGCGGCCTCACCTGGACCTCGGTGGCCGACTACCTCGACCGGGTCGACGGCGCTGGTGTCAACGTGGCCTACCTGGCTCCGCACGGCACGATCCGCATGCTTGCGATGGGGACCGAGGAACGCCGGGCGACGGCAGTCGAGATGACCACGATGCGCCGTCTCCTGGCCGAGGCGCTGACCGACGGTGCTGTCGGCATGTCCACCGGGCTGACCTACGTTCCCGCCACGTACGCCGACACCACCGAGCTGATCGACCTGTGCCGGGTGGTCGCCGCACACGGCGGATTCTTCGCGCCGCATCACCGCAGCTACGGCGCCGCAGCGATGGCGGCCTACGCCGAATGTGTCGAGATCGCTCGCGCATCCGGCGCGGCGTTGCACCTGACGCATGCGCATCTGAGCTTTCCGGTCAACCGCGGGCGCGCACGCGACCTGCTGACTCTGGTGGACCAAGCCAGGGCGGACGGAGTCGACGTCACGCTCGACTCGTATCCCTACCTCGCCGGGGCGAGCTACCTGCACGCTTTCCTGCCCAGCTGGATCCAGGCGGGCACCGTCGACCAGGTGATCGACCGCCTCGCCGACCCTCGGGTTCGGGCCCGGCTACACGACGACCTGGAGGTCAACGGCTGCGACGGATCACATGGCCTTCCGGTCGACTGGTCCACGGTGCTGGTCAGCGGGGTCGAACACGAGGCTGACGCGGGCGTGGTCGGATCGACCATCGCCGAGATCGCAGCTCGCCAGGGCGTGCCGCCGTTGGATGCCTACTGCGATCTGCTGATCAGCAACCGACTCGGCGCGATGTGCCTGGTGTTTGCCGGTGACGAGGACAACGTGCGAGCCATCCTCCAGCATCCGGCTCACATGGCCGGCAGCGACGGGCTTCTCGAGGGTGAACGGCCACATCCGCGTGCCTACGGGACGTTCGCGCGCTACCTGGCCTGGGCGGTACGCGACGAAGGCCTGGTGAGTATCGAAGAGATGGTGCGCAAGATGACCTCCGCCCCGGCGGGCAGGCTCGGCCTCGCCGACCGCGGCCGGATCCGTCCTGGCATGGCCGCCGACGTCGTCTGCTTGGACCCCGCGACGGTGCAAGATCGCGCAACGTATGAGAACCCGCGGCAGCCGCCCCAGGGCATCGCCCATGTGATCGTCAACGGCTCGGTCGCCGTACAGGACGGACAGTTGACCGGCGCATTGGCCGGACGATCGCTGCGCCGATCACCCGGGTCAGTTCGAACCCCGCCACAGGAACGGAGCGAATGATGGATGTCGGACTGAGCGGTAAGAGCGTCATCGTGACCGGAGCCGCGTCCGGAATCGGGCGAGCCACGGTGCACCTTCTGCTCGCCGAGGGCGCTCACGTGCTCGCCGTCGACCGTGACGGCGAAGGCATCGACAACCTCCGCCAGGACGGCCCCCAGTGCCGTCCCCTACATGCCGACGTCTCCGACGAGAATCAGGCGGACCGAATCGTCCACGCGGCTTTGGAGCTCACCGGCCGCGTCGACGTCTTGGTCAACAACGCAGGCGTGGGTCATCGCGCCGCGCTGGCCGACACCACGCTGGCGCAGTGGGACTCCACCTTCGACGTCAACGTCCGTGCGCCGTTCCTGCTGTGCCGGGCCGCCATCCCGCGCATGCTCACCCAAGGCGGCGGCACGATCGTCAACGTCGCCTCGGCCGCTGCGTTCGCTGCTGTGGGCGATCGCGCCGCGTACTGCGCCAGCAAGGCCGCGGTGATCGCCATGACCAAGTCGATCACCGTCGACTACGCAGCGGCCGGCATTCGCGCCAATGCCGTAGCGCCGGGGACCGTGGACACTCCCTGGATCGGACGCGTCACCGACGGTGCGACCGATCCGGCCGCGATGCGCGCGGCGATGGAACAACGCCAAGCCATCGGCCGGCTCGCACACCCCGAAGAGATCGCAGATGCGGTCGTGTACCTGGCTTCAGACAGATCCAGCTTCGCGTTCGGGTCGACGCTCGTCGTCGACGGCGGTTTCAGCGCCCAGTAACGGTGCACGAACTGTTGTTCATTCGCCGGAGACCGGTCGTCAGACCGGACGGAAAGGACACGCACATGGTGAACAGGAACAGCGTCTTGGTTCTCGCGCTCGCAGCGCCGCTGCTCATGACCGCATGCGGAGGAGGTGATGACGGACCGTCGGCTGAGGAGGGCGGCACGTTGACCATCGCGAACTGGCAGTGGCTGGAGCCGACTCGCGGTGAGGCGATCTGGGCGGCGGTCCAGGGGTATGAGGAGCAGAACCCGGAGGCCACGCTGCAGAAGCAGGAGATCACCCGGGCGGACTACGAGAACACGCTGCAGACGCAGATCGGCGCTGGCGAGGGCCCGGACCTCATGGTCGTTCCGAACACCTTCTTCCCGATGCTTGCCGAGGCGGGGGCTCTGGAACCGCTGGACGGTGTTCTTGACGACGATCAGCTGGCCCGGCTCAACAGCACCAATGAGGACGCCGAGGTTGACGGGGAACAGCTCGGCTTCACGTGGGAGGTGGTCAACTACGCCTTTTTCTGGAACCAGACGGTCCTCGACGAGGCCGGCGTCGCTGCACCGACCACCCCCGAGGAACTCGTGACCGCCGCTCAGCAGATCCAGCAGCGCACGGGCGTGACCGGCTTCGGTGTCCGGCACCTGATGAACGAACAAGCGGCCTGGTGGACCGACTTCGCCGCCTGGCCGTACGGCTTCGATGGTGGCTGGTCCGATGGCGAGAACCTGACCATCGACAGTGACGAGAACATCGCGGCGGTCCAGGCGTACAAGGCCGTCTATGACTCCGGTGCTTTCCCGATCGGGGACGACGCGTCGACGATGCGGTCGTCGTTCGCTCAGGGCCAGCTCGCGATGATGATCGACAACAGCGCCGCCGTGACCGCCATGATCGAAGGCAACGACGCCGTGGGTCACGACGAGATCGGCGTGTCCTCCTTGCCGTTCCCGGGAGAGGGCACGGTGCGGGACCACGCCTACATCGTGGTCAATGCCAACAGTGAGCACACGGAGCTGGCCAAGGACTTCATCCGGTGGCTCTACACCGAGGAAGTCCAGGAAGAGATCCATGCCGCCATGGGTGCCAGTGCGCTGGGGGCTGATTCCGAGCCGCCCGCGGACTACGTTGCCGAACGCCCGTGGGTGCCGATGTTCTTGGAGCAGACCGAGAACAGCAGGTCGGCGGTGATCGAGGGTTTCGAGACCCAGACCGCCGAGATCAGCACGATCGTTCTCAATCAGATCTCCCGGATCCTGACCGAGGACGTCCCGGTCGACGAGGCACTGGCCGAGGCACAGGCCAGCGCCGAGGAAGCGGTGCAGTAGCCGTGGCCGACACATGCTGGCTCGTCGGCGTACCCGCGATGGATCTCCGATCGTCCGTGAGCGTGTCGACATGGCCGTAGCAGCAGCCGATCGGCGCCGCAGCAACCGCCGATCGGTCCGGAAGAAGATCGAGTGGGCGCCGTATGTGTTCGCCAGTCCCGGGGCGTTGTATCTGCTGGCGTTGATGGCTGTGCCGTTGGGGCGTGGTGTGTGGCTGAGCTTCACCGACACCAAGCTGTTGAATCCCAACGGTGGCGACGTGGTCGGCGCGGAGAATTACGCTGAGCTGCTCGGCAGCGGGAAGCTGTATGACTCGATCTTGACCACCGTGTTGTACAGCGCGGGCACGGTTGTGGGTGCGTTGGTGCTGGGCACGGTGGCGGCGTTGTCGATCAACGACAGGTTCGCCGGGCGGCTGTTGGCGCGGACGCTGCTGACGTTGCCGTGGGCGGTTCCCACGGTTGCGGTGGCGTTGGTGTTCAGCTGGATCTACAACGTCGACAGCGGGGTGGCCAACCGGGGCCTGCGCTCGTTGGGTATCGGCGAGGTGGGGTGGTTGACCGATCCGAGTATGGGTTTGGTCTCGGTGACCCTGGCCTCGGTGTGGAAGGTGTTTCCGTTCGTGACGCTGGTGGTACTGGCCGCGTTGCAGAGTGTGCCCGCCGAACTGCGTGAGGCCGCCAGTGTCGATGGCGCGAACAGTATGACGATCTTCCGCGCCGTGGTGTTGCCGCACATCTCTCCGACGATGCGGATCGTGGCGTTGTTGATGACGATCTGGTCGTTCCGCCGGTTCGAGATCATCTGGCTGTTGACCGGCGGTGGGCCGGCGAACAGCACCAACACGATCGTGATCAATGTGTACCGGGAGGCGTTTCAGAACTCCAACCTCGGCATGGCTGCTGCCATCGGCGTGATCGGCCTGGTGATGGCGATCGCGGTGACCGTGGTCTATTTCATCGCCGACCGGCGTCGGGAGATCGGGTGAGTGCCGTGCTCAAGAACCCTGGATCCACTCTGCTGCGCGCGGTGGTCGTGCTGGTCCTGTGTGTCTTCGCCGCGTTCCCGGTGTACTGGATGATCAACACCGCGACCAGCACGAACGAAGAGCTCTACGGCAGTGGGCAATCCGTCGGTCTCGACCTCGCCAGGCTGCCGCAGGTGTTCGAAGCGCTGACGATGGACGGTCCGCTGCGTTGGCTGGCCAACAGCGCGATCGTCGCGACCGGCACTACCGTGCTGAGTCTGTCCATGGCCGTGGTGGTCGGGTACTCCATCTCGCGGTTCCGTTACGCCGGACGTGGCGCACTCAGTTTCGCGCTGTTCACCACGCAGATGATGCCCGAAGCGCTGCTCGTCGTCCCGCTCTACGCCGTGTTCGTGGCACTAGGCCTGATCAACGGCCTGACCAGCCTCGTCTTGGCGAACACCGCGTTCGCCATGCCGGTGGCGGTGTGGATCGTGAAGAGCGCGCTGGACAAGGTGCCGTACGAGATCGAAGAGGCCGCCCGTGTCGACGGCTGTTCGCGCGGGAGGATCCTGTTCAGGATCCTGCTGCCGCTGGTGTTGCCGTCCATCGCCGCGGCAGGCGTCATCACCTTCTTCGAAGGCTGGAACGAATACCTGTTCGCCACCACGTTCATCCAGGACCAGCACCTGTGGCCGGCGTCGCGAGGTGTCGCCTCATTCATCGGCGAGTTCGTCACCCCACTGCCCGTGGTCTTCTCCGTCGCGCTGGTGTTCAGCATCCCGGCCGTCGTCTTCTTCCTGCTCGTGCAGCGCTGGATCGTCAGCGGCCTGACCGCCGGCTCAGTCAAAGGATGATCATCGAGGAGTTGACTCATGGCACAG
>JAJYTA010000231.1 GCA_021793295.1 Actinomycetes bacterium
GACTCTACGGGCGCTGTCAAGGGTTGAGCTGCTGCTCAGCGGGCTGTGTTCGATAGTCGGATGCACTGCAGCTGCTCGTCCGGTTGTCGGTCAGGGTGGCCTGGTGGGGCCCATCGGAGCGGTATGTCGGTGGGGCATGGCACGATCGGCGGGTGCTGAGAATCGGGGTGGAGCAACGGCGTGCTCGACTGATGCGGCGCCACGCGCTGCACCCGTCGACGCAGCGATCGAGCGTGGCCGAGGTGTGTACGGCGGTCGTCGCGTTGCACGCCACCGACCCCGCGTCGGTGTATCTGTCGGCGTTGGCCCGCAGCCCGGTCACCCTGGCGGATGTGTCCGCGGCGATGTACGAGTCCCGCTCGGTCGTGAAGATGCTCGGCATGCGCCGCACCATGTTCGTGGTGCCGACCGAGTTCGCGCAGGTCGTGCACGCTGGTGCAGGCCTCGAGGTCGCGCGCCGACTGCGGTCCCGGCTGGTCAAGGAACTACGCGAGCGTCCGACCGAGCCGGTCATCGACGGCGATCCCGCGGTGTGGCTGGCCGCCGTCGAGCAAGGCGCCGAGCAGTTCCTCATCGAGCACGGCGAGGCATTGGCCAACGACATCGCCAAAGCCGAGCCGCGGCTGCGTACCGCGCTGGTGCCCACCACCGACAAGAAGTGGGACGTCAAGCAGAACGTCACCAGCCGCGTGCTCACGTTGATGGGCGCTGATGGGCGGCTCGTACGGGGACAGCCCGCGGGCACCTGGCTCTCGCGGCAGCATCGGTGGGCCGCAGCGCGCTCCGTGTGGCCCGAGGGTCTGCCGGCGATGCCCGAGGATGCCGCCCGTGACGTGCTGGCCCGGCGCTGGCTCGAGGCGTTCGGACCGGCGACGGTGGACGACCTGAAGTGGTGGACCGGGTGGAGTCTCGGCGCCACCCGCAAGGTCCTGGCCGGCATCGACACGGTCGAGGTCGACATGGACGGCACGCCCGGGATCGTGCTCGCCGACGACACCGATCCCGAGCCCGAGGTCGAGCCGGCCGCGGCGCTTCTACCGGCGCTCGATGCCACCCCGATGGGATGGCAGCAGCGCGACTGGTTCCTCGGCCCGCACCAAGCGGAGTTGTTCGACCGCAACGGCAACATCGGGCCCACGGTGTGGTGGGAAGGCCGCATCGTCGGTGGCTGGGCAGTCCGGGAGGGCGACGTCGTCTGGGAGTTGCTCGAAGACGTCGGCGCCGACGCGCGAGCCGCGGTGGAGCGCGCAGCGGCGGACCTGCAGCCCCGCCTCGAGGGCGCCTCCCCGATCCCGTCCTTCCGCACCCCCCTCGAACGTCGTTTGAATGATCATGTTCAGTAGGTAATTCCCTGCTCCACCACCCGTGCACGCCTCGTGTTGCAGCACAATGCCTGGTGGTGTCGTGGGGTGCTGGCGCTCTACGACGCTCGCATCGTCACCGGCGTCGGCAGCTCGACCGTCCGGCTCACCGTGCACAATCGATCGCGCGACTTCGCGATGGCGTCGGGCAGCACCGAGCGCGCGGCGTCCCCGGCTTCGCCCTCGGGAAACCGCACCCGGAAGACGACCTCGATGTCCTCGAGCCGGTTGCCGGACTCGTCCCGGATCTTCTCCGCACCGATCTCGACGTCGAACGCCTCCGGTTCCGCCCGCCGCGCGGTGATGTAGTCGACGTCGACGGCCGAACAGCCGGCGATCGCCGTCAGCAGGAGCTCGATGGGTGTGAACTCGTGGTCCTCGCCTTCGCCAAACGCGAGCTCGCCGCCGCGGACGTTCGTCGCGACGTAACGTCGTGCCCCGGTGCGCCGGATGGACACGGATCGGTGCGTTTCTTCAGTCATGCGCCCACCCTGTCACGGTGGTGAAGGTCGGCCGACGTGCCGGGTGTCGGCCGTGGGGCGTCTGGGGCGTATGGCGTCTGCGGGGCTCGACGCAGTTTGCCCAGTGACGTTGTCGGGTGCAGTCATTAGGCTCGAGACATGTGCCGCAACATCAAGCCCCTTCACAACCTCGCTCCGCCGGCCACCCCCGACGAGGTCAGTGACGCAGCGCTTCAGTACGTGCGTAAGCTCGCCGGAACCCGCAAGCCGTCCAAAGCCAACCAGGCCGCGTTCGATGCTGCGGTCGAAGAGATCACCGCGGCCACGCAACGTCTGCTCGACTCGCTGACCACGGCGGCCCCGCCGCGGAACCGTGAGGAAGAGGCCGCGAAGAGGCGGGCGCGCTACGAGTCCCGGGTGGCCGCCGCCAGCTGAGGGCGGTCCGGCGTCGTCGGCCGTGACTTCGGCCCGTCGCGGCCGCCGAGCCGGTGTCGCGCGAAGAGGCCTGCGCTGACCCGGGGCTTCGCGTGGTCCCCGCTCCGAGGGCGGTTGTGATGATCCTCGTGCGGCTGCGTGCTGCTCTGGGGCGGTTGTGATGATCGTCGTGCCGGGAGTTGCCGGTCTAGGCCGCGTTTGGGCGCACGACGATCTTCACGACCGCGGTCCCTGCCCCGAAGCGTCAAACCGGCGCCCGCGGCCCTAGCCGGAGCGTCGCCCCGGCGACCTCACCCGGCCACCACAGCCCCGGCTGCGGTCCAGGCAGCAGCTCAACCGCGATCAGGCGTCGCCCCGCAGCTCGGCGAGATCTTTCGCCGCTTTCTCCAGCAGCAGGCGCATCGCCTGCTCTGCCGCATCGGCCTCGCCTTTGCGGACGGCGTCGACGACGGCGCGATGGCTGGGCAGCGGATCAGTGGACGGCTTCACCCGGTGGACGAGGCGGTCGCGATCGGCCAGCCCGGTCTTCATGATGATCTCCATCCTGGCCAGCAGCTCATTGCCCGTGGCGGCGAGCAGAGCGCGGTGAAACGCCAGGTCGGCCTCGACGGCCCTGGCGCTGTCGGCGGCTTCGGCCATGGCGGTCAGGGCGTCGTCCAGGGCTTGCAGGTCGTCGTCACCGGCGCGCTCGGCGGCCAGCCGGGCCACTGCGGGCTCGACGATGCTGCGCACTTCGGTCAGCTCTTCCAGCAGCCGCTCGTGCCCGCCGTCGTCGAACTGCCAGCGGATGACGTCGCCGTCCAGCAGGTTCCAGTCCGACCGGGGACGGACGAAGGTGCCGCGCTTCTGCCGCGCATCCACCATGCCCTTGGCCGACAGCACGCGCAGCGCCTCGCGGACCGCGGTGAGACTGACGCCCAGCTCGTGCTGCAGCGCCACGACGTCGATGGTTTCGCCCTCTCCGAGCCGACCGGTCAGGATCCGCCGCGCCAGTTCCTGAACGATCTGCCCGTGGATGCCGCGTGTTGCGTATCCCGCCACGTTGTCGCTCCGCCCCTTGGTGTCGTCGAGCGTCGGCTCCTCTCGACGCTGGGTCCCACGATGCCTCAGGTCACTGTGCACGAGAACCCGAGGCACCCTAACCGGTCCCCGTATGCCGCAGCTGCGATGCGGCGGTGGTGTGGTGCGCGAGCAGGTCGCGGGCCAGCAGGCGCCCGGCATCGATCAGGGATTCCGGGGCCGTCACGAACGCGTCCGGGCCGGCGACGAGCAGCAGCATCCCGAGGCGCTGATCCACCGGCGGAAGCAGCCGCGCCCGCAGCTTCACGCAGTCCTCGTCCTCGTCGACGACCACCGAGCTCTCCGCGAACCGGTCGACAACCCAGCGGGCATCTTGTGACACGACGACGTCCACCTCCTGCTCGTGGCGGTTGTCGTCGATCTGGCGGTCGACGTCGACGGGACGTTCGAACGACTCGTCCAGGACCACCGCTTCGCGGATGCTGGTCAGCAGGAACGTCGAGACCGCGTCGTCGTCCCCAACCGAATCATCCCCAACCGAGTCATCCCCGACCGATTCGGCGGCGTCGAGTTCCCATCCGCGCCGCGTACGCAGCAGTCGATACGGCGCAATGACGACCTCGCGGCTTTTCTGGCCCCAGGACGGCACATGCGTCATCCGCACCCGGCGCCGCCGACGGATCGCGTCGAGCAGCGTGCTGGCCAGCTCGGCTTTCCAGTAGTCGTCGACGGGGCGGATTCCGCGCAACATGGTTTCGCCGAGGACGTGCAGGGCGCCGTCCAGGACGGAGTTCTCCGGCTCCACCGACAGGAGGGCGTAACCCGCGCGGTAGACGTTGGCCAGCTCGCCGGGCGAGGAGTGCACGACCCCGACTTCGGTGGTCGGTTCGGTGTTCGACGCCCGGACGATCTCGGCTTCGGCCGGGTCGACGGAGTCAGGCTCGCCGTCCGGGCCGACGAACTGGATGCGGACCTCGCGGAACAGATTCGGATCGGCCGCCGGACCCACGTCGGCGCGGTAGAAGGCGATGATCTCCTCGCGCAACGTCTCCTCGTCGACCTCGAGCTGGGCGGCGAGTTGACGCAACGGCAGTCCGTCGGGGTGCATCGTCAGGATCCGCAGCGCGCGGGTCACCCGAACGAACCGGCGCAGGAAGGTTGGTGGGCCCGCCACAGTCACGCTGCCAGCGCGAGGAGCTCGGCAACGAGCTCGTCGCGGATGTCGGTGGGCTCGACGACGCACACGCGGTGGCCGAGCTCGTAGATCCGTTTACGGAACGCAGCCCGGTGCGTGACGGTCATGGTCAGCCGGACCACGTCGTCGTCGATCTCGGAGTATGTCGGGTTGCCCAGCAGCAGCTCGACTTGCGCGCGATGCTCAGGAAGAGTCTCGACGACGACATCGACCGCCGGGTCGACGGACCAGGTCAACGGGTCCAGCGAGTCCGGATGCGGCTCGTGGTGCGGTGCGGCCGTGCCGGGAAGGTCCACCGTGACGCCGGACATGCGGTCGGTGATGAACTGCTTGTCGCGCTCGCCGCCGTCCTCGTGCCCCACCAGGTGCCAGCCCGACGGGCCGGGCTGGACGAAATGCGGGTGCACCACCCGCGGGCGCTGCTTGTACACGAACCGGAGCAGGCACCGGAACTCCAGCGCATGCAACACCTTGTTCAGCGCGTCGTCGCTGCCGTGGATCGCGGGCCTGGTTCGCAACGCAGGCACGTCCGGCACGGATGTGGGCTCGACGCCGACTCGTTCGGCGAAGCCTGGATCGCCCGCGATCAACGCCGCTCGCGCCAGCTCGGCCTGCTGTTCCGGGCTCAGGTACATACGCAGCCGGTTGTCGCGCGCGAAGGCGCGGTACACCGCCGTCTGACCCGGCGGCGCGGTGTTGCGGATGTCCCACCCGACCTGGTTGAGATCGTCGATCAATCGCGTCAGTTGGCGCAGGTGATGTGCCGGCCGACCGCCGAACGCCGCGATGTCGAGCAACCGCGACGTCGAAACCCCCCGCGGTTCAGCTGCAACCAACGCAACGACAACTCGTGTCACGCGCTCCAGCGGACCGAGTTGATCACGTCCTCCTGCCATGGCGCCCCCTCCACAGCTACTTCCACCCGGAGATCATGGTAAGCGCATGCCAGAGCATTTGACTAGTCAAGCATCGGCGCCTGCCTGCTGGCCTGACCTGATGTCACAGCTGCGGCAACCGGCTCGGGTCGGGCGGACGGAGATGATCGAGGCCGGTGGGAAGCGGTTCGGCGTGGAAGATCGCCAGCGATTGTGTGCATCGCGACAGGGCCAGGTGGAGTGCGGTTCGGCCGGATTCGGCGACGATCTCGT
>JAJYTA010000232.1 GCA_021793295.1 Actinomycetes bacterium
CGGTTTCGACCGCGAGGTCCTGCGCGAGGCCGGTATCGAACGTGCCGGCGCCTTCGCCGCCGTCAGCAGCGGCGACAACTCCAACATCATCGCCGCGCGGGTGGCACGCGAGACCTTTGGCGTCCACAACGTCGTCGCGCGCATCTACGACTCCGGTCGGGCCGAGGTCTACGAACGCCTGGGCATCCCCACCGTGGCCACGGTGCGCTGGACCGCCGATCAGATGCTGCGCCGCATCATCCCCGAAGGAGCCCACTCCGAGTGGGTCGACCCGTCGGGGAGTGTGAAACTCGCCGAGGTCCACGTCGGGGCCGGCTGGATCGGTGTGCCCCTGCCGAAGCTCGAAGCGGTCACGGGGGCGCGGGTGGCGTTTCTCACCCGCTACGGCGACGGCGTGCTGCCCGGCGCCGACACGGTCGTGCAAGACGGTGACCTCGTGCATCTGCTGATGCGCGCCGACGAGGTCGAGACGGTCGAACGTGTTCTCGCCGCGACCCCGGAGGTCGAGCACTGATGCGCGTCGCCATCGCCGGAGCCGGCAACGTCGGGCGTTCCATCGCCGCCGAGTTGCTGGCCAACGGTCACGATGTTCTGCTCGTCGACAAGAATCCCGGCGCCATCAAGGCCGCGAGCGTCCCCGAGGCGGAATGGCTGCTGGCCGACGCCTGCGAGCTGTCGATGCTCGAGGAGGCGGCCCTGGATCGGTGCCAGGTGGTCATCGCCGCGACCGGTGACGACAAGGCCAATCTCGTGGTCTCGTTGCTCGCCAAGACCGAGTTCGGGGTACCCAGGGTGGTCGCGCGGGTCAACCACCCGGGCAACGAATGGTTGTTCACCGAGAGCTGGGGCGTCGACGTCTCGGTGTCCACCCCGCGGATCATGAGTGCCTTGGTCGAAGAGGCTGTCAGCGTCGGTGATCTGGTGCGGCTGTTCAGCTTCCGTCAGGGCGAGGCGAACCTGGTCGAACTCACCCTGCCTGCCGACTCTCCGATGGTCGGTACGGCGGTCGCCGACGTCGCCTGGCCGGCCGACACGTCGCTGGTGTCGATCATCCGCGGCAAGCACGTGTACAGCCCGCTGCCCGATCTTCCGCTGGAAGCCGGCGACGAGCTGCTGTTCGTCGCGGCTCCGGAGCGCGAGAGACAGCTGGAGCAGCTGCTCGCGCCGCACGAACAGCCGATGTGAAGGCCGCTCGGCGCCGTCAGCTCTCCACCGCGCCGGCCCGGGCTGCGGCATGCGCCCGGTAGGCCGGCCGGATGATCAACCACGAGAGGTAGGCGACCAGCAGGAACAACGGCCAGCTCATCACCAGCCGGGCACCGGCGAGCCAGCCGAGCTGATCCTCACCGGCGAAGTACAGCGGAGCCTGCACCGCCAGCCGCGCTGCGAACATCGCCACCCAGATCAGGCTGGCCTTGGTGTAGGCGCGTAGCAGGTCCGGGTCGCGCCGCCAGTCCATGCCCTGCCCGGTGACCAGCCCCACGAACACACCCAGCAGCGGCCAGCGCACCGCGATCGATACCAGATAGGCCAAGCCGTAGCCGACGTTGATGAGCAGGCCCGGCAGGAACACGTCCTCGGCCCGGCCGGTGCGGTGAGCCAGAAACGCGGCGATGCCCAGGCCGATGAACCCCGCGACGACGTTCTGTAACGGCTCGCGCCGGAACAGCCGTACCACCGCCAGCAAGGCACCCACGCCCAGCGCCACCCACAGCGACAGCGTGAGATCGTTGCCCGCGGCCGCGTAGACGACGGTGAACAGGGCGAGCGGCAGCCCCGCGTCGAGCAACGCCGCCGGGCCGATGGCGTTCTGCGGGCGGAACGTGTCGTCGGACGTGATCGACTCGACCCAGCTACGGCGCCCGGCCCGCTCTTCGCCGGGTTCGGTCTGACTCATCGTGTCCGGCCTCGCTCGCCTTCTGACGTGGTGATGTGGGGTTCACTCCGACCCTGCGGGCAGGAGCTCGTACCGCGGATTGAACATGACCCTGCGCCCGTCCAGTGTGGCCATCCGGCCGACCGCGACCATACGGCGGCCACAATCGATGCCGGCAATGCGCCGACGGCCCAGCCATATCAGTGTCACCGAGTCCGAACCGTCGAACAAATCCGCTTCGAGCGCCGGTGTGTCCACCCGCGGCTGAAGCGTCACCGAGCGCAACGTTCCGCGCACCCGCGCGAGGGACCGTTCGGGCACCTCGGCCACGGCCTGGCAGCCGGAGGAACGGGCGTCGTCACGCAACTCCTCGGCGTCGACTTCCTCGTCGGAGGCGGTCAACCGCGTCACGGCGTCCCACAGCCCGCGGCGGCCTGTGTGCACTCCCATACTCATCGAGCCTAGTCGGCTCAAGCCTGCAGGGGCTCGCCGTCGCCGGCCCCGGTCTGGCTGTCTGGCGGCGGCTTGAGGATGATCACGTCCCCCGGCGGCATCGGCCCGGAGCCACGTACGACAACGACCTGGCGCACCAAAGCCGCAAGCTGCTGGAACACCGAGGCGTCGGTGGTGGCCTTGCCCAGGAACGTCGCTCGCAGCATCCAGCGCGGCCCGTCGATGCCCGAGACCCGGGACGGCTGCAGGACCTGCTTGCCTTCGGGTGACTGGACCGGAACGACGATGCGCATCTCGGTGCCGAACGGACCCGGCGCCTCCTCGTGGCGGCCCCCGCGGCGCTTGGCGTCCTCGGCGATCTGCAGGCGCGTCTGCTCCCACAGGCCCGAACTCCGCGGCGCGGCCACGGCCACGAGCTGCACCGCCGCTTCGTCCACGGTGAGCACGACGCTGGTGGCGTTGCCGCTGCGTTTGTCGACCTGCAGCTGCATCTTCATCCCGGCGACCGGCTTGATCAGCAACCCGCCGAGGTCGATACGCCCCCGGCGAGCATCGTCGAGATCGACCTCCGCAGCGTCGTAAGGCCCGCTGCTCCGATCGGACTTGCCCACCGTCTCGGGTGCGGCTCCGGAGTCTTCGACCGGCTCCGGACCGTGATCCGGTGTCGATGCCTCATCGCCACGCCGCCGGCGTCGGAACACTTGGCTTACTTCCTTCCGTCATGAGTGGCCGAGGACGTCCCCGTCGACCCGTGTCCGCCGTCGCCCCGCGCCGAGCCGGGCAACTGGTCGACCTCGTGAAACACCGCGTGCTCCACGCGCTGGATCACCAGCTGCGCGATCCGGTCGCCGCGGGTGAACCTCGCGGCCGCACGCAGGTCGTGGTTGACCAACAACACCTTGATCTCACCCCGATAGCCGGCATCGACCGTCCCCGGAGCGTTGACGATGCTGACACCCAGCCGGTACCCCAGGCCCGAACGCGGGTGGACGAAAGCAGCGTATCCCGCGGGCAGGGCGATCGCGATACCCGTACCGACCATCGCCCGCTCCCCCGGTTCGACGACCACGTCACTCGTGGTCACCAGGTCGGCCCCGGCGTCACCCGGGTGCGCATAGCGCGGCAGCGGAACGTCGGGATCCAGCCGTCTGATCAGCACGTCGACCGATTCGGTCACGGGTTGACCTCCACTGCGCGTGCCGCCTGCCGGACGTCGTCGTGCTCCCGGGCCGCCGCGACGTCCTCGGGCCGGCCGTGCTCGGTGAAATGGGCGCCGTCGACGATGACGAACACCGCAGCAGCCGTGACACTCACCGGGCCGTGCTCGTCCCCCTCGCGGCCGGTGGCCGACATCCACAGCTTGCGCCCGGCCGCGCCGTCCACCTGGGCACGGATGTCGAGCGTCGTGCCGACCGGGACTGGGCGCCGGAAGTCGGTTTCGAGGTGGCCGGTGACCGCCGGCCGGCCGACCAGCCAGATCAACGACCCCAGGACCTCGTCGAAGGCCAACGACAGAATCCCGCCGTGCGCCAGTCCCGGCGCGCCTTGGTGGTCTTCGGTGACGGTGAACCGGCCGGAGACCGTCAACCCGGAGCCGGCCGTGACGACGACGTGCAACCCCGTGGGGTGCGCGGGCCCGCAGCCCACGCAGAGGCTGTAGTGCGAGGCGATCCGCTCGCCCGGCGCGGGCGCGTCGGGATGCCGCGGCGGCAGCGTCGCCGGTTCGCGCGCATGTCGTGGTCCGTTCACGAACGCTGACCCTACCGCCAGGCCGGCGACGCCTCGTGACACCCTGCTGGCGTGGAGAACTACCGCGAGCGACTCGCCGTGCCGGTCTCGTGGTGGCTGCTGCTCGGCGGGCTGGCTGCCTCGGTGTGGGTGGTGTATCACCACGCCTACGGCCCGTCCGTGTCGATCCCGGTCGGCCTCGGGCTGGCGGCCCTGGGCGCGGCTTTGCTGCTCACCTACGGCGCGCTGACCATCCGGGTGGACGATGCCGGGTTCAGGGTCGGGCGCGCGGTGCTGCCGTTGTCCGCCATCGGCGACGTGGCCGCTTTCAGCGGTCCGGCCGCACGGGCGGCCAGAGGGCACGACCTCGACCCCAGGGCGTTCACTGCGCTGCGGGGTTACGTCGACGGCGTGGTGCGGGTGCGCGTCGCGGACCCGGCCGACCCGACACCGTATTGGATCGTATCGACGCGCCGCCCCGAGCGGCTCGTGGCCGTGCTCGAGGCGGCGCGTCAGGGAACCGGAACCGGCGAGTGAGGGAAACGGCGGGTCAGGCCGCGCAATCGCGGCAGACCAACTGCCCGTTCTTCTCCTTCGCCAGCTGGCTGCGGTGATGGACGAGGAAGCACTGCGAACAGGTGAACTCGTCAGCCTGCCGCGGCAGGACTCGCACCGCGAGTTCCTCGTTGGACAGGTCCGCGCCGGGCAGCTCCATGGACTCGTTCAGTTCGGACTCGTCGACGTCGACGATCCCGGATGACTTGTCCATTCGGCGATTCTTCAGCTCCTCGAGCGAATCCTCGGAGAGCTCGTCGTCGGTCTTGCGTGGTGCGTCGTAATCGGTTGCCATGGTTGTCCCCCTCACTGGGCGCGATAGTGGTCCGTCGGTGGCATCGCCGGATCCCTTTTTGCTTCGGTGCCCCTTCGTAACGCACAAGCGTCCGTGGTTGTGCCCGCTCCGAGCGCCAGATTCTGCCCGATGCCGTCGAAGGGGCGAACACCGACCCACCGACCTATACCCCGAATCGCCCGCGGTATCGGTGGCCGATCCTGCTCGCGCGCCCTGGCAGTGGCACCATGTTCGTCGACGAACGCCGACGGTGTTTGTCGACGCTCGCCGCCATTCAGTCGGCGAACACCAGCGTTCGAAACCACACCCGAACCCGGGGGGACCCATGCTCGAGCTGGACCGGCTGTCGCGCAAATACGGCGACATCGTGGCGCTCGACGATCTTTCATTCACGGTCCGACCAGGGCAAATGTACGGATTCGTGGGCACCAACGGTGCCGGCAAGACGACCGCGATGCGCATCGTTCTGGGCGTGCTCGAGCCCGATTCCGGCGAGGTGCGCTGGCAGGGCCGCCCGGTGGACCGCGACGTTCGACGTGATTTCGGTTACATGCCGGAAGAGCGTGGCTTGTACCCCAAGATGCGCGTTCACGACCATCTGGTGTATCTGGCCCAGCTGCACGGTGTGGCGAAAAACACAGCGCGCCGGACCGCCGACGAGCTGCTGGAGCTGCTCGCTCTTAG
>JAJYTA010000233.1 GCA_021793295.1 Actinomycetes bacterium
GACTGGGCGCGGATCGCCGCGCTGTATACCGCGTTGTCGCAGGTGACCCCGTCGCCGGTGGTCGAGCTCAACCGCGCCGTCGCGGTCGGCATGGCCTACGGCCCGGTGCCGGCACTCGAACTGGTCGACGCGCTCGGCTCAGAGCCCGCGTTGAAGAACTACCACCTGCTGCCCAGCGTCCGCGGCGACCTGCTCGTCAAGCTCCAGCGGCACGACGAAGCACAGGCGGAATTCGAGCATGCGGCGTCGCTGACCCGCAACAGCCGCGAACGTGACTTGCTGCTCGCACGCGCCGCATCGTGTGCGCAGCACGCGTCGTCGGCCTAGCACCTCATGGTTCTGGCCGTGCCGCGCAGGGGCCGAGTCCCTGCTGAGTCCCTGCTGAGTCCCTGCCCACTCCCCGCCGGCCAAGCCGGTCAGTACGGCCGGTCCGGCTTCGAGTCGCCGTCGGAGAGATCGTCGGTGGCCGTGCGCCAGGCATCGGTGTCCGGCGGCGAGTGCCGTTCGACCGTGACGTCGTCCGCCCCCGTGTCGGCGGCTGTCGTGTCAGGCGACGGCGACGTCGCACCACCGGGCTGCGGTGTCACCTCACCGGCCAGATACTCGCGGATGCGCTGGCCGTAACTCGCCGCCTTGGCCGGGTCGATGGGGAACGTGACGTCTTCGACCACCCGAGCGAACGCGGCACCGAGGCGAGCGGTGTCGATGCGGCCCGCCGCACTGCCGAATGCCGAGCCGAGCTGCTCGGGTACCCGCCCGAGCGTGGCCGCGATGTCGTCCAGCGCAGAATCGTGATGGGGGCAGCGCGGCAGAGTCGAGCGCGACGGCCGGTCGACCTTCTGCCGCTGCTTCCAGTCCGGCACGTGCACGTAATCACGACCGTCCACGGAGTACCGGCACAGCAGTCCCGCAGTCACGAGTTCGGCGAGGTCGTCCGCCATCGACGACGTCGGGTGGGCGTCGGCTCGCAACGGCCACAGCCGTCCGTTGAACACCGCGGGCTGATCTTTGGCGCGCCCTTCGTCATCGAGCACGAGCGGTAGGTAGGCCCAGGTGTACGCCGCGGCGAGCGACAGGCCGGCGACCCGTTCGTCCTGCGGGTCGCCCGGGTCGATCGTTCGAGAACTGTGCGCCATGATCGGCTCCTTCGGCTAGGACGGCCGGCGCGCGCCCGCCGGGCGGGCGCACCGCGGTGACGGCGCCGACAGTCCCGACGCTACCGCTGGACGCGGCGCTGTCCAGTATCGCCGTTTCACACTCCGCGGCCGATGCTGCCGACTGGTCGCCCACCTCACCGAAGCAGCGATTCCCCGCGCGAACATGATCATTCGTCAGCGGCGAGCCAGGTGCGGGCCGCGTTGACGCGCTCGCGCACCGAGCCCAGTTGTTCGCGGACGCGATCCGGTGCCGTGCCGCCCTTGGCCGCGCGGGAGGCCAGTGCTCCCGGCACCGACAGCACCTGACGCACGGCCGGGGTCAGCTGCGGCGACACGGCCGCCAGATCGTCGTCGGACAGCTCGCTGAGCTCGATGCCGCGTCGTTCGCACACTCGCACCGCCGCACCGGCGATCTCGTGTGCTGAGCGGAACGGCACGCCTTGCCGGACGAGCCACTCGGCGACGTCGGTGGCCAGCGAGAATCCCTGCGGAGCGAGCTCCTCGAGGCGGGCAGTGTCGAACCGCAGGGTGGTGACCATCCCGGTGAACGCCGGCAACAAGACAGTCAGCGAGTCGACGGAGTCGAAGACCGGTTCCTTGTCCTCCTGCAGATCACGGTTGTAGGCCAACGGCAACGCCTTGAGGGTGGTCAGCAGGCCGGCCAGGTTGCCCACGAGCCGGCCGGCCTTGCCCCGGGCGAGCTCGGCCACGTCGGGGTTCTTCTTCTGCGGCATGATCGACGAGCCGGTGGCCCAGGCGTCGTCGAGCTCGACGAAGGAGAACTCCTTCGTCGCCCAGATGATCACCTCCTCGGCCAGCCGGGAGACATCCACACCGATCATCGCCAGAACAAAGGCCGCCTCGGCCACGAAATCGCGCGCCGCGGTCCCGTCGATCGAGTTCGCCACGGCCGACGAGAATCCCAACGTGGCCGCGACGTACTCCGGGTCCAACCCCAGCGATGACCCGGCCAGCGCACCAGATCCGTACGGCGACTCGTCGGCCCGCCGGTCCCAGTCCCGCAGCCGGTCGACGTCGCGCAACAGCGCCCACGCGTGCGCGAGCAGGTGATGAGACAGCAGGACCGGCTGGGCGTGCTGCAGATGGGTCCGCCCGGGCATGGCCACGCCGAGGTGCTGATCGGCGTGGCCGGCCAGCGCCTCGACCAGGTCCAGAACGTCAGCCGCGATCTCCCGCGCCGCCGAGCGCAGGTACATGCGGAACTGCGTGGCCACCTGGTCGTTGCGCGAGCGCCCGGCCCGCAGCTTGCCGCCCAGTTCGGCTCCGGCCCGTTCGATCAGCCCGCGCTCCAGTGCGGTGTGCACGTCCTCGTCCGCCTCGGCCGGCTGGAACGCACCCGAGGCGACGTCGGCGGCCAGCGTGTCGAGTGCGGCCAGCATGGCCCGCAGCTCGTCGTCGGAGAGCAACCCGGCCCGGTGCAGAACCTCGGCATGGGCTTGGGAACCGGCGATGTCGTAGGGCGCCAGCCGCCAGTCGAACTGGGTTGATTTGGACAGCGCTGCCAGCGCCGCCGACGGTCCGCCGTCGAAGCGCCCGCCCCACAGGCCGGTGTCGGACATGTTCCTCCTCTGTCTGGACTCTGCGAGATCATCGAACGACGCCGACCGCGGCGGTTCGCCGATGATCAGGCGGAGTCTTGCTGTGCCGTGTGTCCTTCGGCGAGGCCGAGGAACCATGTGGCGACGCGCTTGCCGCCGTCGGGATCGGTGGTGATCACCAGGACGGTGTCGTCACCGGCGATGGTGCCCAGGATGTCCGCGCGGGCCGCGTGATCGATCGCCGAGGCCAGGTACTGAGCAGCTCCCGGCGGAGTGCGCAGGACCACCAGGTTCGCCGACTCTCGCGCCGACACCAGGATCTCTTCGCACACCCGGACCAGCCGCGCGTCGACGGCGCCGGCCTCGGCAGCGCGCGGGGTGGTGTCCCCGCCCTCGCCGGGCAGCGCGTAGACCAGCCAGCCCTGCGCGTTGCGGATGCGCACCGCGCCGAGTTCGTCGAGATCGCGGGACAACGTGCCCTGAGTGACTTCGAGCCCGCTGTCAGCGAGCAGCTGGGCCAACTCGGTCTGCGACCGTACCGGTGTGGTGGCCAAGATCTCCGCGATGCGCTGGTGCCGGGCGGTGCGGGTGCTCGGCTGGGTCATCTCAGTCCTCCTCCCCGGGCGAGGATGCCTCCAGCAGCCACGTCAGCAGCGCCTTCTGTGCATGCAGGCGATTCTCCGCCTCGTCCCACACCGCGCTGGCCGGTCCGTCGATGACCTCGGCGGCGATCTCTTTACCGCGATAAGCCGGCAGGCAGTGCAGCACGATCGCCCCGGGCGCCGCAGCGTCGAGGGCTGCCGTGGTCAGGGCGAACGGAACGAACGGCGCCTCGCGACTGGCCTGCTCGTCCTCTTGGCCCATCGAGACCCAGGTGTCGGTGGCCAGCACGTCAGCACCGGCGAACGCGTCACCGGGATCGGTGACGTGCGCCACCGAGCCGCCCGTGGTCGCGGCGATCTTCGCAGCGCTGCTCATGATGTCGTCGTGCGGGGCATAGGCGCCCGGTGACGCGACCCGCACGTGCATCCCGGCGACGGCACCGGCCAGCAGATAGGAGTGCGCCATGTTGTTGGCGCCGTCCCCGGCGTACGTCAGCGTGACCCCGGCCAGGCCGCCGAGGCGCTCGCGGACGGTCTGCAGGTCGGCCAGCAGCTGGCACGGGTGAAACCGATCGGTCAGCGCGTTCACCACGGGAACCCGTGCTGTAGCGGCCATCTCCTCCAGGCGGGACTGCTCGAACGTACGCCACACGATGGCCGCGCACTGCCGATCGAGGACTCGCGCGGTGTCGCCGATGGGTTCTCCACGGCCCATCTGCGACGTCTGCGCATCGATGACCAGTGGATACCCGCCGAGTTCGGCCACGCCGACACTGAAGGACACTCGGGTGCGGGTGGAGTGCTTGTCGAAGATCACCGCGACCGCCTGCGGGCCGGCCAGCGGGCGCCGGGCATAGCGGTCGGCCTTCAACATGTCCGCGAGATCGAGAACGTCGCGCTGCTCGGCCGGCGAGAGATCGTCGTCGCGCAGGAAATGCCGGACCATCATGCCTCCACGTCGTTCGCGGCCGCATCGAGCACGGCGGGCAGCGCCGAGACGAACTCGTCGGCCTGCTCGGTGGTCAGGATCAGCGGCGGTGCCAGCCGGATCGTGTCGGGCGCCACGGCGTTGACGATGAAACCGGCCTGCAGCGCCGCCGTGGCGACGCCCTTCGCGCACGGCTCGGCCAGTTGGAGGCCTAGCAGGAGGCCGCGTCCCCGTACGCCGTGGACCAGTGGGTGCCCGAGGTTCAGGACTGCGGCGCGAAGGTGTGCGCCCACCGTTCGTACGTGGGTGATCAGATCGTCGCGTTCGATCACGTGCAGCACCGCCAGTCCGGCGGCCGCCGCGAGTGGATTGCCGCCGAACGTCGTGCCGTGCGATCCCGGCCCGAGCAGCTCTGCTGCCGCCCCGATGGCGATACAGGCTCCGATCGGCATCCCGCCGGCCAGCCCCTTGGCCACCGTGACCACGTCGGGCACGATGCCCTCGGCGTGGTAGCCGAACCAGTCGCCGGTACGGGCGACACCGGTCTGGATCTCGTCGATGACCAGCAGCGTCCCGGTTCTCGAGGTGATCTCGCGGGCCGCGGCGAGATAGCCGGGCGGTGCCGGCACAACCCCGGCCTCCCCCTGGATCGGTTCGAGCACCACCGCGGCGGTGTCGTCGTCGACGTTGCGTTCCAGCGCGTCGACGTCGCCGTACGGCACATGCACGACGTCGCCGGGCAGCGGCTCGAACGGTTCAGTGATCGCCGGCTTCCCGGTGAGCGCCAGCGCGCCCATCGTGCGCCCATGAAACCCGCCCTGGGCTGCGACCATCTTCCTCCGGCCGGTCCGGCGGGCGATCTTGAACGCCGCTTCGTTCGCTTCGGTACCGGAATTGGTGAAGAACACCCGGCCCGGCTCGCCGACGTCCAGCCGTTCGAGCAACCGCTCAGCCAGCGACACCTGCGGCACGCTGGCGAAGAAGTTCGAGATGTGCCCCAACGTGTCCGCCTGAGCGGTGATCGCCGAGACCAGCAGCGGATGGGCATGCCCGAGTGCATTGACCGCCAAGCCCCCGAGCAGATCGAGGTAGCGCCGGCCGTCGACGTCCCACACGTAACATCCCTCGCCGCGGACCAGGACCCGTTGCGGCGAGCCGAAGGTGTTCATCACCGCGTCGCTGTAGCGCTGCATCCACACGTGGCCGCTGTCCTCCGCCGGCGCAGCCAGCCCGGGCACCTGATCCACCATGCCGTCAGAAACCATGCCGTCAGACACCATGTCGCCAGACACCATGTCGCCGATCACGCTCCGTCCGTTGTCGGGA
>JAJYTA010000234.1 GCA_021793295.1 Actinomycetes bacterium
ACCGGTCGACCTCGATGCCGAGGTGGTCGCCACACCGATCCAGGCCAACCCGACGTCGAGCACGCCGAGCCTGGTCATCGAGAAGGTCCAGCACACGCTGCGGCGGCATTGCGGCCCGGTCGAGCAGGCCCGGTTCGTCACCGTGTGTGAACCGTTGGCCTGGGACGACGTCGAGCCTTCGACAGTGGACGTGCGGTCGGAGGGTCGGTGCCTGGTCGTCGAGGTCGACCGGGGCGGCGACGTGGAGACGGTGGCGATCGAGCTCGACGGCAAGGATCCCTCCGCTGCGCTCGGTGACGACGCCGACATCGCCGGTGAGGGGTTCGCGGCCCGCTCGGAGTCGCGGACGTGACGTCGATGGCGGGCGCGGACGGCGCGAGCCGGACCCGGTGGGAGCACCGGGTCCTCGCCGTGCTCGCCTATCCCGCCAACCTGGCGCTGGCCGGCGTGGCGGCATTCCTGCTGACGGTGCCGATCGTGACCTGGCTACCGGCCTGGGTGGCTGCCGGGCGGGCGCTGCATCGCTGGCTCACCGAGGGCGACGATCGCGTGTTCACCACGACTTTGCGTGAGTTCGCTGCGACGTGGCGCCGGACCGTGCCGGCCGGGCTGGTGGCGACGGTCGTCGCCGCCATGTTCGTCGTGAACCTGATCTTTCTCGGTAGTCGCGATACACCGGTGGCGTTCTTGCTGGCCATGGCGATGCTGCCGGTGGGGGTGGCGGGCCTCGTCGTGGCCGTGATGCTGCCGGTCGCCGCGGCGCGCCGACCCGAGGCGGCGATGCGGGAGTGGCTGACCGACGCGGTCACGCTGGCGGTGACCCGGCCCCTCGCCTCGGTCGTGCTGGTGGTGCTGGTGGTGGCGTTCGGGCTGACGTGTGTGCTGCTGCCGACGATCATTCCGTTCTTCGGGTTGTCGGTGCCGGTCTGGCTCGGCCTCGCGGCCGCCGGTGTCGGTCGCGGTCGCGAGGCCGGCTGAGCCAGGAGGTCACTCGTGCGTCACGGTGACGTCGTAGACCACCACTTCACCGAAGTTGCTCGAGTCGCACGGCTGCGAGTTGCCGCAGTTCGCTTGGGTGTACGCCCCGGCCTTGAAGTAGGCGCCGTCGAAGTCCTTCTCGATCGTGGTCTGGTACTCGCCGTTGTAGTACGCCCGGACCGCGCCGTCGCTCACCACGAACTTCGCCTCGAATCTGGTGCCGAGTTCGTACTCGTCGGTGATCAGGTGGTAGGTGCTGGTGTTGCCGTCGGTGACGTACAAGCTGGTGCCTTGCAGCCGGAACACGGTCACGTCGTCGTCGGAGTCGTGGATCTGGCCGGCCACCACGTGCGGCTTGTCGTTGGGCAGGTGCGTGATCGCCTGGTCGATGACCATCGTGTGTGTTCCCGAGGTGGACGACCAGCCCGCCAGTTCCGACCCGCCGTCGGTCATCTCGCGCAGCTCGGACCGGGAGTACGAAGAGTTGGGCGTGGTGACACCGTCGACCGAGTTGCGGAACCGCACACCGTCGCAGTCCGGCAGCGGCACGAACCACGGCTCGGCGGTGTAGCCGTCCAGCTCGGGTTGAGTGATCTCCAGCGGCTGTTGGCCGTCCTCGTCCGGATCGTCGACCGGGAGCGTGAGCTTCCAGTCCGTCAGGTCCAGGATGTCCGACGGGGCGTCGCAGGCCGGGTCACCGCCAGGCTCGCCTTCGGTGACGACGTCCGCGTCGTCGTCGATGCGGACCTGTTCGCCGGTGTTGCCGCGCACGATGTTGTCGTCGAGGACGATGCCGCTGCCGGCGTCGATCCGTACGCCGTTGGAGTTCGCCGCGACGACGTTGCCGTCGATGAGCACGTCGGTCGGGATACCGGCGCCGTGACCGTCGTCGCCGGGGTCGTCGGTCAGGCGGATACCCCAGAAGCCGTCGGCGCGGTTACCGGTGATCGTGTTGGCCCGCACCACGGTCCTCGGGGCATGGCGCACCTCGATGCCCACCCTGGCCGGCGATCGATGCCCGCGGACGACCACGTTGTTCTCGATCAACGTCTCCGGCGAGCCGATGTGGACCAGCACGCCCTCGCGGTTGCCCTGCAGCACGTTGCCGTGGATCCAGTTGCCCGGGCCGGAAGCGTCGTGCTGCGTCGCCGTCCCGCCGGTGTTGCCCAGGGCGATACCCGCCGCGCGGCTGCTGATGACCGTGTTTCCACGGACCTCGTTGAGGTATTCGTCCTCGCCGTGCAGATCGATCGCATCGAGCACGGTCCCGGTGATCCGGTTGCCCACGACGAGGTTGTTGTGGGTGTAGTACTGCAACAGGATCGCGTGGCGCAGGTACGGGCCCTCGAAGGTGTTGTCGCGCACGACGTTGTGCCGCGAGTCGTCCGGGTAGGCGTACCTGTCCTCCAGCGGCGTGCCCTGGATGGTCACGCCGTAACCGGCGCCACCGCCGCCGACGCTGGTGGCGTCGCGGAACGTGGAGCCGCGGACCTCGACGTCGCGGCTCTTCTCGATCCGTACGCCCATGCGTTGATAACGCTCGACGGTGACCGCGTCGATCACGACCCGCAGGCTCGGACGCACGCCGAGATTGGACACGAAGATGCCGTAGGCCGGACCGCCGCCCGCGTCCGCGCTGGGATCGTCGGAGAACTCGCCGTCGAACGTGGATGTGACGGTGAGATCGGCGACCACCACGTCGGTGATGCCCATCCCGCGCAGGACCTTCCCCGACGGCGTCTGCGGCGTGAGGGCCGAGCGCAGGATGGTCTCGTCGGCACCCGCGCCGCGCAGGTGGATGCCCGAGCGCAAGGCGATGTTGGTGGTGGGGTCGGCCGGGACGGTGGTGTCCAGGTCGTAGACGCCCGGTGGCAGGTACACCTCGTCACCTGGCTCGGCCGCGGCCACGGCCGCGCGGATGGCCGCGGCGTCGTCCCCGGTGCCATCGGCCGGGTCGGCACCATGGTCGAGCACGTTGACCGTCTGCCCGGTCGCCGGCGCCGGCGGGGTGAGTGCGTACGGCTCGCCGTCCGGCTCGACCAGCCCGGGTGTCGTCCATGGTTCGGCGTCGGGGTCGGGTTCGGGCAAGCTGGACGCCAATTCCTCGACGACGGCGCCGTCCGGATTCGGCGGGTAGACGCGTACGTCGTTGATGGAGTTCCAGCCGTTGCCGGAGCTGTTGCCGTGGCCGAGATAGCGCAGGTAGCGCGTCTGGAGGCCGGACTCCGGCGGCACCCCGAGCTCCACCGCCTCCAGGTCGACGGTCTCGCCGCCGCTGCTCGCCGCGGCGACCACGGTCGTCCAGGTCGCGCCGTCGTCGGAGACCTGGAGGTCGAACTGCGAGGTCCGGCGATCGCCCTGGTGCCAGGCCAGCCCGAGATAGCCCACCTGGCGGATTTCGCCCAGGTCCCACCGGATCCACTCCGGGCCCGCCGGATCTGTTGTCTGCGCGGACCAGCGGGTCGTGAGGTCGCCGTCGATCGTGCTCTCCGGCAGGTTGCCGTCGCTGCTCGACGCCGTCACCTCGACCACGGTGATGGCTTCGGGCGGTTCTGCGGCCGCCGCCGGTGCGGTGAAGGCCGCGGGGACGATGAGCGCTGCGAGGCCGGTCGCCAGGAGACGCACTCGGCGAGGTCGCCGTTCATGTTTGCGCATGGCGGTCATGTACATGAACAGTGCTGGATCCGCGGAATCTTGTCAATCCCTGCGAGGGAGGCTGAGCTGGTCGCGGGCGGTGCGCTCCGTCAGGCCCCAGGCGACAGCAACCGTTCGTTGGCCTGGCCGAGCGCGTCGATGATGCGCTGCTCGATCCGCGTGTCCAGGCGCAGAACCGGAGCCGACACGCTGACGGCGTCGACCGGTGGATGGCTCGTCCGCAGGCTCACCGCGAAGCAGCGGATGCCTTCGCTGCTCTCTTCTCGATCCACGGCGTAGCCGGCGGCACGGATGCGGTCGAGTTCGGCGAGCAGGTCGTCGCGACGGTCGATGGTGTTGGGTGTCAGCGTGGCCAGCTTGGCGGGCAGCAGGTCGGCCACCTCGGCGTCATCGCGAGCAGCAAGCAACGCCTTGCCGAGCGCGGTGGCGTGTGCGGGCAGCCGGCGCCCGATCGCCGAGTACAGCCGCAGCGGATGGCGCGACTCGCGCTTGGCCAGGTAGACGACGTCGGTGCCGTCCAGGCGACCCAGATGGGCGGTCTCGTCGACCTGGGAGTTCAGCCAGTCCAGCAGCGGTTGCGTCCGGGCGACGGCATCGTCGCGCTCCACGTACGACGCGCCGACCAGCAGCGAGCGCACCCCCAGCCCGAACAGCAGGCCCGACTCGTCGGTTTCGACCCAGCCCCGGCGCACCATCGTGCGCAGGATGCCGTGCAGACTGCTCTTGGGTATCGACAGTCGTCTGGCCAGGTCGCCAAGGCCGATCCGCTCCGGGGAGTCGGCCAGGACCTCGAGAATCTCGAGTGTCCGGTCGGCGGACTTGACCGGCTGGAACTGCACTTCTGCCACCGATCCATCGTACGGTGCAGCGTTCGTATAGGTGGAAGGCGTTCGGCCGGCGGTACGGCGCCGCGGTCCGCGGGGTCACGACGTGAGCCGGCCGGCAACCCACCTGGGCTGCCGGCCGGCTCGATGGTTGCGTTGATCAGCTCGTCAGTTTCCGGGCCTGCCGTCGCTGACGATGTTGACCCTGGCCGTGGCCGGATCGCCGACCTCGTAGCCGTCGCCGGGCTCGATGGTGATCTCGACGTACCGCTCCTTCGGGCTGGGCCCGCGCCGGTCGATCACGCCGACCACCTCGGTCGCCGTCGTCTCACCGGCGGCGAAGGTGACCTCGCCGTCGAGCGGTTCGTAGTCGCGACCGGGCCGGGTGTAACGGCCGTCGGTGACCGAGTACGACACCGTGACCTCACCGGCCGCAGCGTCGGCCGGCCGGGTGAAGGTGAACACGCCGTCGGTGCCCGGCTCCGCCGCGTCGGTGGTGCCCTCGACCGTCACCGCCGGCGTGACCGGCTCCTGCGCCTCCACCGTCACGTCGGCCGACGCGGTGACCGGCTGCGCGCCGGGGTTGTCGGTGACGTGCACGGCGGAGTTGGTGAGCACCTGCCCGTCGGCGACATCGGCGTCGACGGTGACGTCGTAGGTGATCTCCACCGGGTCGAGGCTGGGGCCGGCATACGTCGCGCAGACGACCGTGCCGTCGGAGATGACGCCGTCGGCGCTGCCGTTGTCGACCAGCGTGGTCGCGGAGGTCCCGTCGGAGTTCTCCGTCCCGATGGTCAACGGTCCGTCCAGCGGTCCGGTGACGTTGTCGTAGGCGAACACGATGTCGTTGCTGCCGGCCAGGACGAAGGCCTCGACGTCGTAGGTGCCCTGTTCGCCGTCCGGGTCGCTGGACAGGCGGACGTTGTCGTACTCCACGATCGCCAGGTCGCCGGCGGTGGCCAGCGAGACTCCGGTGTTCGTGGCGGCGTCGTAGGTGATGTTCATGTCCTGCCAGAGCATCGCGGCGACGTTGTTCGGCTTCGCGGGGTCCGGCAGCGACTGCGGCAGGCCCGGCTGGCCGCCGTAGTTCGCGGGGACGTCGTACATGAG
>JAJYTA010000235.1 GCA_021793295.1 Actinomycetes bacterium
TTCCGATCTCGTCGCCCTCGTACGGGCAGCCCCAGGCGGTGGACACGATCAGCTGGAGGGTTCCACCGCCGGAATGGACGAGTTCGGCCAGCGCAGGAAGGTCGTCGAGAGACTGCTCGGTGGAGCGGTTGAGGTTGGCGCGATTGTGGGTGTCGGAGGCCGACACGACGACCTCCAAGTCGGTGAATCCGGCCGCCAGCGCCCGCTCGGCGCCCTTGAGGTTCGGGACCAGCGCGGAGTAACGGACCTCCGGGTTCGGCGTCGCCTGGCGCCAGACGTCGTCGGCGTCGGCCATCTGCGGGATAGCCCGCGGATGCACGAACGACACCGCTTCGATACGCCGTAGCCCGGTGCGCGACAATGCATCGAGCAGTTCGACCTTGCTCGCCGTCGGGATGGGATCCTCGCTCTGCAGGCCGTCCCGAGGTCCGACCTCACGCAAGCTCACCTGCTGCGGCAACTCAGTCATCGTCACTCACCGGGCCAATCCGGGCGCCTCTTCTCATTGAACGCCGCGACGCCCTCTTTTCTATCCCCGCTGAACGCCGTGGCCCGCCAGGCCGCGTCTTCGATCTCGAGCCCTGCTGCCAGCGCGGCGTCGGCCCCCAGCCGCATCGCCTTCTTGGCCTGGCGCACACCGACCGGCGAATGCGCCGCGACCGTTGCCGCCAGCTCGACCGCGACCTCACGCGCACGCCCGGCCTCGACCAGCCGGTCGACCACGCCGAGCCGGTACGCCTCGGGCCCGTCGATCCTGCGGGCGGTGAACACGAGGTCGGCGGCCCGCCCCCAGCCGATGCGCCGGGTCAGCAGTTGGGTGCCGCCGCCACCGGGGATGACGCCGACCGACACCTCGGGCAGCCCCAGCGTGACGGTCTCGTCGGCGACGATCAGGTCGCAGGACAACGCCAGCTCGAGGCCACCGCCGAGCGCGAAGCCGTGAACCGCGGCCACCGTGGGAACGGGCAGATCGAGGATCCCGGTGAACGCCGCCCGAAAGACCGGACGCTGCCGGCGCAGGCCGTCGTCGTCGAGCGTGTGGCGTTCCTTGAGGTCGGCGCCTACGCAGAAGGCTCGCGGCGCCGTGGACGACAGCACGACGGCGCGCACCGACGCGTCTGTTGCCAGGCTCGCGGTTGCCTCGCGAATCGCCTGCGCATGTGCCGTGGACAGCGCGTTCAGCGCCTCGGGCCGACCGAGGCGCAGCTCGGCCACACCGGTGGCGACATCGAGTCGCTCGATCGTCACGTTCACCACGTCCGCAGCGTACGGCACGGATGTACCGGTCTGGACGTCCGGCCGAATCCGGCAGACCCGGATAACGAACGCATAACAGCACACCTTGCAACGCTTGACACCGTGAGTCAGGAACGGTGTCGTGCCGTGAGAGCGCTCTCACACCATCGTCCACCGAGGAGCCGTCTCATGACCGAGATCCGTCCCAGGCACCGCCGGAGACTCACCGCCCCAGCGGCCGTCGCCGTGTGTACCGCACTCGTCGGCACATCCGCTCTGCTCACCCAGGCGACGGCGTCGCCGGCCGAGCAGGTGCCGGTGGGCGCCGGAAGCTACACCACCGAGCTCCCACCCGGCGCCAGCGGACCGAGCGACGTGACCGGCGCACCGGTCACCCCGAAGGTCACCCCGGATTTCGATCAGCCGGTGACGACGAACGAATGGTGGTCGTCGCTGATCTTCCAGCGGTACCCGGACAACCCGTACGGCGAGAACCTGCACGCCCATCCGATGACGTTCAAAGCGCAAGCCTCGGGGATGGAGATCGGGCACAGCCCGACGCACCAGATCGTCGGCGAGGCCAACAAATACGAGTACGGCCACAGCGCCGACCTCGTCCTCGGCGTCGAAGGGCTGAACGCGCCCAGCGCACGCGTGGCCGGCTACGGCGACTGGACCGTCACCGCGGAGCTCGCCGACGGCACCCGCACGCTCCGCACCACCATCGGCCAGGGGCTGCCCTTCGCCTACGCCGACGTCAGCGGCGCAGCGGCCACCGCACAGTTCACCTCGGCGCCACAGGTGTGGCACGACGACGGCGCCATCGTCGGCGTCACGGTCGGCGACTCGCACTACGCGCTGTTCGCCCCGTCAAGCATCAGCTGGCAGCACTCGGGTTCCACGTTCACCGCTGCGGGAGCAGAGTACGTCTCGGTGGCCCTGCTGCCCGAACCCGCCGACCTCGCGACGTTCGCCCCGTACGCACACTCGTTCGTCACCGGCAGCGAGCTGACCTACGACTACGACCCGGAGGCGGCCACGCTCACCAGCACCTACGCCGTCACGACCGAAGCGCGCGAAGGCTCGCAGACCGGCACCCTGCTCGCGCTCTACCCGCACCACTGGAAAGAGACCACGACCGAGCTGACCGACCTGCGCTACGCCTCGCCGCGCGGGCCGATGCGCGTCGTCGACGGCGACCGGTTCGTCACCGAACTCACCACCCAGGGCATCCTGCCCAGCCTGCCCACGGTCGACGAAGCCGATCACGACCGGCTGCGCAGCATGATCGATGCCGAGATCAACGCCGACGACCCGTGGAAGGGTGCCGTCGACACCTACTGGACCGGCAAAGCACTCGGCCGGCTCGCCCAGCTCGTCCCGATCGCCGACTCCATCGGCTACACCGCGGGCCGCGACGCCCTGCTCGACCTGCTGAAGTCGCGGCTGGAGAACTGGCTCACCGCGGACGGCGCGGGTGACGACGCGCAGTTCTACTACGACGCCACGTGGGACACCCTCATCGGCTATCCGTCCAGCTTCGGCGCCGACCAGGAGCTCAACGACCACGATTTCCACTACGGCTACTTCGTCACCGCGGCGGCGACCATCGCCCGCTACGACCGCTCGTGGATCGCCGACGAGCAGTGGGGCGACATGATCACCACGGTGCTCACCGACGCGAACAACCCCGACCGCGACGACCAGCGCTTCCCGTGGCTGCGCTCGTTCTCCGCCTACGCCGGGCACGGTTGGGCCTCCGGACACGCGGGCTTCGCGGCGGGCAACAACCAGGAGTCGTCGTCGGAGGCGATGCATTTCGCCGCCAGCACGGCCGTGCTCGGGTCGATCATGGGCAACGAGCAGATTCGCGACCTCGGCGTGTACATGCACACCACGCAGGCCTCGGCAATGAGCCGGTACTGGCAGAACTCCGACGGCGACGCCTTCCCCGACGACTTCGCCCACGACGTCGTCGGCATGGTGTGGGGCGACGGCGGTGACTACCGGATCTGGTGGGACGGCACCGACGAGGAGCACTACGGCATCAACTACCTGCCCATCACGGCCGGTTCGCTCTACCTGGGCTACGACCCCGCCCATGCCGCCGCGATGTACGCGTCGCTGGTCGACCGGCTCGGCCGCGAGCCCGAGACCTGGCGCGAGATCCACTGGGCCCAGCGCGCGCTGTCCGACGGTGACGCCGCCCTGGCCGCTTTCGAAGCCCAGTGGCAGAGCTACGAGCCCGAATCGGGCTCGTCGAAGGCGCACACCTACCAGTGGGTGTCGACGCTGGCCGCGCTCGGGCAGGTGGACACCAGCGTGACCGCCGACAGTGCGCACTACGCCGTGTTCGTCGACGGCGGCGAACGCACGCACGTGGCCTTCAATCCCGGCACCGCGCCGCGCACGGTGACCTTCTCCGATGGGGTGAGCCTCACCGTCGAGCCGGGACAGCTCGCCACGTCCTGACGTTCTACTTACCCAGCGGCGCCGATCTCCTTGGCGGCTTCGCTGATGTCCTTGGGCGTGTCGATGGCTCGCCAGTAGCTCTCGATCGGGAATCCAGCCAGGCGTCGCTGTCTGGCCAGCGACGGGAACGTCGTGCGCTCGTGGTCCCCGACGTCGGGCAGAAGGTCGAGGATCTCGCCGGCGAAGACGTAGATGCCGCCATTGATCGGGTAGGGCGACGGCGGCGCCTCCACGAAGTCGATGATGCGCCCGTACTCGTCCAGATCGACCACGCCCCACGGCATCCGCGGCCGGGCCAGCGCGATGGTGGCCACCGCGAGCCGCTCCGCATGGTGCGCGGCCATCGCCTGCAGGTCGAAGCGTGTCCAGATGTCGCTGTTGAGGGCGTACCAAGGCTGTCCCTGCTCCGGCAGGTGCCGCCCGGCGTACTTCAACCCGCCGCCACGGCCCAGCGGCTCGTCCTCGACGACGACCTCCACCCGCAGCGGCTGCTCGGTCGACTCCAGATGTTCAGCCAGGACGTCACTGAGATGCCCGGCGGACACGATGACGTCGCTCACACCGGCTTCGGCCAGCCACTCGATCTGATGGTCGATGATGCAGCGACCACCGATCTCGATCATCGCCTTGGGAATGGTGTCGGTGTAGGGCCGCAGCCGTGACCCCTGCCCTCCGGCCAGGATCACCGCCTGCCGTACCGCTGGTGCGCTCGCCATGCCGCGGACCCTACCGGAGCGTCCCGCGGCGGCCGCATCAGCGGCGCACGCTCACCGTGTACGCCCGGACCGCACCGAACCCGCGGACGGTACGCGGCGGCAGGGCGCGCAACGCGAAGGAGGGATCGTCGGAGAGCTCGTCGGCCGTGGTCTCGTCGACCAGGACGGTGTTGCGCTGGGCCAAGGCGGTCAGCCGGGCCGCGAGATTGGTCGGCGTGCCGAACACGTCGCCGAGGCGGGCGACGACCTGACCGGTCGCGATGCCCACGCGGATGTCCGGCAGGTCGGGGTTGCCGCCGATCTCCTCGACCAGCCGGCACCCGATGGTCGCGGCGGTCTCCGGCTTGTCGGCGACGAAGACCACCTCGTCACCGAGCGTCTTCACCACCCGTCCGCCGTTGCCGAAGATGACGTCGTTGGTGGTCGCCTCGAACTGCTCGACCAGCTCGCCGAGCTCCTCCACGCTTAACCCACGGGACAGCCGGGTGAACGAGACCAGGTCGGCGAAACCAACCGAAGCCGGCGCAGTGAGCAGCGGTGTCTCGCCGATCTGGCCGATCGCGACGAGCCGGTTCACCGACGCCGCCAGCTTGCGCCGCCACGTATAGATGAGCAGCCGCTCGAACTCCGGCAGCAGCTTCTGCGCCACCAGGTAGGCCGACGTCAGCCGGCTTCCGGTGCCGCGCGAGCCGGCTTCGGCCTCCTCGACGATCTCGGCCAGCGTCTCGACGTGCCACTCCGCCAGCCGACCGGTCATCCGGCCGAGTGCGCGGACCATCTGGATCGCGGTGGGCTCCTCCACCACGCCGTCGCGGACCAGTTCGACCACCGCCCGCAGCGCCTCCATGTCCCACACGGTGAACGCCTGCTCATCGCCGACGTCGGGGAACCCGAACGCCCGCCAGTACCGTGCCACCTCGGCCACGCTCATGCCGGCACCCTCGGCGATCTGCTCGCGGGTGTAGCGGCGCGACGCCCCGAGCAGGAGCCGCTCCAGTTCGTCCGGCGTGGGACGGCGCGACGGATCAGGCGGTAGTGTCACTCGGCCTCATCGGACTCACGGCCGCTCGACCTCGTCGTTGACCTCGCGGACCAGCTCGCTCAACCGCAGCTGGACCTCCTGAACCCGCGGCACGT
>JAJYTA010000236.1 GCA_021793295.1 Actinomycetes bacterium
GTCCTCGTCGAGCAGTTCGGCCGTCAACGACACCTCGACCTCGGCGGCGGAGTTGTTGGTCACGACGAGGTGCTCGGTGACGGGCTCGTCGGCGGGGCTGAGCATGCCGGGGGTGATGCTGGCGGTGATGCCGTCGCGGTTCAGCCCGTCGCCGTAGTCGAGGTCGACGCGGAGTGTCTGGGTCACAGCCCGGGCGACGTCGACCCGTCCTGCACCCTGGTGCCAGGCAGGGTCACCGGCGTCGGCTGCAGTGGACACCAAGGTGCCCTTCAGCTCCTTGACGCCCCACTCCGGATGCTGCTGGCTCAGCAGGGCAGCCGCGCCGGCCACGTGCGGCGTGGCCATCGAGGTGCCGTTGGCCGCGGTGTAGTGCTCGCCTGCCGGCAGGCCCATGGCCGTCCCGGCTGCCCGCGCCGCGACGATGCCGACACCGGGAGCGGTGATCTCGGGTTTGAGCCGGTAGTTGTCCTGGACCGGCCCGCGACTGGAGAACTCGGCGAGCACGTCCTGTTTGTCCACGGCACCGACGGTCAGCGCTTCGACGGCCGAACCGGGGCTCGCGATGGTCTCCGCCCCGGGTCCGTCGTTACCGGCGGCCACCACGAACAAGGTGTCGGTGGTCAACGACAGCAGGTTGAGTGTCTGGCTCATCGGGTCGGTGCCGTCGGTGCAGCACCCGCCGAGGCTCATCGAGACGACGTCGGCGTCGATCTGGGCGGCAGCCCACTCCATCCCGGCGATCAGGGCCGACTCGGTGCCCTGGCCGTTGTCGTTGAGAACCTTGCCGATGGCCAGGTCCGCCCCGGGTGCGACCCCGGCATACCGCCCATCCGAGGCAGCACCTGACCCGGCGATGATCGACGCCACGTGCGTGCCGTGCCCGTGTGCGTCGGCCATCGGCGCATCGGACATGAAATTCTTCGCGGCGCTGATCTTGCCGGTCAGATCGGGATGGTCGAGGTCGACACCGGTGTCCAGGACGGCGACGGTCACACCGGTGCCGTCGTAGCCGGCATCGTGGGCGGTCTGGGTGCCGATCTGGGGCACGGACTCGTCCAGGGCGACCTCGATCCGGCGATCCAGCCACACCTTCTCGGTTCCGGCGGCCAGGCTCGGCTCGTCGGAAGTACGAGAGGCCGTCGTGTCTTCAGCGGTGAGCGCCGCCCAGAATCGCTGCGCGTGATCTTTGTCCACGCTGACACCGGCGGCCACGATCGTGTCGAGGACCGTGTCGACCTCGGCGCCGGGCAGGGACGCGGCCGCGCTGCGCGCCGTGGCCGGTCGCTGCTGGTCGGGTAGATCGACGATGACGGGCACGTGGTCGGTGGTGGCGTCGGTGTAGTCGTTGCGCACGAGGTATTCGACGTCGAACAAGGTGGGGTCGAGCAACCCGTCGGCCAGGTACGGCTCGGCTTCCGCCGGAATCACGAACACGCCGTCCGGGCCGCTCTCACCGCGGTACTCTCCACCGCCGGGCACGTCGACGGCCATCCGTCCGCCCGCATCGACGGTCACGGTGACCAGGTCGCCGGTGATCAAGGTGAGGTCGTACGAGCCGGGTGCGACACCGTCGACAACGACCTCGTCGAGGGCATCGCCGGCGTCGGGAGCCGCCGGCGGGGCGCTACCGTCCGGGGCTGCGGCAGGGGCGGGCGCGGCCAGGCCGGCGATCACGACGCCGGCGGGCAAGAGCACGGCGAAACTTCGGCGTAGAGCTGTGGGCGCACGTCTCATTCGACGTCATCTCCAGTCCGGTACAGGTGGGGCAGGGCGGCTCGAGGCGCGGGAGTGGTCAGATCGGCACGTAGCCACCGAGTCCGCCCTCGGCGGGGCGTTCCGGCTCGGGCTCGGCCGGGGTGGTTGCAGCCTCCGGCGGGGTGTCGGGCTGCGGCGAAGCCGGAACTTCGTCGCCGTCTTCGGGCATCGTCGTCATCCACGGATCTCCAGCTGGGAGCATCGTTGCTGCGTGAAGTATCCGTAGTGCGGGGATTGCTTGCGATCACCCAGATGAGCGAATCTTCTGCATTCGTTCCCGGGTCGGGCACTCAGGCGTCGACGACGAGCCCGGCTTCCACCGCTCGGACTGCGAGCGCGGTACGCGACGAGACCTGCAGCTTGCGCATCGCCGAATTGAGCTGGGTGGCCACGGTGTTCGGCGAGCGCGACAGGGCCTGCGCGATCTCGCGGTTCGTCCGGCCGGCGATCACCAGGCGCACCACTTCGGTCTCACGCGGCGACAAGGCGTCGCCGTAGCCGCGTCGCCCGCCCCGCCAACGCGGACGGGTCTCGACACCCAGCTCACGCAACCGGGAGCCGACCCGGCGCGCCTCGGCGCGAGCGCCCAGCGTGGCGAACCCGTCACACACGCGGGTCAGCACCTCGATCGCGGTGTCGGGCCGGCCGCCGGCCACGAGACACTCGCCCTGCTGTTCTCGGGCCAGGAGGGCATCGAGCGGCCGGGGGAGAGCGTCCCACGCCGCGGCGGCACGTTCGAACGCCTCGGCGGCACGAGACCGCGTGTCTCGAGCCTGGCTGAGCAGCGCGCGGCAGGTGCCGAGCGCGGCCTGCGGTGCCGGTGCGCCGCGCCCGGCGAGCCCAGTGGCGAACTGCTCCACCAGCTCGGCTGCGTGCTGCAAGGACCCGGACGCCATGAGTGCCTGAACACGTGCACGGACCACGTCGGTAGCCCAGATCCAGGTGTCTTTGCGCTGGATCGTCTCGATCGGCTCAGCGGTTGCGGCCAGCGCGTCTTCGACGTGGCCGTCGGCCAGTAGTAGATCGCTCAGCGCCGCGGCAGCTGTGGGTGGCAGGTCGGCGATGTTGATCGGCGGCTGGGCCTCGATCAACTCCCGTAAGCGCGTCACCGCCCGGTCTCGGGCTCCGGTGACCGCGTCGAGCAACGCCGTCACCAACACGGCTTCGAGACGGTCGCGGCGGCCGTCGTCGTCGACATCAGAGAGCTCGGCAGCCCGCTCGGCGAGCCCGTCCCACCGGCCGGTCAGCCAGTCCAGGTGCAGCTGCATCGCTGCCACCGTGGAGCGCATCCGGCTGTACTCGACGTCGTCGACCAGGGTCGACGCACGCGCGAGATGACGCTCGGCGTCGGCATAGCGGCCCCACAGCGTGGCGCAGTAGCCGACGTTGGCCAAGCCGCGGGTCAGCGCGAACGCTTCGTCGGTGGCCTCGACCGTGGCCGGCAACTCGGCCGCCACCGCCCAGCCGGTCTGGTCACCGAGCGTCAGCAGGGCCGCTGCTCGATCGGCGGTGAGGGCAAGGCGTTCGGCAGGGCCGGTGACTTTACCGGCCACCTCTGCGGCACGATTCAGCCAGCGCAGATGCTCAGCGGCGGGTTGGCTCCCGGGGAGTGGATAACCGAGGTAGGTCATGACCCGGCCCGCCTCGGCCGGATCGTGAACCAGATGCGGTGCAGCTTCGGCCAGCTGGGCATGAGCAGCGTCGAACTGGCGGAGCTGGAGCAGCAGCCGCCCGAGGGGGTTACGGATCTCGGCCTGCTCGACGGGGGTCAACGTGGCGGTGGCGAGCACGTCCTGCAGGGACCGCACCGCGCGCCGGATGACGTCGGCGACGCCCTCGATCCGCGCACCCACGACCAGCAGCCGCCGGGCAAGGCGTGCCTGGGCGCTCGCGGGCAGCTCGGCCGCACCGAGCGCGTCGTCGATCAACGCGACAGCTGTCCCGTGGTCACCGGAGGCGATCGCCACGTCAGTGGCCTGCTCGACGTAGGTGACCCAGGCCGGCACGTCGGCGGCCCGGAAATGCCGGGCGAGCTGCATCACCGGTGCCGGGTCCGCGGTCTGCATCGCCTGTCCCGCCCGCAGATGCATGCTGGTCAGCTCCGCAGCCGGCGCCGACTCGTAGATCGCCCGCCCCATCAGGACGTGGCGGAACATGACGCGCCCCCGCGCGTCGTCGTCGAGCAGCCCGGAACGCACGGCCTGGGCCAGCGCGGGCCGGACCGTGCTCCGGGGTAGTCCGGCCGTTTCGGCCACGAGGCGCTCGTCCGCGGGCTCGGCCAGCACGGCCATCGCGGTGAGGATCCGCCGTACGGTGGCGTCGAGTCGCTGGGCGCGCTCCAGCACCAGGTCACGCACGGTCGGTGGCACGCTCAGCTCGTCGAGCGTGCGGCGAACCCACTGCCCGTCCCGGCGGGCGACGTCCTCGCGCTGCCGGAGCAGACGCACCGACTCCTCGACGACGAGCGGAATGCCGGCCGTGTGCTCATGGAGGAAGGCGACGAAGGCCTCGGACACCGACTCGCCGCCCAGCATGGACGAGATGAGCCCCGCGGTGTGCGTGACGTCCAACGGGGGCAAGGCCAGCCGCAGTTGGGCGACGTCCGGGCGATGACGCGAGGCCAGCCGCAGCAGTGATGAACCGGCGGGTACGTCCTCGGGACGGTAGGTCACCACGATGCTCAGATCCGGCGTGCTCCGGGAGGCCAGGAAGAGCAGGAAGCCGAGCGTCGCCTCGTCGGCCCAGTGCGCATCCTCGACCACCAGGACGCTGGTGTTCATTCCGGCGATCAGCTCGGCCAGCGCACTGAACAGGCGATGCCGGGCGGCTGAGGCGTCCTCCAACGGCTCCGGAGCCCGCGGTAGCACGGAGTCCCACTCCGGGAACAGCGGCCGCAACGCGCCGAGCAGCGGGTTCGTCGCGGCTGACGGCCGGGCGGTGCGGTGCCCCTGACGGATTCCGTCGACGATGGGGCCCAGGGTCAGCGAGTCGAGGTAGGGCGGGCAGGTGGCCATCAAGACCGATTCGCCCACCGATGACTCGGTGGCCAGCAGTTCCTGGACCAGTCGGGTCTTGCCGATGCCCGCTTCGCCTTCGATCAACACCACCGCGGGCCGCCGGGCCAAGGCTCCGGCCAGCCGGGCCAAGTCGCCCTCGCGCCCCACGAACGCGGGTGTGGCCAAATCGGGTTCGATATCGGATTCCGAAGCCACCGATGGACGCATGACCACGGCTATCTCCTCGCAGTCGAACTGGCCACGCCCGGCACGATGCCCCCTGGGCGCTGCGGCGGTGTCGGGAAGTCGTGCCCTGGGCGCACAGTACTACGACGACGTGATGACGCGAGCGCGGCGGAGCTACCGGCAACGACGTACCGAACTGCCGATCTCTGCCCGACGATCTGCGAGGCCGTGATCGGAAGGCTGAATTCCGACCGTAACGACCTCGTAGATGGAGCTGATCATGGCTACCGACACGACCTTCACCGAGCGCCCCACCGCGCAGCGGCCGGTTTCGACGCGCTCGCCCATCGGCGTCGACCGGGCGATCAAGGCACTGGGTGGTTGGCTCGCTCGGCACAGCGTCGGCATTCTCCGGTTCAATCTCGGCCTCGTCTTCACCGCGTTCGGGGTGCTGAAGTTCATCGGCATGAGTCCGGCTGAGAGCTTGGCGGTGCGGACTCTCGGCGCCCTGACGCTCGGCATCGTCGCAGGTGACGTGGCCCTGTACCTGACCGCGATCGTCGAGACGGTCATCGGGCTCACCCTCGTGACGGCCAAGTTCGT
>JAJYTA010000237.1 GCA_021793295.1 Actinomycetes bacterium
GTTCCGGGTCTGGGTCAGCGCCGACGGGCAGGACTTCCACGAGGCCGCGGCAGGGACCTGGGCTGCGGACGGGACGGTCAAGTACGCCTCGTGGCCGGCGGAGTCGGCACGGTACGTGCGGTTGGAAGCCGTGGACGGTAGCAACGGCTACGTCGCGGCGGCTGAGGTCGCCGTGGCCTACGCCGAGTAGAAAGCACCGGGCGTCCGCTGTCGCCGAAGACAGCGGACGCCCGGTGCTCCCGAGTCAGCCCAGCGCGTAGGCCCGGATGATCTCCTGCTCGACGGTGTTGCCGCCGCGGTCTTCGGCCCGCACCCGCAGCGAGACGAAGCCGTCGCCGCCCGCGGGGGCCTGCCGGGGCAGGGTCGCCACGAAGTGCCCGTCCTCCACCTCGCGCAGGTTACGGATCTTGCGCCACGTTTCGCCGCTGTCGTAGGACACCTCCAGCGACGCGGTGCTGCGGATCGGCAGATCGGGAGCGCCGTCTTGATGCCCGACGGTGAACTCGACGGTGTGGGGCCCGTTGCTCTGTTCCGGCGACGGCATCCGATTCTGCAGATCCACGTCGACGTCGTAGTCGAGAGTGAGCAGAGGCTCGACACGGACCTGATCCTCGGGCGTCGAGGCCGACGTGAACGTCCACACCGACCGGCTCGAGGTCGACAGGTTCGCCCACGGTGCGGCATTGGCGACGTCGTACTCGATCCGGAAGGTCTCCGCCTCCGGCGAGACGGCGATGGAGCCGGCCGTCACCGGACTGTCGATGATCTGCTCGTCCTCGGCGAACACCTGGAACCGGGTGGTGAATCCGGGCAGATCGAGCGGTGTGGTGGAGGCGCTGGCGGGGTGGTAATCGCCGTCGATGACGGCGGCCAGGTTGAAGTTCATCAGGTCACCGCTGCGGCGGATCGGGTCGGTCGGCCACGGTCCGGGGTGCATGACGGCGTTGAACCACGATTGCTGGACACGTTCGCCGGCGCGGAGCGATCGCCGCTGTCCCTCGAAGGTCAGCCGCGGCTCCGGCCACGGCGCTGTCTCGGGCGTGGAGACGGAACTGCGGTACTCGAGGCCGGGGTCGGGCACGTAGTAGTCGGTACGAGTCTGCGGGCCGCCGCGAGTGGGGAACCCGAAGCTCAGCCCGTAGTTCTGCCACGCCGGGACGGCGTACCAGGCTTCAGAGAACGTCAGGTCCTCACCGAGCTGGCCGTGGAAGCTGTTCTCCACCGCGGCCAGCTGGTCACTGTCAGCGACGTAGTGCAACTCGGCGGGGATGTGGCCGTTCTCCGTGAACGCCAGGTTGTAGCGGTACGGGCTGACCGGCCGGCCCTCGGCGGTCACGGTGACTTGCCGCTGCGCGAGCAGGTCCAACAGGGCTTGTCCTTCGGCGTGAGAAAGCCGGACGGTCGGCACCTGCACGAGCCCTGGCTGGCCCGGATTGGCGTTGGGGCCCGGCTCGTCGTTGTAGATCGCGACCATCGCAGCGCCGGCCTCAGCGGCATTGTTGGACTGTTCGGGCACCGGGATGGCATCGGAGCGACGAATCAGCGCGAGTGCGCCGTCGAGGTCGAGGCCGTCGATCTCCGCTGGGCTCGCCGTCCCCGCGTCCACGACGTTCAGTTCGTGCTCGCCGCTGAGCATCGGGAACGTGCGGGAGTCGTTACCGAACCATCCCCAGTCGTAGTACAGCGGATCGAGCTGCACGTCGTCGGCGCCGACCACGTCGAAGGTGATCGCCGGTGCCGCCAATTCCCAATGGGTGTAGGCCATGAGGTCGCCATGGGTCACCGGCTCGGTCGGCTGCACGTACAGCTTCTCCTCCAGCTGGGTCCGGGGCGTGATCAGCAGGCCGACGTCAGCTATGGGTCCTTCGTCGGGCACGCGGGCCAGCTTGAGCTCCCGGGCCGCGCCGTCGTTGCGCTTGGTCTCGTGGTCGGGGGTGTCGATCTGGACCTCGACGGCGTTGCGCGCGTCCAACGTCAGCGTGGTCGTGCTGTCGATCGTGACTTCGGGCTCGGAGACGAGCGAGGTGTTGAGGTAGGCGTCGAGGGGGCCAGGTGCCCGACCGGCCTCGGCGTACGGCGGCATCGTGGCGATCAGACCGCTGATCGAGTACGTGCCCGGTGGAACCCGGACGCAGTTGCTGGTGACCTGTTCCACGGTGGTGCACGAGGTGTCGTCGCCCTGGCCCCAGGCGCGCACGGCGTTCACGCTGCCGTCCACCACGTCGAGGACGCTGAAGCGTCCGTACGCCTCGCGACCGTCGCGAGCGACCCCCTCGACGTGTAGGTCGTACATCTCCGGCTCGGTGTAATAGCCGACGGGCGTGCGCAGCGAGGCTCCGTCCGCTGTCTGCGCGATGAGGGCACCGCCGAACTGGCCGGCCCCGGCCTGGGCGGTGTCGAGTGTCAGCGTCACCGTGGCCGTCCCGCCGGCCGGCACGGTCAGGGTGGGCGTCGACAGCGTCAGGGCGCCCTCCGGGGTGGGCTCGCCGTCGGCGTTCTCGGTGTCGACCGTCAGCGTCAGGGTCTGGGTCTCGTCGCCGGGGTTGGTGTAGGTGACACTGCGCTCCACGGGATCGCGCTGCGCATGCGGGTAACCGAAGTCGCCGAAGCCGACCGAGGCGGGAGCGGCCAGCAGCGGCTCGTCGAGCGCGCGGGGGACGTTCACCTCGCCGGCACCCTCGGCGTAGATGGACAACTCGTCGTTCTCGGTGGCGGTCTGCATCAGCCAGGCCTTGAGCTGCATCGCGTCGAGCTCGGGGTACTTGTGGGCGACCAGCGCAGCCGCGCCGGTCACGTGCGGCGCGGCCATCGAGGTGCCGGACGCGGAGGTGTAGTAGTCGTCGATCGGGCCGTCGCCGGGCTGGGTGCAGGTTAACTGACACAAAGCCGTCCCGTCGGCGCGAGCGGCGCCGATGTGGACGCCGGGCGCACTGATGTCCGGCTTGAGGGCACGGTCACCGGCGCGGGGCCCGCGACTGGAGGACTCCGCGATCTGGCCCTGCTTGTCCACGTTGGCGACGGTGAGCGCCAGGTTCGCCGTGGCCGGGGTGGTGACGGTGCTCTCGCGGGGACCGTCGTTGCCGGCGGAGATGACGAACAGCACGTCGTACTGCTCGGTGAGCGCGTCGACGGCGAGGCTGCCCGGGTCGGTTCCGTCGCTGTAGTCCCCCCGGACGCCGATGCTCATGTTCACGATGTCGGCGCCTTGCTGGGCGACCCATTCCATCGCCTCGATCATGTCGGCGGTGGTGCCGGTGCCGCCGTCGCCGATCACCTTGGCGTTGATCAGCTCGACGCCGGGAGCGACGCCGGTGTACTGCCCATCGGAGGCGGCGCCGGACCCGGCGATCGTGGACGCCACGTGGGTGCCGTGGCCGGCGCGGTCGTCGGTGGTGTCGGAGTCGGTGAAGTTCCGGGCCGTCACCACGTTGTGGGCCAGATCCGGGTGGTCAGTGTCGATGCCCGTGTCGAGTACGGCGACGGTGACACCGCTGCCGTCCAATCCCTGCTGCCAAGCCGTGGGGGCACCGATCCGGGGGACGCTTTCGTCCAAGGCGGGCTCGATGGGCCGGTCGAGCCAGATCTTGTCGATCCCGGTGTACGGGCCCGACGAGAGAGTGCGGGCCTGCGGCTGGTCGGCGAGCTGATGCAGCGCCTCGAGGATCGCGCCGGTGTCGTCATCGCCGTCGATGTGCACACCCAGCCCGTTCACACTCTCCAGCCGGACCGCATCGCCGCTGGGAGCAGCCTGGGTGCGCATCTTCGCGCCGGGCTGGTAGGTGATGATGACGCCGAGGTCGTCGCCGTGTGTCTCGGCGTCGCGCTGATCGATGAGCGCGTCGACGTTGAACAGCGCCGGGTCGAGCCGGCCCGGGATCAAGCTCGCGACGTCGTCCGGGATCACGTGGAGTTCGCCGTCGCGTTCGTGGGTCCAGAAGCTGGGGCTGGATGCGTCCGGCCGGGGCGCCGGCGAGACCTCGGCCGACTTCTTCCCGTCGGAGTGGACCGTGACGTGCACGATGTCGCCGGTGACGAGGGTGAGGTCGTAGGAGCTTGCCGCGGTGTCGTCTGCTGCGTGGTTGACGGCGGTGGCCGCGGTGCTTGCCGTGCGCGCGGTTGCCGCATTCTCAGCGGCCGCCGAAGCTGGCGATCCGGCTTCGGCGGGCCCGGCAGCGGCGAGGATTACCGCCAGCGCCGCGGTGGTCAGTCGCGTCCTCCGTAGACGGGGGCGGGCCGAAGCGCGAACGGATTCGCTGCGGGCGGACGATGGCATGAGTCTCCTCAGGTCGGGCAGGCGTCATCTGTTCCTACCTCGACCGTGAGTCGGTGGTAAACGCTTAGCCGTGGCGTATCCATGCCACTGACGGCAAACGGTCACGTCCTGCGGGGCGCCATCTCAGCTGGCGATACTCTGCCACATCACCCGTGCTCCGCCGTGTCCGTGCGGTGAGAGACCTCGTCGTGTCGGAATCGTCGGCGACCACCGAGGCAGTCGCGGGCCGGTTCGGGCCACCAGTTCAGGCCGCGCGCGACCGGGTCATTCTTCTTTCGGCACGGCGATCCACAACGCGATGTAGACGATCTCCCCGGCGCCGACGAGCCCGAAGATCACGAACCCGACGCGGACCAGGAACGTGGAGATGCCGAATCGCTCGGCCAGGCCTGCGCACACTCCGGCGATCCACTTGCCCTGACGCGGACGTACCAGCCGATTCGTTGCCATGACGCTGTCCTACCCTTCGTGACGTGGATCATTCGTGGCATGCCGGATCAGTGCGCCGCACGTAGCTCGGTGAGGATCTTGTCGAGACGGCGTTGGCGGGTCTCGTCCGTCTTGGCGCCCTCGATCGCCTGCGCGTGAGCCTTCTGCTTGCTGTAGGAGAGTCCGGACCATGCTGCGGCGGCGTCGGGGTCGGTCTCGAATGCCTGCGCGAGGACAGCGGGTACCTCCACCGTGCGGGGCGCGTCATCGAGCTCGAGCGTCACGTCGACTTCGTCTCCTGCGCCTCGTCCGGTGACTGCACGGGTCTGGGCGTTGAAAGTGATCAGGTACTGCCCGCCCATGGAGGCGATCGTCGTGCGGTAGGTGTAGTCGTCGTCGACCGTGACCGTGACGGGGACTCGTTTGCCGCGGCCGAACGACAGGACGACGTCCTCCGGTACGACGATGGCGACGTTGTTGCCTCCACTGGCCCACAGCGTGGTGCGGAAGGTGGCCATCTGATCCCTCCGGGCGAGCGTGGAACTGGTCGGTGCCGGTGTTTCGTGCTCGGCAACTTACCGCGATGCGCCGTCGGTATGAGGGATCAACGAGGAAAGTGCCGCGGAACCGTCGAGCAGCGCGGTGAAGCGGGCATCGACGCTGTCGTTCCTGGCGTCCGAGGCGCTCATGACGCTGTCGTTCCTGGCGACCCGAGGTGCTCATGACGCTGTCGTTCCTGGCGACCCGAGGTGCTCATGACGCTGTCGTTCCTGGCGTCCGAGGCGCAACTGCAGCATCAGAGTCTGGAGCAGCGCGATGCGACACGCAGCACGTCG
>JAJYTA010000238.1 GCA_021793295.1 Actinomycetes bacterium
CGAGGCCGTCGTCGGTGCCGAACCCCTCCACCGTGCGGATCTCGTGCCCGTCGGCCTGGCCCGCGGCGACCAGGCAGGCGCACACCACCGCTCCGCCCAGCTCGACGGTGCACGAGCCGCATTCACCTTGCTCGCACGCGTTCTTCGAGCCCGGCATGCCCAGTCGCTCACGCAGCACGTACAGCAGGCTCTCGCCTTCCCACACGTCGTCGACCTGCCGGCGTTCTCCGTTGACGGTCGTTGTCAGCCGCACGGTGCGCTCACCCCCTCCGGTAGGCGTCCCACGTCCAGCCCAGCGTGCGCCGTGCCAGCACGGCCAAGGCATGCGCCCGGTACCGGGCCGAGCCGCGCACGTCGTCCACCGGATCCGCCGCTGCGGCCACCAGCTCCCCGAAGCGCCGGGCCACGTCGTCAGACAGCGGGCCGCCGCCGTCCCAGTCCAGCTCACGTGCCGCGAACCGTTCGGCGGCGCCAGCGCGTCGTGGTGTCGGGGCCGCCGACCCGATCCCGGTGCCGACACGTCGTACGTGCGGATGCAGCGCGACCGCGACCGAACACACCGCGATCACCATCGCGTTGCGGGTACCGATCTTCGCGAACTGCTGCGGGCCGGTCGCCGACGGCACGAGGATCGCCGTGATCAACTCGTCGGCTTCGAGGACATGCTGTTTGACGCCGGTGCAGAACTCGCTCAGCGCGACCGTGCGAATTCCGCGGACCGATTCCACCTCGACCTGCGCCTCGGCCGCCAGCAGCGGCGGGAGCGCGTCGCCGGCCGGTGACGCGCTGCCCAGGTTGCCGCCCACCGTCCCCCGGTTGCGGATCTGCGGCGAACCGACCGTGCGCGCGGCCATCGCCAGCCCCGGAAGCCGATCGCCGAGCTGATCGATGATGTGGCTGTACGTCACGCCGGCCCCGAGCCGGACGGCGGCACCGTCGACGGCCCACTGCTGTAGTTCGCCGACCCCGGTCAGGTCGAGCAAGGCGTCGGGGCGCAGCCGGTCGAAGTTCACGTCGACCATGACGTCGGTACCGCCGGCGATCGGCACCGCGCCCGGATGGTCGGCCTTCGTCGCCACGGCGTCCGCCCTACTCCGTGCTCGCAGGAACTCCATCGCCGCGCCCGTATCCCCTCGTCCTGCTCGCATTAGACACCCCGCCGCACGGCGGGCACAGCCACCGCGGCCACCAAGACACGGTGGTTTCCGACCCCTGCGGTTGTACGATCCTCCAAAGGGAAGGCCTCGCCGACATGGACCTGCGCGACCTCGTGGAAGCCCCCGGGCTCGGCCTGACGTTGCTGTACGGCGAGCAGGCGTTGTCCCGCCCGATCCGGTCGGTCTTCACCACCGACCTGATCGACCCGGGGCGGTATCTCACCGAAGGCGCTCTCGTCCTCACCGGCTTGATGTGGCGCCGCGACCCGGACGACAGCGACAGGTTCGTCCGGGTCCTCGCCCACGCACGGGTGGCCGCCCTGGCTGCTGGGGAGGCAGCGTTCGGTTCGATCCCGGCCGACGTCGTGCAGGCCTGTCGCCGACACCGAGTGCCTCTCGTGGCCGTCCCGGTCGATGTGTCATTCGCACAGGTCAGCGAGCTGGTGACCACGCGCGACGACGCCGAGCGCGAGCGCGCCCTGGCCACGGCCCTCGGCCGCGAACGCCGACTGCTCGCGGCCATCACCGAGGGCCGGTCCCTGGATGAGCTGCTCACCATGATCGGGCACGACACCGGCGTCACCTGCCGGGTGCTGACGCCGACCGGTCGCAGTGTCGCGGCACCGGCAGGACCACTCGACACCGCGGACACCGACGCCGTCTGCCGCACGTTCCAGCTCGCCGAGCGCCTGCCCAGCGCAGTGTCCCTGCCGACCGGGCGGACGGTGTCCGTCGTCGATGTCGAGCCGCGGCTCGGGCAGTCGATGACACCGTGGTTCCTCGTCTGCGACGGCGACCACCGCACCTGGGACGACGACGCGCACGTGAGCTTGCGCGACCTGGGCGCCGTGATCGCTGCGCAGCGCCGTCGTTGGGACGAGGACCGGCGGTCCACGCGGCGCAGCGCCGATGACGTGATCGCGCTGACCGTCACGGGCCAAGCCTCCCGCGCCGAGCTCGCCGCCCGGATGGGCGACCTCGGCGCCGATCCCGGCAGGCCCTGCCTCGTCGCCGCGGCCATCGGCGCCGACGAGTTCCTCGACACCACGTGCGCCGTCCTGCACGACGCTGCCTCGCAGATTGCCGACCACCCGATCACCGGCGTCCGCGACGGGACCGCCATCACGATCCTCACGCGGGTGGCCGCTGGTGGCAGCGCCACCTTGCGGCGCGCCTTCGAGCGCCTGGCCGTCGGTTCCGGCCGGCTCGCGGTGGGGCTGTCCGGCGAGGTGTCGATGGACGCGCTGGCCGGCGCCATCGACGAGGCGGTGCACGCCGTGCGGACCGCTGAGCTGCGCGACCAGAAGGTCGCCGTCGTCACCAGCGATGAGATTCGCTCGCACGTGCTGTTGCTGGGCGCGGTGCCGGACGGGGTCCGCCACGCCTTCGCCGTCCGGGTGCTGGGAGGGGTGCTGGACTACGACGCCCGGCACGCCAGTGCCCTGCTGCCCACCCTGGACGCGTTCCTCCGGGCGGACGGGTCGTGGAGCCGGTGCGCTGCGGAGTTGCACGTCCACGTGAACACCGCCCGCTACCGCATCGGGCGGGTGGAGCAGCTCACCGGCCGGAATCTGTCGCGGCTGGAGGACCGTGTGGATCTCCTGTTGGCCCTGCGGTCGTTGCCGGCCCGTTGAGAGCCGGGCCCTCGCAGGGTGCCTACGCACGCCAAAGTGCCTTTTGTAGACCCCGCCTCACTAACTCATGATGGTGTTACGCACTCTCAGTGAGGTGAGAGCATGGCTGACCAACCGGCACCATCCGAGGGGTCGAAAGTCGCGATCCCACGGCGGCACGGCCGCCGACCTCCTGCGGCTCGGATAGCAGATGCAGAGGGTCGCGCGAACCGAGGGGCTCGACTACGCCATCGAGCGCCCTGACCGCCAACACCTTCGATCTGCATCGCGTGGTGCAGTACGCCAGAGAGCAAGGCCACGGGCACGAGTTCTTCTCCCGTGCTCAGGACGGCTTCTTCACCGGGACCCTCAACCCGTTCGGACCGGACGCCTTGGCCGAGACCGCAGAGTCGGTCGGACTGGACGCGCAGCGCGTCCGCGAGATCCTCGCGAACGACGAGTACGCCGATCGCGTGCACGCCGATCGCCGTGAGGCCCTCGACATGGGCGCCTCCGGCGTACCGTTCATCGTCTTCGACCGCCGGGTGGCTGCTCCGGGTGCCCACAAGGTCGCCGCGTACGGCCAGCTGCTGGAACAGGTGGCCGGACCAGTCCCGAGCGGGAGTGTGGCATGAGCGAGACGAGCCGGCTGCAGATCGTGACCGGACCGGTCAGCGGGTGGTGTGATCCGGTGACCGGGGTGTGCCACATCGAGACCGACGACGAGGTCGCGACCGAGCCCGACGACACCGCCGGCACCGAACCTGACGCTGCGAGCTGACCAGCGCCGCCGGCGGCTCAGTCCGCCGGCGCGCCGGCCCGCGCCTTCTCTCGGCCCACACCGGTCAGTTCACTGTTGGCGCGGTGTCTGGCGATCTCGTCGTGATGTGCGGCGGCCCACCCAGCCATCGCCATCACTGCGTCCAGCAACGACCGGCCCAGGTCCGTCAGTTCGTACTCCACGCGGGGCGGGACCTCGGCGTAGGCGGTTCATGTGAGCAGGCCGTCACGCTCCAGGTGCTTGAGGGTCTGGGTCAACATCCGCTGCGAGATGCCCGGGATGCTGGCCTGTAAGTCGGAGTAGCGCAGCGAACCGGAACCGAGCGTGCTGATGACCAAGACGGTCCATTTGTCACCAATACGGTCCAGCACCTCGCGGATGAACGCGCTGCCCTCCGGCCACGCCTGACACGGTCCGCTGATCCGTCGCGCCGCCGTCACCCCCTCACCCTTCCCAGCTGATCTGTAACCGCACTTCCAGTATGTGACATCGACACACGCCCGCGACACGCCACGACGGCTCACCGTGCCCGATCGCCCGGCGCGGACGGCGCTCCTCCGGAAAGGACATCCATCCTCATCGACGAATTCCTCGGTGCCGGCACCTACCTGTTCACGGTGCCGATGTACAACCTGACGATGCCGTCGGTGTTCAAAGCCGCGCCGTGAGAGGTGGTGGACCTCGTGATCAGGTCACCGTGGCTCGGGCGACGAGGAGCTCCCGAACGTCGGTGATGGCCATCTCGATGCGACCGTGGACCCGTGGTGTGAGCAGTGTCGTGCCGTCGAAGTCGCCGGCGGAGGCGAAGACGGCGACGGGCACCGTCAACGACTGGAAAAACCCGAACAGCGGCCGCAACGCGTGCTCGAGCACCAGCGCGTGGTGCTCACCACCACCGGTGGCGGTCAGCAACACCGGCTTGTTCGCCAGCGCGTACTGGTCGACCAGGTCGAAGAAGTGCTTGAACAGGCCGGTGTAGGACCCGCGGAACACCGGGGTGGCGGCGATCAGCAGGTCCGCCTGCTCGGCTCGACGCAACGCGGCTTCGATCTCGGGTGCGACGCCCTCGCGCTCATGCGCGCCGGTGAAGGCGGGGCCGAGGCGGTAGGTGTCGATCCGGGCCGACTCGATGGTGACGCCGTCGTCGGCGAGCACCCGGGCGAGCGTCTGCAACACCACGTCGACCAGCCCCATGGTCTTGGACTTCTCGTTCGGGCTGCCGTTGACGACGGCGACCCGCAGGGTGCGTCGCGGGGTGACTCCGTTCTGGGCGCCGGCCGACGCCGGAGGCGTGCTGTCGATTCCGGTCGTCATGCCGCTACCTCCTTTCGTGCTGCGACCTCCTGGCGGACGACTGGAGCGACCTCGGTGCCGAGCAACTCGATCGCCGTCAGCACGTCCTTCTGTGGCATGCCACCGAATCCGATCTGGATCAGGGCCCGGTCCAGGCCGTAGATCTGGTGGTAGGTGAGCAGTTTGTCGATCACCTCCTGCGGGCTGCCGACAACGAGCCCGGCAGCGGGCGAAGTCTGTGCGTCGAACACCGCACGTGGCATGGTGAAGCCGCGTCCGCGCTGGTGGTTGTTCTCCTGCATCCCCTGGGCGAAGTAGGGATACATGATGTCGCGCGCGGCCTGGCTGCTGCTGGCGACGTAACCGTGCAGGTTGATGCTGGTCCGCAGGGTGGCCGGGTCGTGCCCGGCTTGCTCGGCGGCCTGGCGGTAGGCCTCGACGGCCTGCTCCTGCTGGGTGATCGGGCCGAGCAGCAGGGCGAGCGCCATGGGCAGGCCCAGGCGTCCGGTGTTGATCGCTGAGGCCAGCGTGCCACCGACACCGACCCAGATCGGCAGCTGGTCTTGCAGGGCACGCGGACCGACGTCGGCGTGGTCCAGGTCGGGCCGGAGCCGGCCG
>JAJYTA010000042.1 GCA_021793295.1 Actinomycetes bacterium
AGCAGGCCAAGGTCTTCTCCGAGCGAGCGGAGAAGCCCAGCGACCTCAAGCCGGTGACGCATGCGCTGGAAGAAGGCCGCTGGCTGCTGGGCTGTGTCGAAGCCCGGCTCAAGCACGAACCGCTGCCCGAGCGCCGCCTGCCGTGCTTCTTCGATCCCGGTCACGGCCCGTCGGCCGAAGACGTCGAGTGGGCTCCGCCCGGTGGCGCTCCTCGCCTCGTGCCGGCGTGCGCAGCAGATGCGCTGCGGGTGAAGAACGGCGCCGACCCGAGCATCCGGATGGTTCCGGTGGGCGGCGACGAGCGGCGCCCCTACTGGGACGCAGGCCCGGCGTACGGCGGGTGGGCCGGCGGCTATTACGGCGGCGTCCTGCCCGGCATGCTGATGGGCACCATGCTCGGCTCCGCGCTTTCCGGCCCGATGTACGCCGACGGCGGCCAGGTCGGTGGCGACTTCGGCGGAGATTTCGGCGGCGGCGACTTCGGCGGAGATTTCGGCGGCGGCGACTTCGGTGGGGACTTCGGCGGCGGCTTCGGCGCCGACTTCTAGGCCGGCCCAGGCGGAGCTGCGGACGACATCATGCCCACACCCGAATTCATCCTCGCCCTGCGTAAGCACGTGGGCCATGACCTGCTCTGGGTGCCGGGGATCACCGCCGTCATCTTCGACGACGACGGGCGGGTGCTGCTGAATCGGCGCGCCGACACCGGGGAATGGGCGCTGATCGCCGGCATCCCCGATCCGGGCGAGCAGCCGGCGCAGGCCGCGGTGCGTGAGGCCTTCGAGGAGACCGGCGTGCACATCGAGGTGGACCGGATCGCCGCGGTCGTCGCCGAGGATCCGCTGACGTACCCGAACGGCGACGTCGTCCAGTTCCTCGACATCACCATGCGCTGCCGCGCCGTCGGCGGGCGAGCACGAGTCAACGACGACGAGTCGCTGGCCGTCGAGTGGTTCCCGCGCGACGCCCTGCCTCCGATGGCGCACCGGATGCGCGAACGGCTGGATCTCGCCGAGAAGGACGGACCCACGTGGTTCGTCCCACCGACGGCCGACGGCTAGTCGCGCAGGTGCAGGCGGCGCGCGGCCTCGGCGATGGAACCGGACAACGACGGGTAGACGGCGAACGCGCGTGCCACCTGATCAACGGACAATCGCGCCTCCACGGCCAGTGAGATGGGGTGGATCAGCTCGCTCGCGCTCGGCGCCACCACGACCCCACCGATGACCGTCCCCATGCCCCGCCGGCAGAACAGCTTGACGAATCCGTCGTGAATGCCTTGCATCTTCGCCCGGGCATTGGTCGACAGCGGCATCTTCACCGCGACGGCGTCGATCTCGCCGGCGTCGACGGCGTTCTGGCTGCACCCGACCGTGGCGATCTCCGGTGCGGTGAAGACGTTGGCTGCCACCGTGTTCAGGTCCAGCGGCGTCACGGCATCGCCCAGGGCGTGCCACATGGCCGTACGCCCTTGCATCGCCGCGACCGAAGCCAGCATGAGCACACCGGTGACGTCCCCGGCGGCGTACACGCCGCGCGCGGATGTCCGAGACACGCGATCGACCTTGATGAAGCCACGGTCGTCGAGGCGAACCCCGCACTCCGCCAACCCGAGATCGTCGACGTTGGGGACCGAGCCGACGGCCATCAGGCAATGCGAGCCTTCGACCGTGCGCCCGTCGGTCAGAGTCACCACGACCCCATCGCCTGCTCGGCGAACCGAGGCCGCCCGCGAGCGCGACAGGACCGTCAAGCCGCGGCGGGCGAAGACCTCCTGCAGGACGTACGCCGCGTCGGCGTCCTCTCCCGGTAGCACGCGGTCACGCGACGAGACCAACACGACGTCGGCGCCGAGCGCGTTGTAGGCATTGGCGAACTCGGCACCGGTGACACCGGAGCCGACGACGATGAGCCGCTCGGGCAGCTCGGACAATTCGTAGACCTGCTCCCAGCTGAGGATCCGCTCGCCGTCGGGCTCGGCCTCGGGCAGGATCCGCGGGCGCGCACCGGTGGCGAGCAGGGCGACGTCGGCGACGAACTCGTGCGTGCCGCCGCCGTTCTCCTCGACGATCACGCGGTCGCCCGGCGCCAGCCGGCCCACGCCGGGCACGATGCGCACGCCGGCCTTCTCCACGGCCGCGGCGGTGTCGTCGGACTGAGCCTTGGCCAAGGCCAGCACCCGCCGGTTGACCTGGGCGAGATCGACCCGCACGGCGTCGTCCCCGGTCACCACCCCGAGCTCACCGGACTCGGCGATCTCGGTGACCACCTCGGCCGTAGCGATCAGCGTCTTGCTGGGCACGCAGTCGCTGAGCACTGCGGACCCACCCACGCCGTCACGGTCGACGAGCGTGACGTCCGCGCCCAGTTGTGCTGCCACCAGCGCAGCCTCGTAGCCGCCGGGACCTCCGCCAAGTATCGCCACACGTGTCACGGCACCCATTGTCACCTATCGGGGTCAGCCATCGGGCTCACCCGTCGGGGTGCCCGTTCGCAGAGGTGCGTCGGCGGGGGCGCGTTGGCGGGCGTGCGTCAGGGGCCGTGCGTCAGGGGCCGCGCGTTGGCGGGCGTGACTTCTGGCGGGTTGTCCACCCTTCCTGGCGCTCGGAAGCGTGGAAAACCCTCCAGAAGTCAGCGACGTGCAGGAGATTCGGCGTGAACCCTGGCCCAGCAGCACTGGGTCGGCCGGGTCGTGCGGGGCGTCGTGCATGGAAGCGCATGGGCCCCAGCGGTCATGAAGATCGCCGTGCTGACAACTGCCGAATCCGCCGATCGTGAAGATCGTCGTGCCAGGAAGCGCGCGCTATAGCGGCATATTCCACCACGACGATCTTCACGACCATCGGCATCGGTCACAGTTCACACAACGATCTTCACGACCAGCCTTCACGACTTGCATCCGCCATCGGTCTCCGCGCCAATCTCCGCGGTCTGCTTCCGCGACCACACTTCACCACCGATCTCCGCGACCTACTTCCACGACCAGCCCTCACGGCCAGCCCCCACGGCCAGCCCTCGCGGCCGAGCCTTCACGACCAGCCTTCACTGCCGGTGTCACCCATCAGGTCGCGGAGCCGGTGCGCACCGACGACGGTGGTCGTGAAAGTCTGCTCTGCGTGTCGACGACTCCTGAACCATCGCCCGACGCGCCGGAGCCACGCGCTGGCCGCACGCGCCGGCTCGTCGGCCGGATGATCGTCCTGGCAGTACTGATCACCGCCGTCGATCAGCTGACGAAGTACTGGGCAGAGAAGTCCCTCGGTGATCAGGCACCGGTGAACGTCATCGGCGAGTTCATCCAGTTCCGGCTGCTCTACAACTCCGGTGCCGCGTTCTCGATCGGCACCGGACTGACGTGGCTGCTCACGCTGATCGTGGTGATCGTCGTGATCGTGGTGCTACGGGCCGCGACCAAGATCGGCTCGCGCGGCTGGGCCGTCGCGTTCGGGCTGTTGCTCGGTGGCGCTTTCGGCAACTTGGGTGACCGCTTGTTCCGCAAGCCCGGGTTCCCCGAGGGCCACGTCGTCGATTTCATCGACTACGGCGGGTTCTTCGTGGGCAACGTCGCCGACATCGCCATCGTCGCGGCGGCGATCATGATCGCCGTGCTCACGCTGCGCGGCGTGGGCGTCGACGGTCGTCGCCACCACGCCCACGGCGCCGGCCACCGAGACGAACACGATCACGGGGCGTCGACCGACGAGGCGTGAGCAGTCGCGGTCGGCTCCCTTCGAGCGAGATACAGTCCCCGGGTGAACGCGGACGACACGAACCTTTCCGGCGACCCACAGGCCGCGGCTCGAGCAGCCGCTGAGCACATCGCGACGGCTACCGGCATCTCACGACACGAGGTCGCCCTCGTCCTCGGCTCCGGTTGGGGTGCCGCGGCGGATCTGATCGGGCCGACGGTGGCCGAGCTGTCCAGTGACGACGTTCCCGGATTCGCCAAACCCGCCGTCGCCGGACACCCCGGCACGATCCGGTCGATCCGGATCGGCGAGACCGGCCGGCACGCTCTGGTGCTGGGCGCCCGGACCCACCTGTACGAGGGCCGGGGCGTGCGTGCCGTGGTCCACGGCGTGCGCACCGCTGCAGCCGCCGGCGCACAGACGCTGGTGCTGACCAACGGCTGCGGCGGGCTCCGCGATGAATGGTCGGCCGGAACCCCGGTCCTGATCAGAGATCACATCAACCTGACGGCGACCTCCCCCTTGGAGGGCGCCACCTTCGTCGACCTCACCGACGCCTACTCGCCGCGGCTGCGGGCGCTGGCTCGCGAGGTGGACCCGTCGCTGCACGAGGGCGTCTACGTCCAGTTCCGCGGGCCGCACTACGAGACCCCCGCCGAAGTGCGCTTCGCCGGCCGGATCGGCGGCGATCTGGTCGGCATGTCCACTTCGCTCGAGACGATCGCCGCCCGCGAGGCCGGTCTCGAGGTGTTGGGACTGTCGCTGGTCACCAACCTCGCCGCGGGTATCAGCGCAACGCCGCTGAGTCACGACGAGGTCATCGAGGCCGGCCGGGCCGCCGGTCCGCGTATCAGCGCATTGCTGGCTGACATCGTCGCCCGGATCTGATCGCCGCCTAGGATCGTTACGAGCAGAAGGCGAGAGGATGGGCGCGGGTGACCAGCGACGTGATCGAACAGGCGCACGCCTGGCTGGCTGACGACCCCGACCCGTCCACCAGGGCCGAACTGCACGCTCTGATCGCCGAGGCCGTGGATGGCGACAGCGGGGCCATGGCCGACCTGCGCGACCGGTTCGCGGGCTTCCTCGAGTTCGGCACCGCCGGTATCCGGGGCGCCCTCGGGGCCGGACCGAACCGGATGAACCGGGCCGTCGTCATCCGGACCGCTGCCGGGTTGGCGAACTTCCTGCTCAGCTCCAGGACTCCGGTTGACGGGCGCCAGCACCGGGTGGTGGTCGGTTACGACGCTCGCTACGGCTCGCGCACCTTCGCCACCGACACCGCCGCGGTTCTCACCGCTGCCGGTATCGACGCCGCCGTCATGCCCCGAGAGTTGCCGACGCCGGTGCTCGCCTTCGCCGTACGGCATCTCGATGCCGACGCCGGCGTGATGGTCACCGCCAGCCACAATCCGCCGCAGGACAACGGCTACAAGGTCTACCTGGGCGGAGCCGACGGCGGCTCGCAGATCATCTCTCCGGCCGACACCGAGATCGCGGGGCACATCGCGACCATCACGTCGGTTGGCGCCGTCGAGCGAGCCGCGAATGGGTGGAGCAACGTCGGCGAGGACGTCATCGAGGCCTATGTCTCCGCTGCGGCCGCGATCGCCCGGCCCGGCGGTCCGCGCGAACTCACCATCGTGCTCACGTCGCTGCACGGGGTCGCCGGCAGCACCGTCGTCCACGCGCTACGCCGAGCGGGGTTCGGCGACGTTCACCCGGTGCCCGAACAAGCTGAGCCCGATCCGGACTTTCCGACGGTCGCGTTTCCGAACCCGGAGGAGCCGGGGGCAGTCGACCTGGCGGTCTCGCTGGCTCAAGACATCAACGCCGACATCGTCATCGCCAACGACCCCGACGGTGACCGGTGCGCACTCGCCCTACCCGTCGACGACGGCAGCGACCGCTGGCAGATGCTGCACGGCGACGACCTGGGCGCGCTGCTGGGCGAGCACATCGCCAGCCGCGGCGCCGGCGGCGTCTTCGCCAACTCCATCGTCTCCTCGCGGCTGCTCGGGCGGATCGCCGCCGCGCACGGGCTGCGGCATGCCGAAACACTCACCGGCTTCAAATGGATCTCGCGGGTGCCCGGACTCGTCTACGGCTACGAAGAAGCCCTGGGTTACTGCGTCGACCCGGTCGCAGTGCGCGACAAGGACGGCATCTCCGCCGCGGTCCTGGTCGCCGAGGTCGCCGCGCAAGCGAAAGCAGCCGGGCGGACGGTCTGGGAACTGCTCGACGACCTCGCCGTACGCCACGGCCTCCACCTGACCGATCAGCTGTCGATCCGGGTGGACGACTTGTCGATCATCACCACCGCCATGCAGACGTTGCGCCAGAAGCCGCCGGCACGCCTCGGCGGCTCTCCGGTGACGACCGTCGACGATCTCGCCCACGACTCCGGAGAGCTGCCCCCGACCGACGGGTTGCGCTACCTCACCGCCGACGACACGCGTGTCGTCATCCGCCCGAGTGGCACCGAGCCCAAGCTCAAGTGCTATCTCGAAGTGATCGTCGAGGCCCTGGACGATCCCGCCGCCGCCCGCGCCGTCGCACGCAACCGGCTCGACACGGTTCGAAACGACGTCAGGGCCGCCCTCGACCTCTGAGCACCCGGGATCCGCGCTACGCGCGGCGAACGATCCAGCGGGACGTAGAATCGGCGGCGTGACGGTTCTGCCCACGTTCGACACCGATCTGTCTGACATCACGTCGACAGAGGCGTCGCTGCGTCGTTTCCTGCACGGGCTGCCCGGGGTCGACCAAGTCGGCGCCGAGGCGCGTGCGGCCAGCCTGGCCACCCGGTCCATCAAGACCACCGCCAAGCAGTTCGCGATCGATCTCGCGATTTCGATGATCGACCTGACGACGCTGGAAGGGCAGGACACCGAGGGCAAAGTCCGTGCGTTGTGCGCCAAGGCGCTGCGCCCGGACCCGACCGATCGCGACGTGCCACGCGTGGCCGCGATCTGCGTCTATCCGGACCTCGTCGGCGTGGCCAAGCAGGCGCTGGCCGGCAGCACGGTCAAGGTCGCCAGTGTCGCCACCGGATTCCCCTCGGGCCGCACCAGCCTCGCCGTCAAAGAAGCCGACACGCGCGACGCCGTCGCCGCTGGCGCCGACGAGGTCGACATGGTCATCGACCGCGGCGCCTTCCTCGCCGGGCGCTACGGCCAGGTCTTCGACGAGATCGTCGCGGTGAAGCAGGCCGCGCAACCGGCTCATCTGAAGGTCATTCTCGAGACCGGTGAGTTGAGTACGTACGACAACGTCCGCCGCGCCTCGTGGCTGGCCATGCTGGCCGGTGCCGACTTCATCAAGACCAGCACGGGCAAGGTCGCTCCGGCGGCCACCCTGCCGGTGACGCTCACCATGCTCGAGGCCGTACGCGACTTCCGTGAGGTCACCGGCCGCCAGGTCGGCGTCAAACCGGCCGGGGGGATCCGGACGACCAAAGACGCCATCAAGTATCTGGTCCTGGTCAACGAGACCACCGGCTCGGACTGGCTCGACCCCGACTGGTTCCGCATCGGCGCCTCGAGTCTGCTCAACGACCTGTTGATGCAGCGTCAGCGCATGGCCACCGGGCGCTACGCCGGACCGGACTACTTCACGATCGACTGACCAGCGTGACAGTCGTCACGTGTTTTGATTTCATGCCCGCGTGATCAGTTCCCGCTCGGCTGTCCGGACGACGGGCCTGGTGGTCGGTGCCGTCGTGCTGCTCGTGCCCGCCTGCACCGGTTCGGACTCTGATCCCGGCGCGGAAGACGGCGGGGCATCCGCGCCGTCGTCGGTGTCCGCGGAAATCGACAACGACGACGGACTCGTGGTGTCGTTCGAAGCGGTCGGCGACGCCGACGCCTACCTGCTGCACCTGGCTGGACACGACGAACCGATCCGCATCGAGAGTGATCAGTGCGCCGACGGCGCCTGCTCGGTCACCCTGGACCGGCTCAGCGCCGCAGACGCCGACGAAGTCACGGTGTCCGCGCTCTCCGGTGAGGTCGAGTCCGAGCCGTCAGCCGCGGTGGAGGTGCCTGCCTGGCCGGAACCCGAACGCCAGCCCGAGTCGGCGACTCCACCCGCGAACGAGCCGATCGATCTGCTCGTCTCCGAGGTCGATGCCGAGGGCAGGCCCACCGTCCGCACGGTGACGGTGCCGGCGGGCCAAGACGTCGAGGCCCGCATCGGCGAACTGCGACAACAGGACGGCGTCGCCGGGGTCAGCGTCGCCGAGCCGATCATCGAGGACGAGGGCGGGTTCAGCACTGACGGTTTCCCGGCGGGGCTGGCCACCTGGCAGGTCGAGGCGATGGACTTCGACGCACTGCCGGCCGAGCCCCGCGGTGAGGGTGTCACCGTCGCAGTCATCGACGACGGCATCACGGCCACCCATCCGAACCTCGACCAGGCCGACATCACGGAGACGAACGTCGTCGAACCGGGGCGGGACACACCCGGCGAACACGGAACGGCGGTGACGTCGCTGATCGTGGGTGAACACTCCGGGCTGGTGCCAGGCATCGCCACCGGTGCGGCCATCCGGGTCCACGACGTATACAACGATGGTGGTGAACAAACCGGTGGCGTAGGTGCTCTGGCTGAGGCGATCGTCGCCGCGGTCGACGACGGTGCGCAGGTGATCAACATCAGCCTCACGGCCAGGTGCGCGGCGTGGCAGGAGGCGATGGGGAGCTGTCCGGACGAGGTGCTGCGACCGGCGGTCGAATACGCGGAGAACCGCGATGTCGTCGTGGTGGCTTCCGCCGGCAACACCGGGGACGGCAGCGACTGGTGCCCCGGCGGTGGTAACGAGACGGGGTGGCCCGCCGCGTTCGAGTCGGTGATCGCGGTGGGCGGCACGGCCCGCGACGGCTCGGTCTGGCCGTGTTCACCGGACGTCGACTACGTCGACGTGCTGGCGCCCGCGGCGCATCTTCGGGCGGCGGTGCCACCCGACGAGTACCAGATCGTGTCGGGGACGTCGTTCTCCGCACCGCTCGTCTCCGGTCTGATCGCGGTGGCGCTGGCCGAACGTCCCGACCTCACCCCGGCCGACATCCGCACCGCCTTGTCGTCGTCGGTCGCCGAGAACGGGCGCCTCATCGCCACGGCGTTCCTGCAGGCCCTGAACATCGAACTGTCGGTGGAATCGCCCATCGACCCCACCACCGCACAGCAGATCGTCCCGTTCAGCCTGGGCCTGTACTTTCCGCCGAAGTCGGAGGTATGGCGCCGAGCAGGTCTCGCGAACAGCCCGCTCGATCCGGCGGCCTACTCTGACGGGGAGGCTTACTACGACGACGCCCAGCCCCCTGAGGACGCCTTCTACCCGTGGCGTTCGGCCGGCCTCGAGTGGGGTTTCGATGACCCGTTCACCGTGCTCATCGGGGGTTTGTTGTTGATCGATGCGGACGGCAACGTGACGGGAACCGGCCACCTGCAGCCGCACGAGTACTACACCGGGCACCGGGTCGAATGCCCGAGACCCGGTTTCGGCATCGGGACACCCTGGTTCAGCTACCGGTGGGATGTGCCGGTCACGGTGAGCGGCCATGTGGCGGAGGACGACGTCGGCCGCGACGTTGGCGAACTGACCTTGTCCCTGGGCGAAGAAGCGACTGCGCAGGAGCGCGGAAAGCTGCCCGACATCAAGATCACCCACGACACCCTCGACGACTGCGAAACGGTGCTGGCTGAGTACGAGGCGGCCTGGCAAGACCCAGGGCACCCGTGGAGTGAGGTGAAGACCTGGCCGGACAAGAGCATCTCGGTGACCGAACCGGTGTACCGCCAGATCATCCTCGAGTCCCCCTTCGTCATCGACGAAGGCTTCTTCCCGCCCGCCGAACCCGACACCCCCGACAGTTCGGTGTACACGTCCGGCGGCACGCTGGCCGACGGAGTCGGGTTCCGGCTCCGGGTGGGCGACATCGACTTCGCTCAGCTGTCCTGACCGCAGCGCCCGGTCGCGGTGCCGCGCACTGCGATATCGGGCGGTCGAACGTCTACGCTGGTGGGCGTGACCACCATCGCTGCACCGGGGACTGATCCGCGATGACCGACTTCGAGTACGCACCGGCGCCGGAGTCGCGTGCGATCGTCGACATCAAGAGCTCGTACGGGCTGTTCATCGACGGTGCATTCGCCGATCCGGTGGACGGCGCGAGTTTCAAATCGGTGAATCCGGCGACCGAGGAAGTTCTCGCCGACATCGCCGAGGCCGGTCAGGCCGACGTGGACAATGCCGTCGCCGCAGCGCGCCGTGCTTACACGCGCACGTGGTCGACGATGTCCGGGCGCGACCGCGGCAAGTACCTGTTCCGCATCGCGCGCATCATCCAGGAACGCGCCCGCGAGCTCGCCGTGCTGGAGTCCATCGACAACGGCAAGCCGATCCGCGAGTCCCGCGACGTCGACATTCCGCTGGTCGCGGCGTATTTCTTCTACTACGCCGGATGGGCGGACAAGCTGGGCTACGCCGGCGCGGGACCCGACCCGAAGCCCTACGGCGTCGCCGCGCAGGTGATCCCGTGGAACTTCCCGCTGCTCATGCTGTCGTGGAAGATCGCCCCGGCGCTGGCCGCGGGCAACACCGTGGTGCTCAAGCCGGCCGAGACCACTCCGCTGACGGCGCTGCTGTTCGCCGAGATCTGCCAGCAGGCGGACCTGCCGCCCGGGGTGGTCAACATCATCACCGGCGCCGGGGACACCGGGCGGATGCTCGTCGAGCACGGCGACATCGACAAGGTCGCTTTCACCGGTTCCACCGAGGTCGGCAAAGCCATCGCCCGAAGCGTCGCCGGCACGTCCACCAAGGCCACGCTGGAGCTCGGCGGCAAGGCCGCCAACATCGTCTTCGACGACGCGCCGCTGGACCAGGCCGTCGAAGGAATCGTCAACGGCATCTTCTTCAACCAGGGCCACGTGTGCTGCGCAGGTTCCCGGCTGTTGGTCCAGGAGTCGGTGTACGACGACGTGCTCGCTCGGCTCAAGCGGCGGCTGGGCACCCTGCGTCTCGGCGACCCGCTGGACAAGAACACCGACGTCGGGGCCATCAACTCCGCCGAACAACTGGCTCGGATCCGCGAGCTGTCCGAGGTCGGTGAAGCTGAGGGAGCGCAGCGCTGGTCGCCGGAGTGCGAACTGCCCGACCGCGGCTTCTGGTTCCCCCCGACGGTGTTCACCGGGGTGTCGCAGGCGCACCGCATCGCCCGGGAAGAGATCTTCGGCCCGGTGCTGTCGGTGCTCACGTTCCGCACCCCGGCCGAGGCGGTCGAGAAGGCCAACAACACGCCCTACGGGCTGTCCGCAGGGGTGTGGACCGAGAAGGGTTCGCGGATCCTGTGGATGTCGCAGCAGTTGCGCGCCGGCGTCGTGTGGGCCAACACCTTCAACAAGTTCGACCCGACCTCGCCGTTCGGCGGCTACAAGGAATCCGGCTACGGCCGCGAGGGCGGTCGGCACGGCCTGCTGTCCTACCTGAGAACGGAGCGTGACTGACGTGGCGGAGCGGCTGGCCGTGAAGAAGACCTACAAGCTCTACGTCGGCGGCAAGTTCCCGCGATCGGAGTCCGGTCGGTCGTTCCAGGTCACCGACAGCAAGGGCCGGTTCCTCGCCAACGCAGCGTGGGCCTCGCGCAAGGACGCACGCGACGCCGTCGCCGCGGCGCGTAAGGCGTTCCCCGGCTGGTCGGCAGCCACGGCGTACAACCGCGGACAGGTGCTGTACCGGGTCGCTGAGGTGATGGAGGGCCGCTACGCCCAGTTCGTCGACGAGGTCAGCGCGGGCGAGGGCGTGACCCGCGCCAAGGCCGAACGACTCGTCGGCGAGGCCATCGACCGCTGGGTCTGGTACGCCGGGTGGACGGACAAGATCGCGCAGGTCGTCGGGTCGAGCAACCCCGTCGCCGGGCCGTACTTCGACTTCTCGGTGCCCGAACCCACCGGCGTGGTGGCCGTGCTGGCTCCGCAGGGCTCGTCGCTGCTGGGCCTCGTGTCGACGCTGGCGCCCGTCCTCGCCGGCGGAAACACCGCCGTGCTCACCGCGTCGTACGAACGCCCGCTGCCGGCCATCACCCTCGGCGAGGTCCTCGCCACCAGCGACGTGCCCGGTGGCGTCGTCAACATCCTGACCGGCAAGCTGAGCGACACCGCACCCTGGCTCGCCGCGCACATGGACGTCAACGCCATCGATCTCGCCGGAGCCGCTGGCGACAGCGCACACGCCCGGGAGCTCGAACTGGCCGCGACGGACAACCTCAAGCGCGTCGTCCGCGCGCCCGAGGCCGAACCCGACTGGACCGCCGAGCCGGACCTCGAACGCATCACCGCCTTCCTGGAGACCAAGACCGTCTGGCACCCCGTCGGCATCTAGGGGCGCCGGACCGCCCGGGCCCGCGGCTCACTTGCCGGGAGCCGATGTGCCGCCGCTGGGCGCCGGCCTCGGCTCACCGGTCGGCTGACCAGTCCGCTGACCAGCCGGTGGCGCGCCAGCGTCCGCGTCATCCGCGTCGGCGCTGGTGGGCAACTGGGCGCCGTACGGGGGTTCCGGCGGCGCCGGAACGCACGAGCCGGACATGTGGGCCTCGGCAACGAAGCGCGGGTACACGTTGGTCCCCCACGGGTTGGCGATGACGAACGTCGTCCCGTCGGGCGCCTCCTCATAGCAAGGCTCGGTGTCCGCCAGAACCAGCGGGCGGCCATCCTGGTCGTAGAGGCGTACCTGGTCGATCAACGCGCCGTCGGCGGCGTAGGCGAAGATGTTGGTCACCGGCACACCGGCGTCGGTCGCTATCGACCCAGCGCCGTGGCTGTACGCCAGGCCGTCGGTCGCCACCTGGTCGATCGGGTCGACGTATCCGTCGTGCGGACTCTGCGCGATCGCCAGTACGCCGAACACGCCCCCGGCGACGATGGCGGCGTTGAGGCCGTAGATCGCGATCGCTCGGCGGCCCGGCATCTGGCCGCGGGCTGCGGCGCGACCGAGGTAGACCGAGGCCACCGCCGCCACCACGAACACGAACGTGCCCAGCGCCGCCGAGGAGACGGATGCGACGAGTGCACCGAGAATGGCGGCCCTGGCCAGCCACCATGCCGGCTGTAACGACGCCGCGAAGTCGATGACACCAGGACCCCAGGACGTCGCGCGCAGCTGTTGCACTCGCTCACCCAGCCAGCATGCCCCCGGGATCTGGCGCAACTCTCCGGCCGGATCCTCGTGACGAAGCACGAGGAACAGCACGCTCGCGCCGCCCACGACGAAACAGACCGCCGCCGGTACACCGAAGAACGCCGGCGCTCCGGACAAGCTGAACACCACGTCGGCCACGGTGACCACGGTGAACCCAGCCGTCGCGGTGCCGAACACCGCGGCCAGCAACCGCAGGAGCCGCCGGCCGAACCCGGCACGCTGCGGCTGCGGAGCCGGCGGGGCGATTCCCGCCGCGGCCCGCAGCTCCGCGACGTAGGCCGACGGCGAGCCGAGCCGATCGATGAGCTCGGCGAGCCGAACGTCGTCGCCGTACTCCTGAGCCACCTGGGTGATGTGCTCACGCACGTCGTCCAGGATGTCTGCAGTCTGCGCGGGCGGCAGGTCGCTGAGCTCGTCGCGCACGGCCGCGACGTAGGCGCTCACTGCCGGCGGAGACGTTCCTGGGCCGTTGGTCACGCTGCCTCCGTTTCACCGTGGACCAAGCTGGTCATGATGGCGGCGAACTCGTGCCACGTCTTGGCCGAGCGCCGCAGCACATCATGGCCGGTCCCGTTGACGCTGTAGTACTTCCGGTTCGGTCCTGTCTCCGACGGCACGACGTAGGTGGTCAGCGCCCCGGCCGAGTAGAGCCGGCGCAGGGTGCCGTAGACCGATGCTTCGCCGACCTCGTCGAGGCCCGCGGCTCGCAGGCGCCGGACGACGTCGTAGCCGTATCCGTCCGCGTCGCGGAGAACGGCGAGCACGGCGACGTCGAGCACACCCTTGAGTAGCTGACTGGTGTCCATGGGGTCTCCCCTCTTGTGCCAACCGCAGTATTACGTTTGGCGTAGTACTGCGCAAGGAACAACACGCGCAGAACCGTAGGCTCGACACATGGCAGGGCGTGAGCGGTCGCCGCGAGCGGTGAAACTTGCGGCCGCAGTCGTGGCCTCGGCCGCCGTGGGCTTGGGGTGCACCGCCGACGACGACCCCTCGTCCCCCACCAGCCCCGCCACGAGCACCACCACCGCGACCAGCCCGGGCTCTGGCACCAGCCCATCCGGCTCCGAATCCGCTCGCCCGCCGAGCAACACGAGCCCGTCGACGTCGCCTCGGGCACCAGCGCCGGCGCCCATCACCATCGCGTTCGCCGGCGACATCCATTTCGAGGGACCCCTGCGCGACCGGCTCGACGAACCAGCCGCTGCGCTGGCGCCGATCGCGCCGCACCTGTCTGCGGCCGATCTGACCGTCGTCAACCTCGAGACCTCCATCGGCACCTCCGGGACCCCCGAGCCCAAGCGGTACACGTTCCAGGCCCCGCCGGCAGCACTCGAGGCGCTCGCGGCCGCCGGCGTCGACATCGCCACGATGGCGAACAACCATGGCCTGGACTTCGGCCTCGACGGGCTCGCCGACACCCTCAGGGCCGCAGAAGCGGCCCGCACGGCGACTCCGCCGCTGTCCGTCATCGGGATCGGCGCCGACGTGTCCGACGCTTTCGCCCCGGCTCGCCGCAGCATCGGTGCTGTCGATGTCGCCGTCTTCGGCGCCTCCGTGCCTGACGATCCCAGGGCCGACCCCACCCAGCAGTGGGCCGCCACGCCCGAGCGCGGCGGCATCGCCGTCGCCCTCGATCCCGATCGCCTGATCAGCGCCGTGCGATCCGCGGCCGCCAGCCACGACGTGGTCGTCGTCTATCTGCATTGGGGCGTGCAAGGCGAGAGCTGCCCGAGTGCTTCCCAATCGAGACTGGCCGGACAGCTTTCCGCCGCCGGCGCCGACATCGTCGTCGGCAGCCACGCCCATCGGCTGCAGGGCGCCGGGATGCTCGACGACACCTTCGTCGCTTACGGCCTGGGCAACTTCGTCTGGTACACGCAGAACCCCGACACCGCAGCCACCGGCATCCTGACGCTGACCGTCGACGACACCGGCGTGACCGAGAGCGCCTGGACCCCGGCGCGCATCCGGGCCGATGGGCTTCCCACCGTGGTGACCGGCAGCGACGCCGACGCCATGGCCGGCGAGTTCGCGGCGTTGCGCGACTGCGCAGGCCTCGACCAGCTCACGCCCTCAGGGAAGCCCTGACCGCCGAGTTCAGGGACGATCCCTGATGTCCGAGCCGGCGCGGAAATCTATCGTGGAAGCATGACAACCTCGTACTACCCCACCAAACGACGAAGCCTCTCCAGGCCCCGTGACGGACGGGTGATCGGCGGCGTGTGCGCCGGCCTGGCCCGTCGGTTCGGCATCACGCCGACCACCATGCGCGTGATCGCCATCGCCTCGTGCCTACTGCCCGGTCCGCAGGTACTCGCCTACGTGGCGCTGTGGGTCATCATGCCCGAGGACGACTGAGCCACCCCGACGACTGAGCCGGCACGAGCTGAACCATCACGACGCCGAGGGCGCCTGTACCCGCGCGAAGGCCCGGCGAGCGCCCAGCGCAGCGTATCCGGGCTTGACGACGTCGTTGATCAACGCCAGGCGCTGATCGAACGGGATGAACGCGCTTTTCAACGCGTTGACCGTGAACCACTGGAAGTCGTCGAGGTCGTAGCCGAACGCCTCGGACAGTTGCGTGAATTCGTGCGACATCGAGGTCGCACTCATCAGCCGGTTGTCGGTGTTGACCGTCACGCGGAAGCGCAGCCGAGCCAGCAACCCGAACGGATGCTCGGCGATCGACGGCGCCGCCCCGGTCTGGATGTTCGACGACGGGCACAGCTCCAGCGGAATCCGCTTGTCGCGGACGTAGGCCGCCAGGCGACCGAGAGTGGCCGAGCCATCAGGGTGAACTTCGACGTCGTCGATGATGCGTACCCCGTGCCCGAGCCGGTCGGCCCCGCACCACTGCAACGCCTCCCAGATGGACGGCAGCCCGAACGCCTCGCCGGCGTGGATGGTGAAGTGCGCGTTCTCGCGCTTGAGGTATTCGAACGCGTCGAGATGACGCGTCGGAGGGAACCCCGCCTCGGCGCCGGCGATGTCGAACCCGACGACGCCGGCTTCCCGATGCGCCACGACCAGCTCGGCGATCTCCCGCGACCGGGCCGCCTGGCGCATCGCCGCCAGCAACGACCCGATCCGGATGGGCCGGCCGGCCGCGGCTGCGCGCGACTCACCGAGCCGAAAACCCTTCTCGACCGCCGCCACGACCTCTTCGAGGCTCAGCCCCTGCTCGACATGCAGCTCGGGGGCATACCGCACCTCGGCGTAGACGACACCGTCAGCCGCGAGATCTTCCGCGCACTCCGCGGCGACCCGAGTCAGCGCATCCGCGGTCTGCATGACGCCCACCGTGTGCTCGAAGGTGGTGAGGTAGCGCTCCAGCGAGCCGGAGTCGGCGGAGTCGACGAACCAGGCCCGCAACCCCTCGGGGTCGCGGACGGGGAGTTCGTAGCCGACCTCGTCGGCCAGCTCGATGACAGTCTGCGGGCGCAGCCCGCCGTCCAGATGATCATGAAGCAGCACCTTGGGTGCGGCGGCGATCTCGTCCGGTGTGGGTGCCATGCATCGACGCTACTCCGATAGAGGGATAGCCTCGCGCACGTGGTCCGGAGTGTGTATGTTGCATCGGTCACCGGTGAGACCGGCAAGTCGACGGTGGCGCTAGGCGTCCTCGAGGCTTTGACCAGCCGCATCGGTCGTGTCGGTGTGTTCCGCCCGATCGTACGATCCGGAACCCGGCCTGATTACGTGCTCGAGTTGTTGCTCGAGCACGACGGCGTCGATCTGCCCTACGAGGTCTGCGCAGGGGTCACCTACGACGAGGTCCACGCCGATCCCGACGCCGCCATGCGCACCATCCTCGACCGCTACCGTGTCGTGGCCGCTCAGTGCGAAGCGGTGCTCGTGGTCGGCAGCGACTACACCGACGTCGACAGCCCCACCGAGTTCTCCTTCAATGCCCGGATCGCCGCCGACCTGGGCGCACCGGTGTTGCTGGTGCTCAACGGGCGCGACCGGAGCCCCGACGACGTTCATGCGGTCGCTGAGATGGCCACTGCGGAGTTGACCGCGAACTATGGGACCCTCGTCGGCGTCATCGCCAACCGGGTCGACCCGGACCTGCTCGAGCCCACCCGCTCGGCCTTGGAGCCGTTCGGCCCTGCCTTCGCGCTGCCCGAACAACCGCTGCTGTCCGCGCCAACGGTGGCCGACCTCGTCGAGGCCGGCGGCGGCAGCCTGTTCCGCGGCGATCCGGACCGGCTGGGCCGCGAGTCATTGGGCCTCGTCATCGCCGGGATGACACTGCCCAACGTCTTGGATCGCCTCATCGAGGACGGCGTTCTGATCACCCCGTCGGACCGCAGCGACGTGCTGCTCGGCGTCTTGATGGCCCACGCCTCCACGACATTCCCGTCGCTGGCCGGGGTCGTCCTCAACGGCGGATTCGCACTGCCCGACCAGGTCGTCCAGCTGATCGACGGTCTCGACCTGAGCCTGCCCATCATCTCCATGCCCGGCGACACCTTCCCGACGGCGACCCGGCTGGCCGCGGTGCGCGGACGGCTCACGAAACACGCCGGGCGCAAGATCCAGACAGCGCTGGGGCTGTTCGAGGATCACGTCGACACCGCCGACCTGCTCGACCGGCTCGACGTCACGCGCAGCGATGCCGTGACCCCGTTGATGTTCGAGCACGACCTGGTCGATCGCGCCCGCTCGGACCGCAAGCACATCGTGCTGCCCGAGGCCGACGACGACCGGATCCTCAAGGCCGCGGACACCGTGCTGCGTCGAGGCATCGCGCAGGTCACGCTGCTGGGGCGCCGGTCCGAGATCGAGTCCGCAGCTACCCGGCTCGGGGTGGACGTCAGCGGTGCGCAGTTCGTCGACCCGCAGGACAGCGACCTCCGGGAGCGATTCGCCGAGGAGTATCACCAGCGACGAGCGCACAAGGGCATCAACTACGACGCCGCGTGGGACCGGGTCGGCGACGTGTCGTATTTCGCCACCATGATGGTGTTGCTCGGGCTCGCCGACGGCATGGTGTCCGGCGCGACGCACACCACCGCCCACACGATCCGCCCCTCGTTCGAAGTCGTGAAGACACGTCCGGGCGTGTCGATCGTGTCCAGCGTGTTCTTCATGTGCTTGCGTGACCGGGTGCTGGTCTACGGCGACTGTGCGGTCAACCCCGACCCGACGGCGGAGCAGTTGGCCGACATCGCGATCTCGTCGGCGGAAACCGCCGCCCAGTTCGGTATCGAGCCGCGGGTGGCGATGCTGTCGTACTCCACCGGCGCTTCCGGATCCGGATCGGACGTGGACAAGGTGCGCCAGGCCACCACCCTGGTCCGGCAACGCCGCCCGGACTTGTCCGTCGACGGGCCGCTGCAGTACGACGCCGCGGTCGATGCGAGCGTGGCTCGCTCGAAGCTGCCCGGCAGTGACGTCGCCGGCCGCGCGAGCGTGTTCATCTTTCCCGACCTCAACACCGGCAACAACACCTACAAGGCGGTGCAGCGCAGCGCCGGCGCCGTGGCGATCGGGCCGGTGCTGCAAGGACTGCGCAAGCCGGTCAACGATCTGTCGCGTGGAGCGCTCGTACGCGACATCGTGAACACGATCGCGATCACCGCGATCCAGGCGCAGTCGCTCGAAGCCGCGGACAGCGAGCCGACGACGTGAGCGCCCTAGCGCGCCGCCAGGGCGGCTATGTCGGCGACCTGCGCCCGCGCGAGGTCAGTCGTCGGCCTGGGGTACAGCCCGACGCTTCGCACGCCGGCGTCCTCCAAGGCCTGCAGATGCTCGGCAGCGTCGTCCATGGTGCCCACCGGCGCCAGCTCCGTCCACCACTGCGTCGGCATGGTCACCAGCCCGTCGAGGCCCTGCTGGGCGTAGCGTGCGGCGAGGTCGTCGTAGAACGGCAGGGCGGTCATCCCGGCCGTCGGCTGGTCGAGCATCGTGGCCAGCCACGGGGCCATGGTCCGGTAGGCCTCCCGGCGATCGGCGGCGACACACAGCACATCGAAGGCCGCGACGTGGAAATCACCCGGGTCGCGACCGGCTTGCTGCAGCGACCACCGGACGTAGGACGCGCTGGTGGGCTCGGCGAGGACCAGGCCGTCGGCGACCCGGCCGGCCAGCGCCAGCGAACGTGGGCCACGGACCCCGGCCAGCACCGGCAGCGGCTGCTGTGGCGGCTGGTCGAGCTGCACATCGTCGAGATCGACGTAGCGCCCGTGGGTGGTGACCTTCGCACCGGCGAGCAAGCGACGCACCGCGACGAAGACCTCTTCCAGCGCCGTGAGCGGCGAGGCCGGGCGCGCACCCATCTGCGCCATCCACGCCTGCACACCGTGGCCGATGCCCGGCAGCACTCGCCCGGGGGCCAACCCGGCCAACGTGGCGAGCTCCATGGCCGTGACCGCCGGGTTGCGGGCGAGCGCCGGCAGGATGCCGATGCCCACCGCGAGCCGTTCGGTAGCCGTCAAGGCGGCCGCGGCGAGGCTGACGCCGGCGGTGTAGAAGCAATCCTCGATGACCCACAGCATGCCGGCGCCGGCATCCTCGAGGCTGCGCGCGAGCTCGACCACGAGCCCCGGCGGAAACGTGCGGTCGAAGCACATGCCGATCTGCATGTTGGTCGAAGACATGCAGGCAGGTTAACCGTCCACTCCGACAAGAACGGAACTTCTCGATGACCGCGACCGTGCTCGTCCTGAACTGCGGGTCGTCGTCGATCAAATACCGCCTCGTCGACACCGGTAACGGCACCGCCACGACCCAAGGCCTGCTCGAACGGATCGGGGAATCCGGTGGCCGGCTGCGCCACGAAGACTCCGACGGCGTACGCGAGATCGACGTCGACGTTCCCGATCACGAGCGAGGACTGCGCGAGATCATGCGCGCCTTCGACGAGACCGGCCGCCCGCTGGCGGAGTCCGGCCTCGTCGCGGTGGGCCATCGCGTGGTGCACGGTGGCGACCGCTTCGCCGACCCGGTGGTGGTCGACGACGACGTCGAGGCCACGATCGAGGCCCTCACCCCGCTCGCCCCGCTGCACAATCCACCCAACCTGGCCGGCATCCAGGTCGCCCGCCGGGCGCTGCCCGATCTGCCGCACGTCGCCGTGTTCGACACCGCGTTCCATCAGAGCCTGCCGGCCTCGGCCTACACCTACGCGCTGGACACCAGCACGGCCGCCGAGCACGGCGTGCGGCGTTACGGCTTTCACGGCACGTCGGTCTCGTACGTCTCCCACGAGGCCGCTCGGCTGCTGGAACGCCGCCTCGAAGACACCAATCTCATCGTGTTGCACCTCGGCAACGGGGCGTCGGCCACGGCGGTCCGCGGCGGCCGCTCGGTGGACACGTCGATGGGCCTGACGCCGCTGGAAGGCCTGGTGATGGGGACCCGCTCGGGCGATCTCGATCCGGGCATCCTGTTCCACCTGCGCCGCGAGGCGGGCATGGCCGTCGACGACCTCGACGACCTGCTCAACCGGCGCAGCGGACTACTCGGCTTGGCCGGTGCCAACGACATGCGCGAGGTGCACCGGCGAGCCCGTGAGGGCGACGAGCACGCCCTGCTCGCCCGCGAGGTCTACTGCCATCGCATCCGGCACTACGTCGGCGCGTACCTGGCGGTGCTGGGACACGCCCACGCCGTGGTGTTCACCGCCGGCATCGGCGAGAACGACGCTTGGGTGCGCTCGCACTCGCTGTCCGGCCTGCGCCGGCTGGGCATCGAAGTCGATCACGTCCGTAACGCGCTGCCCGGCCGGCGAGCACACGTGATATCTCCCGACGGTGCCGAGGTGGCCGTCATGGTCGTCCCGACCGACGAAGAACTCGAGATCGCCCGGCAAGCGATCTCGCTCGTCGCCACCTGACGAGCCTCGCATCCAGCGAAGACAATTATTCACAAAATAGTCATACGAACCTTGACCGCCCGTTCCACCTCGCGATGAACTTCCGAGTCACGGTGTTGCCCGGCGAGGGAGGACGATGTGACGACACAGCGCAACGGCGGAGTCGGAGTCCGGTTCGGGCGGCGGCGGTTGTTCCAGCTGGGCGGGGTGAGCACGGCCGCGGTGCTGTTGGGGACCGGCGCCATCACGACCGACCGGTCGTACGCGGCTCCCACGTTCGGCACCGACCCGTTCAGCCTCGGTGTCGCCTCCGGTGATCCGCTGCCGGACAGTGTGGTGCTGTGGACCCGCCTCGCCCCGGATCCGCTGGCCGAGGACGGTCACGGCGGGATGCCCTCGCGTCCGGTGCGGGTGCACTGGGAAGTCGCCGACGACGAGAACTTCCGGCATGTCGTTCGTCGCGGCAGCGTGGCAGCCACCCCCGAACTGGCGCACTCGGTGCATGCGGAGGTGCACGGCCTGCGACCGGGCCGCGAGTACTTCTACCGCTTCCGGGCCGGCCGGGAGCACAGCCCGGTGGGCCGCACGAAGACCGCGCCGGCCTTCGGCGCCCCGTTGTCGTCGCTGACCTTCGCCTTCGCCTCGTGCCAGGCCTGGCATGACGGCTTCTACACCGGCTACCGGCACATGGCCGCCGAAGACCTCGACCTGATCGTGCACTTGGGCGACTACATCTACGAGTACGGCATCCCCGCTGACGGCGGCAACCGCGGGATCGCCGTCCCGGACTACTTCGCCGAAGAAGCGGTCAGCCTCAAGCGCTACCGCACGCAGTACGGGCTGTACAAGAGCGACCCGGACTTGCAGGCCGCGCACGCGGTCGCGCCGTGGATCGTCACGCTCGACGACCACGAGGTGGAGAACGGATGGGCCGGCGACGTCCCGGAGAAGGACACTCCGACCCCGACCCAGCCGGAATTCCTCGAACGTCGCGCGTCGGCGTTCCGCGCGTACTACGAACACCTCCCGCTGCGCAGCACGGCGCTGCCCACCGGGCCTGACATGCGGCTGTACCGCCGGTTCACCTATGGCGACCTGGCCGAGTTCTCCCTGCTCGACACGCGCCAGTACCGCGACCCCATCCTCGACGACGGCGACGACCCGGCCCGCCTCGATCCCGAGCGCACGCTGACCGGCGACGAGCAGGAACGCTGGCTGCTCGACGGCATGGCTGCCTCGCGTGCGCGATGGAACGTGCTGGCCCAGCAGGTTCGCGTCGCCCAGTTCGACCACGGTTCCGAGACCGACCCCGACCTCCCGCACGACGGCTGGGAGGGGCTCGGCCGCGACTGCTGGGACGCCTATGCTGCCTCGCGCGACCGGATCTTCGGCGGCATCGCCGAGCGCGGCGTGTCCAATCCGGTCGTGTTGACCGGCGACTGGCACCGCAATCTCGTCGCCGACATCAAGGCCGACTACGCCGATCCCGACTCCGCGACGCTGGCCTCCGAACTGGTCGGCACCTCCATCAGTTCCGGTGGCGACGGACAAGACATCGACAACCTCGGCCGCGCCGGGCTGATCGTCAACCCGCACGTGAAGTTCTACAACATCCAACGCGGCTACGTGACGTGCCGCCTCGATGCCGAGCAGTGGATCAGCGACTTCAAGGTCCTCCCCCAGGTGACGACACCGGACGCACCGGTGTCCACGCGCGCGACGTACGTCATGGAGAACGGCCGGCCGGGCGCCGAGCCCGCCTGAGCACGACCGACCGGGAGGCAACGTCCACGGGGGACCAGAAAGTGACGTACGGCAGCACGACGACAACCCCCTTCCTGCGGCCGACCTCGCCGGTGATCACCGGTCGTCACGGCGGCGGATCGTGTAGTGCAAGGTGAGAAAGTCCAGGCCGAAGACGGTGAAGGCGTGCTGCGCGCGCAACTCGTCGCCGGCCACCGACACCCGGAGCTCCTCGCCGAACCCGTCGACGGTCAGGGTGGTCAATTCGCCGCTGCTGCGGTCGATGTAGGTCAGGTAGTGCCCGGGATGGCGATGCGCGCTCCGGCTCGTCAAGGCGAGGCCCCCGCCGGGAAGGTTGCGCGGCTCCAGCGTCGCGGTGAAGCTGGCGTCCGGGAGCGGGAATCCGACGCTGACGAACCCGCGGTCGTCGTGGCGGTACGTGGTGTAGATGCCGACATAGATGGGTTCGTCGTTGTCGGCGAACGAACGGATCCACCCGCGGATCACCCGGCCGTCGCGGTCGACGGTCGTGTCGATCCGGCTGACCATGCCGCGCAGTGCGTGCCGCTGGTTCATCGGCACGTTGGCTTGACCCAAGGGCCGCGCGACGGCGGCGCGGTAAAGCAGGTAACCAGGACGCACCCAGGCTCGCCACTCGGGCACGATGTCGAGCGCGAACCGGGTGGTGTGCTCGTAGAACTCCCGCACGAGCGAGTGGGCGCGCGCCGGCTCGAACTCGGGGCCGGCCAGGTGCTCGAGGGTATCGACGATGCCGATGTCACGGGAATCACGCACGTACGGCCCGCCGATCGTGGTGGCCAGTGCGCGAACATAGTCGGTGCCGACGTAGCGGTTGGGCGAGCCGAGCGGCACCACGAACGGAAGGTCGTCCACGCCGGCCCGCTCGGCCAGCAGCGATACCTGGGCATCCCGGAAGACCACGGCCGACGTGATCCGGAAAGCGAGCACCGTCGACGCCACGGTCACCGCACCGGGTAGGCCGCGGGTCCATCGCTCGAGACTCGTGCCCACCGCCAGGCCCACCACCGGCCCGAGCGCCACCTTCTGTGGGCGGATGCCCAACGCCCCTGCTGCGGCCCCGGTCACCGTGGCGACCGTCCGCGGGCGTGGCCGCGCGGCGACCAGATCGGCGAGCCAGCCCAGTGGAGCGGCGAACGCGACGCTGGCGACGATCCGATGGGGCAGAGCGGGGATCTCGTCGGGTCGCTGCCGCCGCCGGGCGATCAGTTCGGAGCTGCCGACGATCGCGGCGCCGGCGGCCGCACCGCCAGCGAGGGCAGCCCGGCCGCGGCGGGCGCACATCGATGCGCCGGCCAGCGCTCCGGCAGCAGCCGACGTCAGGACCTGGCCGACGAGCTGGTCATCCACGAGGCCACCCCCAGATGGCGTTGGACGGCATGGGGTGTCAACGGTTGTCGTCCCCCCATCCTGCCTGTTCGCCCGGCGGGAGGCAGCCGGGTCCTCCGGCCGCCCGGACGGCGTGTGGCACAGTGGCGAGCATGAGCCAGCCGTCGCCGCAGCCCACCGAGCCGGTGGTGTGCTCGGCCAAAGGGTGCCGGGCTTCGGCCTCCTATGCCGTGGTCTGGAACAACCCGAAAATTCACGCCCCTGATCGCGAGAAGGTCTGGACGGCCTGCGAACAGCACCGCGACTCGCTGGCCGACTTCGTGCGGCGGCGTGGTTTCCTGCTGCGCGTGGACCCGCTGTGAGATCGTCCAGCCCGGCGCCGGCACCGTCGGCTCAGCTGATCTGAGACCACGACCAAGGCCGCGGACCGGCCGCCCCGCGCAGGCAGGCCACGCGCATGGCGGCTTCCGCTCGCGCGGCGGGGTTCGTCGTGGCCTGTTGCAGCATGTACGAGCACGCGCGCAGCTCGCGGATGTCGCGCAGGGTCTCGTAGCCGTCCCAGCTCATGACGTCGTGCCCGTAGGTGCGGCAGAACTCGCTGTACTCCGCGGCGCCGAGCGACCCGAACGAGCTGAAGCGCACGGCGGTGGAGACCAAGTCCCACTCCGGCGGGCCGACGGCGAAGCGCTCGAGGTCGACGAGCCAGGCCGTGCCGGTGTCGTCTATGACGACATTGCCCACCCAGGCATCGCCATGCACCACCGTGGGCGCCAGGCCGGGCGGCAGCCCGGCTGCGTAGCGTCGTTCGAGGTCGTCGAGGTACGACAGCAGCCAGTCCCGGTCTGCCGCGGGGATCAGCGCGGCCTGGACCCGCTCCCGGATCCGGACGAACGGCGCCAGCGACGGCAAGTGGAACCAGGTCGGCGGCTCCAACCGGTGCAACCGCCGTAGCATCTCAGCGACCCGCACGCTGTCGCCGGGCTGGTGAGCAGGCAGCTCGCGCCAGAAGGTGACGGCCGCTCCGTCCACGTCGACCGGTTGATCGACATCCGGCAGCACGCGAGCCGCCGGCAACCCGGCATGTTCCAGCCAGCGCGCGACGCGGACCTCCTTGATCGCCACGGCGGCCTGCCCGGTGCGCCCGACGCGCGCGATCACCCCGGGGCGAAGTCGATAGATCGCGTTCTCCGCGACCTGGACACGCACAGCGTGGCGCGTGCTGAGCCCGGCACGTGCACACGCGTGCGCCAGGATGCTGTCGAACGTGCGAGTCACGCCACGAGGGCTGCTGTGAGCCGTTCCCGCAAGTCACCCACCTCCGGCACAGCGGCGTGCGCAGTCGCATGATCGCGCAGCTCGGCCAGATCCATCGCGGCCCGCCGGGAATGCAACCGTCCGGCGTCGTGGACAGCGGCCAGGCCGATGGTCACCGCTTCCATGGGATCGCCGACGGCCATGGTCAACGAGGCGAGCTTGGTCTGCGACATCGCTCGCGACCGGGCGTAGCCGGCGGTGTGGCCGTCGATGGCCGCTTGCAGCCGCGTCGCCGCTTCGGTGCGATGCCCATCGATCGACAGATCGAACAGCGCATGCCCGGTGTCACCGGCGTGCTGGGCGGCGTCGTAGTACGCCATCCAGGGCGGATCGTCAGCCGGCTCGGCGGCGCTGAACGCCTCGTCAGCGGCTCCGACGGCGCGCAACGTCTCCTGCCGGCGGCCCAGCTTGGCCAACGCCCGAGCGCGAGCGGTGTGCAGCATCGCCCGTTCGGTGGCCGTCAGCCGGTCCGCGCGGACGAGCGCTGACTCGGCCAAGGTCAAGCCCTGATCCGGCTCACCTCGCCAGATCTCCTGGCGAGCCATCGACGACAAGACCTTGGCCCGCAGATGCCAGCTTTCGACCTCCTCGGCACAGGCCAGCGAGAATCCGAAGATCCGGCGGGCCTCGTCGTAGTCACAGGCGTCAAAGGACATGTGCGCGGTGGCATGCCCCAGCAGCCCCACGGCCTCGTGCAGCTCGACGCGCACCGCGCCGGCACTGTGCGCCGTCAGCAGTTGCGCGAACCAGCGCAACTGGGCGTTCGCGGCTTGTCTCACACCGGCGCCGCCGTGACTGTGTCCCCAGCTGGCCAGCAGATCGGCCGCACCGCGGACCTGCTCGATGTCGCTGCGCCCCACAGCGCGGGGCGCATCGTGCTCGGCGGGCCGCAGCAGGTCGAGCAACGACGACGGCGACGCCAGGGCGCCGACGCCGACGAACGCAGCCCGCAGGAAATCCTGGCGCTTCACGTCCGCTCCAGCCGCAGCGAGCCGGCGCGTGTTGACGAACCCGAGGTCGTGATCCGACGACACACCGAGGACGTGCCGGAACGCCTCCCGGTAGGGGGCCTGCGGCCAGCGGATGACACCGCGTTCGAGCTTGCCGATGTAGTTGTCGTCGAGTTCGTAGAGCTTTCCGGTGACTTCGCGCAGGTACGCGTTGGCGCGCTGGGCCAGCTCGTGCCGAGACATCGGCAGGCCCGGGACGTCGATCGACGGCGTTGCCTCGCGGGCGGCACGTAGCTGCTCGTTCGGTTCGCGCACCATGTCTCCACATAGGCGGGGAAGACCATAGTGACATTGTCTGAGCGGGCTTGTCAGGAGTTTTCGACAATCCCGAATCATCCCCCGAATCCTCCCGGGCCTCACCCCTGGCGTTCGCGCCATTCCGGCGAAATGATCGCAATACGAGTCATGGCCGGTGCCTTTTCTCCCGATTCGGCACCGATCATGGAAGCCGTGACTTGAGGCGGGTTGCCGGTGCGACCACCCCGATCCCGGCAACCCGCCGAGTACAACCGCACCGAGAGGCTAGGCGACCCATGCTCCGCCGCGATGTCGAATACGTTCTTACCTGGAACGCTGCAGATCACGCCTGGACCGCGACGCCGATCCGGCGCGAGCGCCACCGCATCGTGCCGCTGGAGACCGACGTCGGCCAGGTCGGTGTTCCCCGGCTCATGGTGGCGTGGCAAGACGACGCTTGAGCGCCACGACAATCCGCCCGGCATGTCCGTTACGCCCGATTCGAAGATCCTTTGTGGAATTTCCACCGCACGTGCAGACGCACGTCTTGCACGTGCAGGACACGCGGGCCGCACGTGCAGGTGCAACGCCTGCACATGCAGCGTACTGAGGATGCCGGCTTAGCGCCGGGCCATTCCGGAGCTATTCCGGTCCGGCCGGTCCGGTCGCGCCGGGCGGTCCTTGATCAGTCCTCCCGGCCCGCGAGCTCCGGGGCGAAGGCCGGCACGCAGACGGCGACGTACTCTGCGCCGTCGGAACCGGCGACGTAACGCACGGTTTGCCCGGCCGGGGTCAGGACCGCTTCGCCAGCGGCCACCTCGGTCCGCGTGTCGTCGTGCTCCACGACGAGGCGTCCGGCCAGGACCAGGGTCACTTCGTCGAACTGTGGTGTCTGGGCGGGCTCGTCCCAACCGGGCGGGGCTTTCATCCGGGCGACGGACACGCCGTCGGTGCCCGTGGACACGCGGCCGACGTACTCGTCGATGACCTTGCCCCCGGGGACGGGGACACGCTGCGGGGTTCGGATCAGTTTGACCATGTCCCGAGCGTAACGAGGCGAAGGGCCCAGGTGATCAGGCTGGCGCCGGCCGCGCCCGGCGCTCACGCGATGCGGTCGATCACCAGCGGCTGCAGGTCCGGCCGGCTACCGCTCGGCGCAATGACGTACGCGCCAGTCAGGGCTTCGAGCGCCCGGTCGATGCGCGCGGCATCGTCGGTGTGCAGCGTCAGCAACGGCTCGCCCGCACGCACGACGGCGCCCGGTTTGACGTGCATCTCCACGCCGGCGCCGGCTTGCACGGTCTCCCCCTGGGTGCTGCGTCCGGCCCCGAGCCGCCACGCGGCGACCCCGATCTGGTAGGCGTCCAGCGTGGTCAGCACCCCGTCGGCAGGGGCGAGCACGGTGTGGGACTCGCGCGCCTGCGGCAGGGCTGCGTCCGGATCACCACCCTGTGCGGCGATCATGCGCCGCCAGACGTCCATGGCCGTGCCGTCACCGAGCGCGTCGGCGGGGTCCTTGCCGCCATCGAGCCCGGCCAGCGCCAGCATCTCGCGGGCCAATCGGACGGTCAGCTCGACGACATCCTCGGGGCCACCACCGCTGAGCACCTCGACGGACTCACGAACCTCCAGCGCGTTGCCCGCCGTCAAGCCGAGCGGAGTCTGCATGTTCGTCAGCAGCGCGATCGTGCGCACTCCGGCGTCGGTCCCCAGGGACACCATCGTCTCGGCGAGGCTTCGAGCCGACTCGACGTCCTTCATGAACGCCCCGGACCCGACCTTGACGTCGAGCACGAGCGCGCCGGTGCCCTCGGCGATCTTCTTGCTCATGATCGACGAGGCGATCAGCGGGATCGACTCCACGGTGCCGGTGACGTCGCGCAGCGCGTAGAGCCGTTTGTCGGCGGGAGCGAGATCGTCACCGGCGGCACAGATGACCGCACCGACGTCGGCGAGCACCGCCAGCATCTCGTCGCCGGACAGCGACGCGCGCCATCCCGGGATCGACTCGAGCTTGTCCAGCGTGCCGCCGGTGTGCCCGAGCCCACGGCCGGACAGTTGCGGCACAGCGGCACCGCAGGCGGCCACGGTCGGCGCCAGCGGCAGCGTGATCTTGTCGCCGACTCCACCAGTGGAATGCTTGTCCGTCGTGGGGCGCGTCAGGCCGGACCACTGCATCCGCCGGCCGGAGCGGATCATCGCGTCGGTCCAGCGGGCGATCTCGCGCCTGGACATCCCGTTGAGCAGAATCGCCATCGCCAGCGCGGACATCTGCTCGTCGGCGACCACGCCGCGGGTGTAGGCGTCGATCACCCAGTCGATCTGCCGATCGTCCAGCTCGCCCCGGTCGCGCTTGGTGCGGATGATGTCCACAGCATCGAACAACTCCCCCATATTCACACCCTCCGCTTTTCGAATGATCATGTTCACTTGGGAATTGCCTGCTCCACCACCCGTGCACGCCTCGTGATGCGACACAACGCCTCGTGGTGCCAGCTCATCAGGCTGCGCCTAGCCGTCAACCACCAGGAACCGGCGACGTCACCGACGCCCCCAGCAGGCGCACGCCCAGGCGGCTGAGCACCATCCCGACCGGGTTGCAGTACGTCATGCCCTGGCCGTTCTCGCCGCCGCGC